>NZ_JABBGL010000008.1:0-211479 GCF_012927365.1 Sphingobium sp. TB-6 | reverse complement strand
AGGCATCCCGCTCTCCTGACCCCATTATGCGGCAGCCCAGCGCTGACCGCGGAGAGAAGCGAGTGATCCATGGGAACGGTCACGAATACGAGGAAACAGCTTGACCCAAAACGCCCCAATCAGAGAAAACTCTTAGGGCAGAAGCTTGTCGAGCGTGATCGGCAGGTCGCGCACGCGCTTGCCGGTCGCATTGAAGACGGCATTGGCGACAGCCGCGGCAACGCCCGCCACACCGATTTCTCCAATGCCGCGGGCGCCCATCGGCGCGCGTGGATCGGGGATGTCGGTCCACAGCACGTCGATCTCCGGCACGTCGAGATGAACCGGGACATGATAGTCGGCAAGCGAACCGCTCATGATCCGCCCGGTGCGTTCGTCGAGCAGCGTTTCCTCGGTCAATGCAAGGCCCAGGCCCATGATGATGCCGCCGCGAAACTGGCTGGCGGCCGTCTGCGGGTTGAGGATACGGCCGCAATCGAAGGCGCCGACGATCCGCGACACCCGTACCTCGCCCGTCACCTGGCTGACCTTGACCTCGCAGAAAATCGCGGAGGTGCTGTGCATCGCGAATTTCAGCATTTCCAGCGGTGGTCCGCTCTGGCCGGTGGCGCTCACGCTTTTGCGTCCGGCGCGTTTCAGGATCGAGGCGTAGCTTTCGTGACGCGAGGGGTCTCCGATTTTCCGGAGGCCGCCATTGGCCGTTTCGACCTCGCCCGCACGGAGACCGGCAAGCGGGGTATCGTTGCCGGCCAACCGGATCAGTTCCGGGATGAGTTTCGCGCTCGCGGCGGTAATGGCCGCGCCGAGCGATGCCGTCTGGGAAGAACCGCCCGCCATGCTGCCGAAAGGCAGGCTGGAATCGCCGATCTCCACGGTGACGTTTTCCAGCGGCAGGCCCAGCCGGTCGGCGGCATGCTGGCGCTGCACGGTCGTCGTGCCCATTCCCATTTCATGGGCGGCGCTGGCGACCGTGGCATGGCCGCTCTCGTCGATCGTGATCCGTGCCGCCATGCCGGGCATGCGCGCATAGGGAAAGGTGCCGCTGGCGCAGCCCATGCCGATCAGCCATTCGCCGTCGCGTTTCATCCCCGGTTCGGCCGATCGCCGGTCCCATCCGAAGCGTTCGGCGCCCATGGCATAGGCCTGCATCAGGTCGCTCTGGGAATGAGGGGCGCCGGATAGGGGCGCGCAATGCGCGACATTGCGGCGGCGCAGTTCGATGGGATCGAGGCCGATGGCATGGGCCAGTTCGTCCATCGCACTTTCCAGCGCGAAGGTGCCCACGGCTTCTCCCGGCGCGCGCATGAAGCTGTTGGCGAGCAGGTCCAGGTCGATATGGCGCTGCTCGATCTTGAAGGTTTCGGCGGCGTAGAGCGTGCGGCCGGTCATGCTGAACTGCTCGTCGCAGACGCTGTGCAGGGGTTTTACGGAATAGCCGGTATGGATGAGCGCCTTCAGCCGGCCCTCACCATCGGCGCCCAGTGCGAAGCGTTGTTCCGTCGCTGAGCGTCCGCCGATGAGGCGGTGTATGGACTTGCGCGACAGCACGATCCTGACCGGACGCCCGGCGAGCCGCGCCGCCGCTATCGCCAATATCTGGTGATCCCATAATCCCTTGCTGCCAAAGCCGCCGCCCACGAAGGGAGACAACACCCGCACCTGATCTTCCTTGAGGCCGAAAATCTTGGCCAGGGACCCGGCCGTCGCATGGATCATCTGCGTCGCGTCATGGACCAGAAGCCGGTCGCCGTTCCACTGGACCGTGGCTGCATTCGGCTCGATCGGATTGTGATTCTGCCAGGGCGTGCGATAGACCGCATCGACCTGATGGGCTGCCCCGGCCAGCGCCGCTTCGGCGTCCCCGATGGTGACGGGATTTTTCTCGATCAGGATGGAAGGCGGGGTCCGCGCCCCGGCCTTGCCGTCCTCGAATCGCGTGCGGGCGGAGGCGCGCTGATAGGTGATCGCGATCAGGCTGGCCGCGTGATCCGCCTCTTCCTGCGTGTCGGCCAGCACGACCGCGACGACTTGCCCGTTCCAGCGGATAGTGGCGTCCTGCATGACGGGCAGGATATTGTTGCCAGCCGCTTTCAGGTTGGAAATGCCGATTGCCGGCGGCACCGCCATTTTCGGCGCATTATGGTGCGTCATCACGAGCCGGACGCCGGGCGCGGCCTCGGCGGCCGCCACGTCCAGCCGCTCGATCGTGCCCCTGGCGATCGTGGAATGAACGAAGGCTGCGAACAGCAAGCCGTCCAGCGGAATCTCCGCGGCAAAGCGCGCCGCGCCCCGCACCTTTTCGGGACCGTCCAGGCGCGGCTGTTGCGTCCCCAGCGTCACGCGCTTCTCGATCAGCGGATCGGGCCTGCCGCCTGGCAGCCAGCCGGCGGGAACCTGGCCCAGCACCGCGCGGACGCCGCCGACGATGGCATTTTGCAGCTTGCTCATGCCCGCTTCTCCGCCAATTCGCCAAGGACGGCGGTCAATGTGCGGCGGAGAAGGTCGGGCTTGAAGCCATTGCCCGCCAATGTCCGGGCCTCGACGAGTTCGGCGTCGGCCGCCTCGCGAAATACCGCTTCGGATGGAGCGCGCCCGCGCAAGACCGCTTCGGCCCTGAGGGCGCGCCATGGCTTGGGCGCCACGCCGCCAAATGCCACACGAATACTATCGATGAAGCCATCCTTCACGTCGAGAATGGCGGCAACCGATATCAACGCAAAAGCGTAACTCGAACGGTCCCGCACTTTGCGATAGGTCGAATGGATCGCGGCCGGCAAGGGCGGCAGGCGGATGGCGGTGATGAGGTCGCCCGGTTCCATCACGGTTTCCAGATCGGGGCGATCGCCGGGCAAGCGGTGAAAATCCACGATGGGGATCGTTCTTTCACCGCTGGTGCCCATGACCTGCACATCCGCGCCAATCGCCGCCAGCGCCACGCACATGTCCGACGGATGGGTCGCCACGCATTGGCCGGAGCCGCCCAGGATCGCGTGATAACGGGTGAAGCCCTCTATCGCATCGCATCCGCTGCCGGGCTGGCGCTTGTTGCAGCGGGCGCCCTCCGGATCGTAGAAATAGGCGCAGCGCGTGCGTTGCAGGATATTGCCGCCGACCGTCGCCATGTTGCGGATCTGGCTCGATGCGCCCGACAGCAACGCGCGCGATAGAAGGGGGTAGCGCGTCCGTACCGCCGGATGCGCGGCCAGCGTGCCGTTGCGTACCGACGCCCCGATCAGCATCCCGCCATCCTGCGCCTCTTCAATGGCGGCTGGCAAGCCGGTCAGATCGACCAGGGCGCTCGGTTTCTCCACATTCTGCCGCATCAGGTCGACCAGATTGGTGCCGCCGCCAAGAAAACGCCCGGCGCCGTTCGCGCCCTGGCGCATCGCGTCCACGACATCCTCGGCGCGCCCATAGGAAAAGGGGTTCATGCATCCGCTCCCGCCATATAGTCTTCGATCGCCTCGACGATCCCGTTATGCGCGCCGCAACGGCAGAGATTGCCGCTCATGCGCTCCCGGATTTCTTCGCGCGTCAGGAGGGGGGCCGCCGAAAGATCTGCCGTCACATGACTGGGATCTCCGCGTCCGGCTTCCTCAAGCATGGCCAGGGCCGAACAAATCTGGCCCGGCGTGCAATAGCCGCACTGCAATCCATCATGCCGGATGAAGGCTTCCTGCAAGGGATGGAGCCCGCCATCCTCCTGCCCCAGCCCCTCGATCGTGCGGACCTCCCGGCCATCGACCTGCACCGCCAGGGTCAGACAGGATAATATGCGCTGACCGTCGACCAGCACCGTGCAAGCGCCGCAAGCGCCCTGGTTGCACCCCAGCTTCGTTCCGGTGAGGCCAAGGCGGTCGCGCAGCAAGTCGAGCAGGGAAACCCGCGGGTCCGCGGGCACGGCATAATCGGAACCGTTGATT
Organism: Sphingobium sp. TB-6; assembly: GCF_012927365.1. NCBI lineage: Bacteria > Pseudomonadati > Pseudomonadota > Alphaproteobacteria > Sphingomonadales > Sphingobiaceae > Sphingobium > Sphingobium sp. TB-6. Next base: position 207,556 of record NZ_JABBGL010000008.1, on the reverse strand, counting down.
ATTATCGCCATCGCGCATCTCCGATCGTTTTCGGCGCCCACGCAGAGATATTACGAATTTCGTAGTATTCAAGGTTCGCTCGACGCAATTTTTCCCGTCAGGCGGATCAATTGCTCCCGTTCCTCCCTGTCCAATGCCCGGAGCATCCAGCGAGAAGTTTCCCGATAGGCCGCGATATGATCGTCGACCACATTCCCGCCCTTCTCGGTCGCGCTGAGGGCGACTGAGCGGCGATCGTCAGCGGGACGGCGGCGTTCGATCAACGCCTTGCGGACCAATCGGGTGGTAGCCGACGACATGGTCGTGATCGCCACGTTGAGATAACGCGCGACATCGCTCAGGCCGCAGCCGGGATGGTCCCGGACATAGATCAGCGTCTGCGCATCGAGCGGATTGAGCGCATTCTCTGCCGCTGCCGCCGCCTCCGCGACCTTGAAGCGCCGCGTGAATGTGCCGAACGCCTGCGTTAACTGGTCGACTTGGGACTGGGTAGGTTCGGTCATGGGCATGCGATCACAATTGAGAGAACTGCGCCTATCATAGCGGCGACCATATCTCCATGTCATAGAACCGAAAGGGCGGGATCTTTTCGGCGGACATGGCGTTCCCGAGCTTCTGGCATCGCCGATTTTACAAGGAAGGTGAAGCGCAGCTTTAGCCTGAATAAGGGGAATATTCGTCCGGCGGGCGAGGCATGCTGACACTGAACAGCGCATGTCATGGCATCTCGACAGCTAAACGGAACACAGTTGCAGACTGGTTCGTTTTAGAGGTCCGAAAACAAATAGAGGAGAGTATATGCGTGAGATCAGCCTTTCCATGCGCGCTTTCGCTGCTGCATCGGCCTTGTTCCTGGCGACCGCTCCCGCGCTTGCCGGAGATGAGGAGCGCGCTCTTGCCGCGATCGCGCAAGCTCAAGGGAAAATCGATGCCGCCGCCAAGCTGAAGGCCGGCGACTTCGATCCGGCCGTGCTGGCCAAAGCGCAGGCATCGTTGCGGCTTGCGCAGGAACAGCTCAAGAGCGGCAAGGAGCAGGCCGCCATCCGCGCCGCCGTCGACGCGCAGCAATTCGCGGACACGGCGATCGGTGAAAGCCAGGCGCGCACCGATGCCGACGCGCATATGCACGCGGCAACGGCCACGGCCGCGCAGCAGGATGCCGCCGCCGCGAATGCGCGGGCCGACGCCGCCGAACGCGCAGCGGCTTCCGCTGCGGCCGATGCGCGGGCCGCTCGCGCCGCCGCTATCCCGGCGCCCGCAACCACCACGGTGACGACCGAAACCGTCAAGACCGCGCCCGTCACCGTGCGCAAGGCCGCTCCGGTCAAGCGCAAGGTCGTGCGCAAGTCGACGAGCCCGGTCCGCGCTTCCGTTGTCGAAAAGACCACGACGACCGTCACGCAGCGATGATCGCAGGACAGGACGGTCTCGGCATCGATGCCGTCCTGTCTTCCTGCGTGTAAGACTGCAGGCGCGGGACCGGAACTATTATATCGTGAAGCGATTGCGCTGATACGATCATTCAGAGGCGAGACGACCATGTTGTGGACGATCCTTATCATCATCCTTGTTCTTTGGGCACTTGGCGCATTTATCGTGCCGGTGGGCGGAGGACTTATCCACCTGCTGCTGGTGCTGGCGCTGATCGTCCTTGTCTATCAGCTTGTCACTGGCCGCCGTGTCCCATGACCAATTTGGATCAATATTCGTGACCAGCATCGTTGAAATTGATCCGGATCGGTAAGTTTCAGGGACGTCTGGGAAGGTGACGATCGTGAGGTGGACGGACCCTATATCAGCCTGACGGATAGGTAGAGCTTTGTGACCGCTGTCAGCTACGGCCGCGGATCGAGAATTCCGACATCATCTGAATGAGCGCTTCGATCCCTTCATCGCCCTTTTCCAGGGCGTCATTCAGGGACCGTTCCACTATATCCGCGACGAAATGGGAGGGGCCGGCATAAGCGAGCGACCAGGTGACGAAGTGACGATGGGGCGTTTTTCCCGATGCGATCGTCCTGACGTCGCTGTGTCGCGAGTCTCGCAGGATGCTCGCCTTGAGTTCTTCGATCGCGGCTGGCGCACCTTCCAGATATTGCGCGAAGCGGCGGCCAGAGAACAGGAGGGTGCCCGTCACATTCAGCGAACGATTGCGCGGGACCGAGACATGGACGATTTCCCGAATGCGTTCTTCGGCGTCGATCGTGTCCAACTTGCTGGAGCTGATATAGGACCATCGTGCAAGCATGTGCTGATGATGCCATTTGCCTGAGAAAAGTAAAGGCGAGGCGCATGGTGGGACTGGATTGCGCCTCGCCTGTTTCATGGGCCTGCCTCGGAGAGTACGGCGCCCAACAGTCTAAAGGGATGAAGGTTAATGCCGGCCTTCCAGGGATTACCGTAGAACTACCTGGCGCATGAACACGCGTGGGTAAGGCGCTGCTTTTATCGGATTCTCGAATCTGCGGGAACCTATATGGCCAAAGAAATAGAACAATCGTCCAATAAGGAGAGCGCGATGATGGAGAAACGCCGTCATCCGCGACAAACCGTATTCAAGACGGCGCTGCTCTATCCCGTTGTGGAGGAAGCCAACCTTTCCGTCGAGAATGTGTCGCACGCCGGATTGAGCGGACGATGCGCCTTGTCGCTGGGCTTGCATCAGCAGGTTCATGTGAGTTTCGACGAGACCAGCTTTCGTACGGCCGAGGTTCGTTGGATCAATGGTTCCAGATGCGGTCTTCTGCTTGAGGAGACATTGCCCTGGGTTCCCGGCGAGGAGCCTGATGCGAACATCGCATCACAGAAATATGAACCTCGCAGTCAGCGTTTGACGGTGAATTTTTCGGCAACCTTGGTAACGTCGACGCCCGTATTGATCGGGACGATCCGCAATCTGTCGGTTGAAGGGATGATGGTCGAAGTGGGGGGCGTGAGCGAGGGAACGCGATTGCTTGTGAAGACCCGGGGCCTGGATGTACGCATGGGGCGGGTGCAATGGTCGAGCGGCGGGATGATCGGGATATTCTTCGAACCTCGCCGCATGGCGACGAACTGACGCTGATAAAAAGAAAGGATCGGAGCCGAAACCATAGAGAGCTTCGCGCGTTGGCGGGAAGATGATGGTTTAGGCAATTGGCTATGAACCCTGGATGTCCAGTCTATATCGTGGACCACGACAGCAAGACGCGCCAATATCTGGTGCGCGTTTTGCGGCCGGAGGGGTTTGAGCCCATGCCCTTTTCCTGCGGCGCCGACTTTATCGAAGCGCTTGATTTCCTGGCCCCCGGCATTGCCCTTGTGGAATTGCACCTTGCGGATATGGATGGCGGGGCCGTTCAGGAGGAGCTTCTGTCCCGGCGGCTGGACATGCCCCTGATCGTGATGACGGAGTCACCCGACATTCCGACGGCGGTGGACGCCATCAAGCGGGGAGCGGCGGATTTTCTGGAAAAGCCCTTTGCCGACAGCCTGCTTTTCAAGATGCTTGCCGAGGTCCGGCCGATGTTGGAGCGGCGCGCCGAAATCCAGCGACGGAGGGAAAGTGCCGCGGCTCATCTGGAGAGCCTGACGAAAAGGGAATTGGACATCGTGCGGGCGCTTGGTTCCAGCAGCAGCAATAGGGACGTGGCCGATGCGCTCCAAATCAGCGTCAGAACGGTCGAAATGCATCGCGCCAGCATCATGAAAAAATTCGGCGTAAAGAGGTTCTCGGAAATAATCCTCGATCTTTCTGATTCAACTTTACCGTGATCGTAAGATAATGTGAATTTTCGGTCTACCATCATTCAATATAAATTGGATTGGTAATGACAAAATATGATGTTCCTGGCCCATCATTTGGGTTCGGAATTGTCAGAAAAAAGTGGACGGACCTCAGAGATTCATCTGACAATGAAACATCGCCTATATTCAGGCCATGGTTAACATCGAAAAAACCAGATAAAGATATTGCATTATATGACGATGATTATGGTGAATATTTCAAATCGAAGGAGGAATGCGAAAAAATAATAGACCGATATAAGAAGATACAGCAGGCCATAGCTGCTTCTGAGAATAAGGGTAGGGTAGATCGCTTATGCTGAACGCATGCTCCCCGCGCCATCGATAATGGGTCGGTGCGCCGTGCCTTGTTAAATCTTCACCGTTTTTTCGCCAGCCCCAAACCCCCGCGACAGGAATCTCTTGTCTTTCGTCGGGAGAGCGTGCGAGTGCCTGCACCCATGCCAAGGCGAAAGGATATATGGCGATGCGGCCTCGTCAAGCAGCCGGTCGCGGCGGTCATCGCGGCGGGCGGCATCGGCGGGCCGGTGAGCTGGATCGGGGAGGAGCCGGATTTCCAGTTCCTGGCGGACCCTTTCGGCTGGCAGGGCGAGGATGGGCGGCTGCATATTTTTGCCGAACATTATGATTATCGCACCCGCCATGGGACGATCGAGCGGTTGCTGTTCGATGAGGCGATGCGGCTGCTCGACCGCCGCCCCTGCCTGGTCGAGCCGTGGCATCTTTCCTATCCGCAGGTCTTTGCCGGGGAAGGGGCGATATGGATGCTGCCGGAGGCGCATCGGTCGGGCGCGCTGACGCTCTATCGCGATCATGGCGGGCTTGTCGACTGGCGGGCGGAATGCCGGATCGCGCTGGATTGCGTGCCGGTCGATGCCAGCATCCTGCGGCATGAGGGACGCTGGTGGCTCTTCTATTCGCCCGCCACGGACAAGCGGACGAAGATCGCGCATCTGCATGTCGCTTGGGCCGACCGGCTGTGCGGGCCATGGACGGCGCATCATGGCAATCCGGTGCGGATCGACCGGCGTTCGGCCCGGCCCGGCGGCACGCCGATGGTGATCGATGGGCGGATCATGCTGCCGGTGCAGGATTGCGCGGACACCTATGGCGGGGCGATCCGGCCGCTGTGGATCGATCGGCTGGATGAGGCGACCTTTATGGCTGAGGCAGGGGATGCCCTGGCGTTGCCGGATTCAGCGGGGGTCTATCGGGACGGGATGCACACGCTGACCGCCTGTGGCGACATGACCTTGTTCGATGTGAAGCGGGTCGATCGGTCGCTGCGCGGGCTGATGCTGGATGTCAGGCGCGGGCTTGGCGGATATGGTTAAGGATTGCCGCGCCGGTGGTAGCGAAGCGATCCTGCGAGAAGCGGTCAAGCATGTCCCGGCGGGCCGCCTCGCCCATGATGTGCAGCCGAGCGGGATCGGTCAGCATCGTTCCTAGAGCCTGAGCCAGCCCATCCGGATCGCCGGGGGGCACGGTGAGGCCGGTGACGCCCTGCCGGATCGAGAAGGGCAGTTCACCCACCGCCGAAGCGACGACCGGCAGGCCCGCCGTCAGCGCCTCATGCGCGGCGATGCAGAAGCCTTCGGAGCGCGAGGGTTGGACATAGAGGTGCAGGCCCGACAGGAACGCGCGGGGATCGTCGATATAGCCGGTGAATAGCACCTCCACGCCCGCCTCCCGCGCAAGGCTTTCGAGCCGCTCCCGCTCCGCGCCGTCGCCCGCGATGGAAAGGGTGAAGCTTGCGCCCTTCAACCGGGCGAGCGCGGCGATCAGCACGTCATAGCCCTTGACCGGATGGAGGCGGCCTAGCGTGCCGATGCGGACCGGCTCGCCGGGCTGCCAGGCGCGCGCCTGCGGCATGGCGGGATCGGCGGCGAAGATCGGCCAGCAGAGCAGCCGGTCCTGCGGCACACCCAGCCGCTCCGCCGTCAACGCCGTGACGGATTGCGAATCCCCGATCCAGAACAAGGCGCGGGATGCGAGCAGGCGCATCAGCCGCCGGTTCCAGGGCTTCAGAAACGCCGCGTGCTGCCAGCTCACCACCGGCAGGCCCAGCATCGGGCCAAGGATCAGGCCCAATATCGTCGCCCGGCTGAGCGAGGTCCAGATATGGGTGGCGCGCCAGTCCAGCAACTGCCGCCGCAGCCATAAGGCGGCGGCCAGATGATCGGTCAGCCCGCCCTCGCGCACGACCGGGTCAAGCCCGGCCTCCACCATGGCGGACAGACCCCGCCGGTCACGGGGGGTTAGGGCGAAGACGCGCACTTCCGCGCCCGCATCGCGCAGGACGCGGGTGATGGCCGGCACCGGCTGCGCCGCGCCGCCGCCCTCGACCGAGTTGATGACATAGGCGATCCTCAATGGGCGAGGCTCCTGCGCCAGACCAGGCCAGCCAGCAACGCGCTGGCCAGCAGCGCCTGTCCCACGGCCTGCACCCCCGCGCCCATCAGGCCCATATGGTGGAGCAGCGGCGGCAGCAGCGGCAGGAAGATCAGGCTGGCGAAGAGATTGGCGCTCATCGACAGCGCGGGGAAGCCCATGGCGGAGAGGGCGGAACTGCACGGCGGCCCGATCACCGCGATCATCCGCGCCGCGATCAGCACGACCATGACGCTGCCTGCCGCCTTGAACGCGGGGCCGGCCAGCAGCGTGACGATGGGTGTGGGAAAGATCGCGGCGATGACCACCACGGGCGCGGCTGCGGCGAGCGCGATGCCGATCACCCGGCGCAATGTCCGGCGCAGCGGCGCGCCGCCTTGTCCGGCGGCGACCATGCGGGCGAGTTCGGCATAGGCGGTGTTACCCAATATCTGCGCGGGCTGGGCGATGATGACGGTGGCGCGTTGGGCGACCGCGAACAGGCCCGCCATGGCTGGTCCCAGCACCCAGCCGACGATCAGCGGTGCGATCCGGCCCGCCAGTTCGCTCAAGGTGACATCGGCGTTGCTCGCCACCAGGAAGCGCCAGATGCCCGGATTGTCCTGCACTGCGCTGCCGCGTTCGGGGTGGCGCAGGATCGTGCCGAGCCTGTTGAGGGCGCAGATGAGGCCCATGCCCCAGAGCACGGCGAATTCCGCCAGCGCGGCGGCGAGCCATGCGCAGAGAAAACCCTTCAACCCCCAGCCCAGCAGCCAGGCCAATGTCGCGCCGATCAGGCGCACCAGCGGCTGCACCATATTGTGCAGGCCGATCAGGTCGAAACGGCCAATCAATTGCAGATAACCCGCCGGAGCCGATCGCACCGATCCCAGTACCGCGAAGCTGTATGGAATGGCGAAAGCGACGGTTTCCGGCGGCCAGCCCAGATGTGGCCCGACCAGTGGCGCCAGCGCCATGGCCGCGACGATCGCTGCCGCTCCGCCCAGCAGTTCGACCGTCGTGCCGAAGCGCAGCAGCCGGGCCAGCCGATGCGGCGCATCCTCGGCACTCGCCTCCGCGCCATAGCGGACGATCGCCTGCCAGGCGGGAAATTCAACGATGCCGACCACCGCCGTCACATAGCCATGGACCAGCACCAATATGCCATAATCGCGCGGCCCCAATGCCCGTGCCGCGATGATGAGGTAGACAAGGCTGATCAGCCCGGCGCCGGCCTTTCCGCCCAGCACCAGTCCCAGCCCCTTGAAGATTCGCCCTGTGATTCCGGCCCGTTCCGTCATGCGATAGTGGAAGACCAGTCTTTCCGGCGCAAGGCAATGCCCAAGCTGTTGCGGGCAGCCAGGCGGCGCCCAAGGAAACGGTAGAAATACCAGTTCATCGCGGCGCGTGGGGCATAGCGGTAGAGCAGCCGCTCGCCCCGCGTCCAACTGACGGCCTTGCGCGAGGCGCGCCGGTCGGAGGGAAAGCAGACATGGCCGGGATGATAGACGGTCCGGCCATGCGCCATCACGCGATGGACGATCTCATGATCCTCCAGCACATAGGGCCAGCGTGTCGCATCGAACCCGCCCGCTGCGCGCAGGGCGCTGGCGCGGAAGGCCTGGGCATAGCCGCCCGCATGGCATTTGGCGGCGAAGCGGCGGCTCTTGCGCAGGATGAAGGCGATGCGTTGCTGCGAGTCCGCCGTGTCCTGGGGGGCGTAGAGATCGATGGCCATGACGGCGGCGGCCCTTGGGTCGCTGTCGAACAGGGCGATGACGCGCTTCACATAATCTGGGGGATAGTGGGTGTCGGCATCGCAGATGGCGACCAGCGGCGTGTCGACCCAGCTTAGCCCCATGGCCATGGCGTGGATCTTGCCCGGCGTCGGGCAGGGGAGGATGGTGGCGCGCTGGCCCAATGGCGCGGCGTGGATGGCGGCCTCCGCCGTCCCGCTGTCGGTCGATCCATTGTCGATCAGCAGCAGGCGGAAGCGCTGGTCGCTTTGCGCGGCCAGACTGTCGATGGTGGTGCCGATCCACCCTTCTTCATTGAAGAAGGGCAGGATGATGGTGAGCAGCGGCATCAGGCGGCTCGGACCGATGACAGGGGGATCACCTTGTCGCGCCGACGATGGGCGAGTTCAGCGATCACCGCCGCGGCGCGCTCCGACGAGGGGCGGCCGTCCAGGTCGAAGCTCTCCGCGAACAATCTTTCCTGGATCGGGCGGTAATGGCTTTCGTGCAGCGCCTTCGCTCGATCCAGCGCCGGGCCGAGTTCGTGCGGGCTGGAAATCACTTCTCCCGCCTGCCAGTGCGCGAAATTGGGATCGCCCTGCCAGTCGATGCCGTGGCTGTTGAGGAAGATGCAGGGCCGGGGCCGCAGGAGGAATTCATAGACCTGGCTGCTGGCGTCCCCCAGATAGAGGTCGGCCAGCAAGGTATAGCTCATGTCGGTTGAGGCGCGGCTGCCAAGGTCGATATGGATATTGTCGCCGTGCAGATAGCGCTTGTCGATCATGCCCGCCCGGTTGACCGTCAGCTTGTCGATGGTGACGATGAAGGGCCGCTCGAACAGCATGACATGGGGGGCGAAGATCAGTTCCTGCTCGTCATGCCGCAGAAAATGGTCCAGCACCTGTCGGCCATGGCTGTACCATGAGGACAGATGCGGCGAGCAATGCGGGTTGTAGAGGGTGATCGGCCGTTCGCGGAAGAAGCTTTGGCTGCGTCCGGCCTGACGGACCATGTCGAACTTGGGATAGCCGACGATGCTGATCGCTTGAGGATCGACCCCCGCTTCGGCAATCAGGCGGCGGCGGATCTTCTCGCCGGAACAGAGGACATGGTCGAAACCGGCGCTGGCCTTGTCGAAGCCGATGGCCCGGTCCCCGGCGCCGTGGCGGGTGTGCACCATGAAGAGATTGTCGAGGCCATAGCGCGTCTTGAGCAGCAGCGAGGTCTTTTCCGCGACGATCAGCATGTCGAGGCTGCGGAAAAAATCCAGATTGTCGCGATAGAAGAGCAGCTTGGCCGCAGGGAGCAGCTTGCCCAGCAGCCCCGCAATGCGTTCCGAACGGGGCGTCAGGGACAGCCGGACATGCTGGATCGACGAACCCAGCATCGGTCCGGCCAGCCGCTGCACCTCCGCCGCCAGCCGGTCGTTGGTGGTGGCGACGATGATCTCGCCGGGAAAGCCGCCGCTCGCCAGAGCCATGGCGATCGGCAAGCTATGGGCGACCTGATGAATCTGGTCGTGGTTGAACAGAAATCCAATGCGCATGGGACGACGACGCCACGCCCCGGCCACCACCGCAGTTGCAATTTGTCGTGCGCGAAATTTTTTTGTCAGGCGGCTGCGTCGCGGCACCGCAACGTTGCGACGGAGGCGAGCATCATCACGCCGGCAGCGAAAGCCATGGTCCAGATCGGCTCGGTCGGGAAGAAATGCCGCATGATCGTGCCCATGACGGTCGCGACCAGCAGTTGCGGGATCACCACGAAGGCGTTGAACAGGCCCATATAGATGCCGAGCTTCGCCTGCGGCACGCTGGAGGCGAGCATCGCATAGGGCATGGCGAGGGTGGAGGCCCAGGCGATGCCGATGGCGACTTCCGACAGCAGCAAGGCTTGCGCATCACGCAGGAACAGGAAGGAGAGGAAGCCCAGCGCGCCGAGCATCAGAGCGATCGCATGGGTCTGCGCCTGGCCGATGCGGCGGGCGAGCGGTTGGAGCAGGAAGGGCGCGGCGAAGGCGGCGACGCCATTATAGGTGGCGAAGAGGATGCCGACCCAGTTTCCGCCTTCATTATAGGCTGCGCTCGCCGGATCTGCGGAGCCGAAGACATATTGGGCGACGACCGGCGTGGTGTATATCCACATGATGAACAGCGCCGACCAGGTGAAGAACTGGACGAGCGCGAGGCGCTTCATCATGTCGGGCATGGCCGCGAAATTGCCGACGACATGGGTGAGCAGATTATCGCTGCGGCCTTGCCTTTGCAGCCAGCGCGCCGCCATCCGCGCCGCGCCATAGGTGGCGAGCAGGCCGCCGAGCAGATAGAGTTCCTTCTCCAGCGCCCAGAGACGGACGAACGCGATGACCGCCAGTCCGGCGAAGATCCAGAGCGGGCCGCCTGCGGGAATGGGCGGCGCAGTGACCGCTCCTGATTCTTCTTCTATTGGCTCGAAGCGGGCCATCTGTTCGGGCGAATATTCGCGGGTTGTTAGAACGGTCCACAGCACGGCGAGAAACAGTGCCGCGCCGCCGATATAAAAGCTGATCCTGACCGTATCGGGAATGCCCGAACCGACCGCGACATTGGCGACGCCCAGCCGGTCCAGCAGCCATGGCGTGGACGAGCCGATGACCGCCCCCGCACCGATGAAGGCGGTCTGGAGCGCATAGCCTGCCATATGCTGCTCCTTCGCCAGCATGTCCCCGACAAAGGCGCGGAACGGCTCCATCGAAACGTTGAGCGAGGCGTCCAGCACCCAAAGCATCATCGCGGCGGCCAGCAGGCTCGGCGCATTGGGCATGCCGAACAGCGCCAGCGCCGCGAACAGCGCACCCGCGAAGAAATAAGGCCGCCGCCGCCCGAAGCGGCACCATGTCCTGTCGCTATAATGGCCGATGATCGGCTGGACGAGCAGCCCGGTCAGCGGCGCCGCGATCCACAGCAGCGCCAGATCGTCCAGACTCTCGCCCAGCGACTGGAAGATGCGGCTCATATTGGCGTTTTGCAGGGCAAAGCCGATCTGGATGCCGAAAAAGCCGAAGCTGATGTTCCACAGGCCCCAGAAGCCTTGGCGGGGGCGGCTAAGGGGAGGCGGGCTGTTATTAGTTTGATCCATACATCCTCAGCCTGTTTACGCAGCTAGCTTTCCTTGAAGAACTCCGTGCTCCTGCGAAGGCAGGAGCCCAGCTCTGCCGTCTGAACTGGGTTCTCACGAGCCACTCGTCTCGTTCGAATGCCTACGCAGGAACACGGCGCGTCCAGAATTTACCGTTTGCCCTTCCCACCGCTCGCCACGAAGCGGATCGCCTGACCGCCCCCCGGCGCCAGATCGATGCTCAGCACGTCGCCCTTCTTCACAGCCTTCTTCTCGATCACGATGGCATGGCGCGCCTCGGTGCGATAGTCCGCCCCCGGCCCGTCCCGATAAATCTCCGCCACATAAGACCGCCCGGCATCCAGAAAGTCGAGCTTCACCTGACTTGACCGCGCTTCCTCATCCCCGATCGCGCCCAGATACCAGTCATTGCTGCCCTTGGCCTTGCGCGCGATGGTGACATAATCGCCCACCTCGCCATTCAGCACGCGGGTATCGGACCAGTCGGTCGGCACATCCTTGATGAACTGGAAGGGGCCGGGATATTTGGCGTAGTTCTCCGGCGTATCGGCCGCCATTACGAAGGGCGAATAGAGCACCACATAGAGTGCCAATTGCTTCGCAACCGTCGACTGGATCGCGCTCCCCTCGGAACCGGAGAGGCTGAGTACGCCCGGCGTGAAGTCCATCGGCCCGCCCAGCAACTGGGTGAAGACGAGGTTCGCTTCATGCTCGGGTGGGTTCTTGCCGCCGATCCAGGCATTATATTCCATGCCGCGCCCGCCTTCACGCGTCACCCAATTGGGGTAGGTGCGGCGCAGGCCCGTATCCTTCACTGGCTCATGGCTGTCGATGCTGACCTTGTACTTGGCGGCAGTCTGCACGACGCGGAGATAGTGGTTCACCATCCACTGACCCTCATGCCATTCGCGATGCTGGGAGCCGTCGGGATCGATCCGCTCGATCTGCCCGGCATCGGTGACATAGCCGGTCTTCACCACCTGTTCGCCATGCTTGGCTGCCCACGCAAACGCGCTGTCCAATTGGCCGTCATAATGGCTGGCGGAGCCGCCCGTCTCATGATGGCCGATCAAGGTAACACTCTTCGACTTAGCATAAGCGGCCAGCCCATCGGCGTCGAAATCCTCGGTTGGCTGGGAGAAGTTCATATCCTTGCCATTGCCGAACCAGTTGCCGTCCCAGCCGATATTCCATCCCTCGACCAGCACGGCGGGGATGCCGCTGGCAGCTGCGAAGTCGATGTAACGGCGGACATTGGCCGTGGCCGCGCCATGTTTCGGCCCCCGCGCCCAGCTCCAGTCGCCTTTGATCATGTTCCACCACACGCCGACGAACTTGCCCGGCTTGATCCAGCCCGACACGTCGCCCAGCTTATTGGGTTCGTTGAGGTTCAGGATCATGTGGTTCATGTAAAGCCCCGCCGCATCGTCCGCGATGGCGATGGTGCGCCATGGCGTCGAGAAACCGGCGTCGCGTGACACCTTGGGAGCGCCGGAGCCGGGCGTCAGCGTAGCGCGGAAAGTGTTGCCCTGCGCACGGGCGAGGTTCATCCCGGCATAGTCGACCAGAGCCGCCTCATGCAGTGCGACATGGGTGCCGCTGGCGAGCTTCACCGTCATCACCGTCTGCGCGGTGCCGACCGCGTCGAGCGGCGTCCTGTTATAGAGATATTCCTCCCGGTTCCACTCGAAGGCGGGCTTCCACCAGGCGGTGCCGCCCTCCGCGAAGGCAAACTGTGTCAGTTCCTCCGCGATATTGGCGTGATGCAGATGGAGCTGATCCGGCAGCGTGTAGCGGAAGGCCACGCCATCGTCGAACAGGCGGAAGGTCACATCCATCTCGCGCTGAAGATCGCTCTTCTCGCGGAAGGAGAGGCGGATTTCATTGTGATGGTCGCGGATACTGGACCATTCGCCCCAGGGTTGGGTCCATGTCGTGTCGTTCTTGCCCGTCTTGCTGTCGGCCAGCGTCAGGTTGCGCTCGATCTTCGGCGCGTCGGTGAACAGGAAACCGAGGCGGCTGTCCGCGATCAGCGCCTTCCCATCGCGCTGCACGGCGTAGCTGGGGCGGCCTTCATTATCGAGGCTGACGGTCAGCGTGATGCGGCCATCGGGGGAGGCGGCCTTGGCTACCACATCAGCACGGGCGATGGCCGGGGCGAGCGAGAGCGCAAAAAGGGGCAGCGCGAGCGCGGTCAGTTTGTTCATGAGAATTCCTTTTAGGCGTGCGCGACAAGACCGGAGGCTGGGGGGAAATGCCATGCTTCGATCCCGCCGGTGGACAGCAGCACCTGCCAATGTCCCTGCGGCGTCCATGTCACGGGCTTGTCGCCAAGGTTGAAGACGCAAAGCATCCGTTTGCCCTCATGAGCACGCTCGAACGCCAGCAGTTCATCAGACGCGTCGAGGAAATCGATGGTCCCGATACGCAAGGCCAGCGATCCGTTGCGCAGGGCAAGAACCCGCCGCGTCCAGTGCAGCAGGGAATCCGGCTGCGCTTCCTGCACATCGACGGCCAGCGCCCGATGGGCTTCCCCGACCGGAAGCCAGGGCTTGGCGTCGGAAAAGCCCAGATATTTCGCATCCGCCTGCCAAGGCATCGGCGTGCGCGCACCGTCGCGGGAGAGAGTCAGCGGCCAGTTGGCGATGGCTTCAGGATCCTGCAAATCCTCGAAAGCGATGTCGACCTGCGGCAGCCCCAATTCCTCGCCATAATAAAGGAAGATATTGCCGCGCAGGCAGGCGAGCAGCAGCATCTTCATCCGGCAATAGGCGTCCGGCTCCACCCCCTTGGCCCAGCGCGACACGGCACGCGGCGCGTCATGATTTTCGAACGCCCAGCTCGGCCAGCCGCTGTGGGTTTCAGCCGGCCATTTGACGAGCGCCGTCCTGAGGAATTCGGCGGTCAGCTCCGGCGCATAGAGGAAGTCGAAACCATAGGCCGTATTCAGCCTGCCATCGCCCTGCGTGAAGGTCTTCATCTCTATATCGCTGTCATCGCCGCCGACTTCGGCCACGGTGAAACGGTCCGCATATTCGTCGAAGACTTGACGAACCTTTTCCAGAAACAGCGGAATATTGGGATGGCTCTGGCTGTACTTCTTGATCTGGAAGTCGAAGGGACGCGTGCGTATCTTGCCATTATCGGGGGCGGGTGGATTGTCGCGCAGTTTCGGATCGTGCATCGAATGGTTGATCGCGTCGATGCGGAAGCCATCCACGCCCCGGTCCAGCCAGAAACGGATGATGTTGAACACGCTGTCCTGCACTTCGGGATGATGCAGGTGCAATTGCGGCTGCTGCGCCAGGAACTGGTGCATATAATATTGGCCGCGCCGCGCATCCCAGGTCCAGGCCGGGCCGCCGAACACCGACTGCCAGTTGTTGGGTGGCGATCCGTCCGGCTTGGGATCGGCCCAGACATACCAGTCAGCCTTGGGATTGTCGCGGCTGGAGCGGCTCTCGATGAACCAGTCATGCTCTTCGGATGTATGCGCCCAGACCTGATCGACGATGATGCGCAGGCCGAGTTCATGCGCCCGCGCCACCAGCGCGTCGAAATCCGCCAGCGTGCCGAAGATCGGATCGACATCGCAATAATCCGACACGTCATAGCCGAAATCGCGCATCGGGCTCTTGAAGAAGGGGGACAGCCAGATCGCGTCCACGCCCAGCGACGCCACATAGGGCAGATGGGCGGTGATGCCCTTGAGGTCGCCAATGCCGTCGCCATTGGAATCGGCAAAGCTGCGCGGATAGATCTGGTAGATGGCGGCGCCGCGCCACCAGGGGAGGTTTTGGTCGGTCATTGGGGAGAGGCACTCCGGGCAACGCAGATGCTGTAGCTGAGAGGGGGAAGGGAGACGGCGATGCTGCCGGGGGCGGAGGCGCTGGCGGCGCATTCGGTTCCGGCCAAAGTAGCGAAACGGTCGGAACGGACATCGACCTCGACCTGCGCCTTGATCGGCGCGGTCGATGTGTTGAAGGCGATCAGCGTTTCCGCGCCGCTCTCGGGATCGAAGCGGGACAGCGCGAAAAGGCCCGGCTGGTCGCCCCGCGCCCGGATGACCTCCTTACCGCGCCGCAAGGCCGGGTGGGCGGTACGCAGGCGGGCGAGCACGGCGATCTCCCGATAGAGCGGATGGCCAATGTCGAAGCGCGGCGTCGCCATGGTGGCATCGGTGCCGATCAGGCGATTGTCATTATAGTTCGCGACTTGGCTGCCGAACATATCCTCCCGAGCGTCCTGATCGCCGCCGTCGCCCACAAAACCCTGCTCGTCGCCATAATAGATGGTCGGCACGCCGCGCATCGTCAGCAGCATGGCGTTGGCCAGCATCACCCGGCGCAGCACTTCATCCTCGCTCGCCTGCGGAAAGGCGCGCCGCACGAAAGTCGAAAAACGCCCCGCATCATGGTTGCTGACGAAGGTCGGCAAGGTCCGCGCCGTTGCCTCGCCATCGCGATAAAGCGCATCGCCCGCCAGCATCCGCTCCCATGTCGCGGTCGCGCCGCTGCCCGCGACCGTCTCCAGCGCCGCCTGCCGGAAAGCGAAGTCCAGCACTGCCGGAAAGCCGCCTTCCTTGGTATGCCAGGCGAGCGGCCCCGCATCGACCGTCTCGACATAGACCTCCCCGAAAATATGGAAATTGGGGATGCCTTTCGCCCTGGCGCGGGCCTGCATGGCGGGAACGAACATCTGCCAGAAATGCGGATCGACATGCTTGGCCGTGTCCACCCGGAAGCCGTCTATGCCGAAGCGGTCGATCCAGCCGCCGAAAATCTCGATCATGCCCGCAATCACGCGGGGGTTCTCGGTCATCAGATCGTCCAGCCCGGCAAAGTCCCCCATGGTCGCGCTCTCGCCCGAATAGGTCGTTTCCCCGCGATTATGATAATGAAGCGGATCGTTGAGCCAAGCCGGAACTTTCATCCGCTCCTCGCCCCTGGGGATAGTGGGCGTATAGGCGTAGGATGGATCGGTCAGCTTCGCGAAATTCGCTTCGCCATGGTCCTGATCGCCCGCGAAACCGGCATTGATCGCTTTCCCCCCGACACCACCCTGCCGCTGATAGGGATAATCGGCGCGCGAACGATAGGGGCAGGGCTTGCCCGCGCACTCCCGATACTGGATCACATCAGCCGTGTGGTTGGCAATGATGTCCATATAGACCTTCATCCCCCGGCGATGCGCGGCTTCTACCAGAGCGGCGAAATCGGCGTCGGTGCCGAAATGCGGGTCGACATGGGTGAAGTCGGTGATCCAATAGCCATGATAGCCCGCGCTTTCCTGACCCTTCGGCCCCTGCACCGGCTTGTTGCGGAAGATCGGTCCGACCCAGATGGCGGTGGCGCCTAGCCCCTGAATATAGTCGAGGCGGCGGATCAGCCCTTTCAGGTCGCCGCCATGATAAAAGCCCTTGGAGGTGGGATCATAGCCGGTGACCAGCCGGTCCCCCTTCATGCCTCCCTTGTCGTTGGACTTGTCGCCATTGTCGAAGCGGTCGGGCAGGAGGAAATAGATGACCTCATCCTCCGGCAGCCGCGCCTGGAAATCGGATGGCTCGGCGGCGAGCAATGAGGCAGGGGCAGCCAAAGCGGCCAGCGCGGCAAACAGCGATGCTTTCCTTCCGCGCATGGAACGTGCCTCCCCTACCGCTTCTGGCTTGATTGCAGCGGCTTTCATAGGGGTCTTAGTCGGTTCGCACCCACCGGGCCAAGCAGCCGACATACGTATTCAGAGCGGCTGTCTTTCCAATGACGAAGGGCAGGCGTAAGATAAGGCGATGGCCGTCAACGAAAAACCAACGTCCTTCGACATCGCCACGCTCGCAGGGGTTTCCCAGCCGACCGTGTCCAGGGCTTTGCGCGGCGACCGCACCGTCAGCGAAGGCACCCGCAAGCGGATAGAGGCCATCGCCCGGCAGCTCAACTATACCGTGGACAAGAACGCGTCCTCGCTGCGCCGGGGCAAGAGCAACACGCTGGCGCTGCTGTTTTTCGAGGATCTGTTGCCCGACGAAAGCTATATCAACCCCTTCTTCCTCTCGATGCTGGGACCGATCCTGCAAACCTGCGCCAAGCGTGGCTATGACCTGCTGACCTCCTTCCAGCAACTTTCGACCGACTGGCATGTCGATTATGAGGACAGCCGCAAGGCCGACGGGATCATCCTGCTCGGCTATGGCGATTATGAAACCTACCGCGCCCGGCTGGAGCAACTGGTGGCGCAGGGCACGCATTTCGTGCGCTGGGGATCGGTCGACCCCAATGCGCTGGGCATGACCATCGGCTGCGACAACCGGCAGGGCGGGCGCGACGCGGGGCGCCACCTGATCGAACGGGGACGCCGGAACATCGCCTTTCTGGGCGATGCGTCGAGCCGCTATCCCGAATTTCGCGACCGCTATGCTGGCCTCACGGAGGTGATGCGAGAGGCGGCCTTGCCGGTCGACCTTGGCCTGCATGTCGATGCGCTCTCGACCGAGCAGTCGGGGTATGAGGCCGCCAGGCGCCTGATCGCACGTGGCCTTTCCTTCGACGCGATCTTCGCGGGTTCGGACCTGATCGCCATCGGCGCGATGCGGGCGCTGGACGAAGCGGGCATGAGCGTGCCGCAGGATGTCGCGCTGATCGGCTTCGACGACATCCCCGCCGCCAGCCTCACAAGACCGCCGCTGACGACCATCGCACAGGACTATCTGCACGCGGGCGAGGTGCTTGTGGATGCGCTTATCGGGCAGATCGACCGCAAGCCGCTGGAGCCTACGTTGCTCGTGCCAAGGCTGGTCACGCGCATGACGGCATAGTTTGCGTAGTTAACGTGCTCCTGCGAAGGCAGGAGCCCAGTCCCGCCGTTTGAACTGGGCTCCTGCCTTCGCAGGAGCACATCATTTTTGCAGGTACAAAAAGGGAGGACCGCCACCCCTGAAAGGGGCGGCGGTCCGGGGGAGAACTGCCTGCGTGCAGTCAGGCAGATCGGGGACTTTAGAACTTGTACGTTAGGCCCAGATAATAGTCCCGGCCATAGCGCTGATAGTCGATCACCTGCCGGGGGTCGTCATTCTGATAGGTGACAAAGGGCTGATCGGTCAGGTTCTTGCCCTGCAACAGGATCGATAGTCCCTGAAGCGGCCCCGACTGGAACTCATAGCCGATCTGCGCATCGAGAATCCCTTCCGCCTTGGCTGTGCGGAAGGTCGGCGCCGCAGACAGCCCCGCCACTTCGCCCAGGAAGGAGGAACGATAGCGATAGCTCACCCGCGCCTGAAAACCGTTCTTCTCGAAATAGGCGGTGCCGCTGGCGACCCATTTCGACAGGCCGGGCAAGGTAACGCTTTCGGTCGGATTGCTGCCATATTCGACCTCGCTATGCGTATAGGAACCGCTGGCGAAGATGCCGAAGCCGTCGAGCGCCGGGCTGAACAGCTTGAAGGGCAGCGACGCGGTCGCCTCGACGCCCATGATCGTGCCCTTGCCGGTGTTGGCGGGCGCCTTGAGCAAGCCGATAGTGCTGCCCTGCTGCTGCACGATGGCCTGAGCCGCAGGCGGCAGCGTCGAAAGCGCGCCCGAGAAGTCATAGGCGATATTGTTGTTCGGATCGACGAAGTCGGTCAGGTTCTTGAAGTAACCCGACACCGACACATAGCCGCCGCCCCGGAAATATTTCTCCAGCGACAGATCGATATTGGTCGACTGATAGGGCCGCAGCATGATGTTGCCGCCGTTCGAGCTGAACGGGCTATATTGAGGGTCCGATCCCAGGCCGACCTTCGACAGGTCGACGCTGAATTCCTGATTGACGCGTTCCTGGTCCAGACGCGGACGCACCATGGTCTGCGCCGCGCCCAGCTTGACGAAGAAGCTCGGCTCCAGCTCGACGGAAATCTGCGCGCTCGGCAGGACGTTGGTGTAGCTGTCCTTGCCCGACACCGGCAGTACGGTCACGACGCCGTTGGCGAAGTTGGAAATCGTGCCGGTTGATGCCTGCCGCGAATGGATCACCTGCACGCCGATCGCGCCCTTCAGCGGCTTGCCGCCCAGTTCCCCGTCCATGCTGAGCTTCGCATAGCCGGTGAACACGTCTTCCTTCACCACATTGTCGCGGACCAGCGAGCCGGGGCGGTTGTCATACACCGCATCCAGCACATTGTCGTACAGATAGAGCGGGTTCAGCGTCAGCATCGCAGGCACGCCGAGATAGTCGAGCGAGACGTTCGATCCCAGCAGCGCTTCGCTCGGCACGGCCACCGATCCCGGCGTCCCGCCGGAGACGGTGCAGTTCGTGCCGCCCGGCGGGCAAAGGAAATAGGACGTATAGGCGCTGGTCTTCTTGCGGCGGCTATAGTTGCCGCCGACTTCCCACTTGGAAAAGATGCTGCCTGAAATGTCCCCGACCAGGTTCGCGCGGAACGACTTCATGTCGTCGATGAATTTGGGCCGGTTGAGGAAGCCCGCCTGTACCACCGCCGTCGTGCCGTTGTAGCCCCAGCCATTGGGATCGGTCAGGCTGATGATGTTGGTATCGGTATAGTCCAGCGTCGGCATAATCCGGAACAGACCGTTCGACTGTCGCTCGACCCGGACAGTATCCGGCACACCCGAACGCAGATAGCCGGTGCCCGAATAAGTCTCCAGCAGGAAGTCGGTACGCTTGGCCCGCGACCAGCTTGCATCGACATTGAGCTTCAGCGTGTTGTTGAGGCGGATATCATTGTTCCAGCCCAGCGAGATCGTATCCGCCTTGCGCTTGTTATAGTCGTTGCGCTGCACACCATAGACATTGCTGAAGGTGGCGCCAGTAACGAAACCGTTTTCGACCGTCTCGTCGCTGACGCCGACATTGCTGCCCCAGACCAGCGGGAACTCGATGCCGCGCAGCCGCTGCTCCTCCTCGAAATGGGAAGCCAGCACGTCGAAGGTCGAATGGAAATTGTCGCTCGGTTGCCATTCCAGCGTGCCGACCGCGCCATAGCGCTTCAACAGGTTCGACTGCACATAGGGCTTGGCGCCGCCGATGATGAGGTTGCCGCTGGCATCGGTCGGATAGCCCCAGGCATTGAACCGTTCATCCTGCGAAGGCGTCTGCGAGGCGGAAAAGCCCAGCGACAGGCCCAACGTGTCGTCCGCAAACTGGTCGATATAGGTGGCTGAGGCGCGATAGCCGTAGCGCTTGCCGTCGGGATTGAGCTTGTCCATCCCGTTCATCTGACCGCGCAGCGACAGGGCGACGACCCGGTCCTTCTTGTCCAGCGGGCGCAGCATGCGCAGGTCGACCGTACCCGAAATGCCCGCCGCGATCAGCGCCGCGTCGGCGCTCTTGTAGACATTGACGTTCTGGAAGAATTCGGACGGATATTGGTCATATTCGACGCCGCGATTGTCGCCCACCGTCACCTGCTCGCGCCCGTTGAGCAGCGTGGTCGAGAAGTCGGGGCCAAGCCCGCGGATCGAGAGCCTCTGGTCGCGACCCTCCAGCCTCTGGGCCGTCACGCCGGGCAGGCGCGCCAGCGGGTCCGCTATCGATACGTCCGGCAGCTTGCCGACGTCTTCGGCGGAGATCGAATCCACGATCAGCACCGAATCCCGCTTCATCTTCGCGGCGGAGGCCAGCGAGGCGCGGATGCCGGTGACGACGATCGCATCCCCCTGCGGCTCGGCCGGCGCGGCGGTTTCAGCCGTGGTCTGCGCGGAGGCAACCGCCGCGACCGACAGCGAAGCGCCAGCCAGAAGGGTGGCCCGCAGGATGGAATGATGGAACTTGTGCATATGTGGACCCTCCCCAAGACGTATTGCTTGTGTTTCTCGCCGCATCGATAGCCGCCCGGCCCATGGTCTGCACAGAATCCCACATACGTATTCAGTGGAACAAATTATCCTATTGAAAATATTTGGTAATCATGAAATCCGCATCGGTAGTCGACGGTCGACGTCCCTGTTTTCGACATGATTTTCGGGGAATTCCGTAGGGTCAAGGCCGCCCTCTTGAAACTGTCGGCGTGGCTGGCATTTTCGTCGTCGGCCGAAAGGATTTTCATGTCATATGGGCCACGACACGGAACCGGCGGGGGAAGGCCTTATGCACCCAATGCAGTTGTTCGAATTGGTGATCGTCATGCTGCTGGCGATCATCGTCCTGCATTATGCCGCGAACAAGCTGGGCCTGCCGCCTGCGGTCGCCCTGCTGGCGGGGGGCGCGCTGTTCGCCTTCCTGCCCGGCCTGCCGGTGATCTCGCTCGACCCGCAACTGGTGCTGGTGATCTTCCTGCCGCCGCTGCTGATGGACGGCGCCTGGTTCATCGCGCTACGGCACCTTCAAAGGCATATGTTCGGCATTGTCGCGCTGGCCGTGGGCGCGGTGATCTTCACCACGGCGGTCGTCGCGGCGGTGGCGCACTGGCTGGTGCCCGGCCTTCCCTGGGCAGCCTGCGCGGCGCTCGGCGCCATCGTCTCGCCGCCCGACGCCGTGTCGGCCCGCGCGGTGTTGCAGCGGGTCCATCTGCCGCGCCGTCTGTCGATCCTGCTGGAAGGGGAGAGCCTGTTCAACGACGCCAGCGGCCTTGTCCTCTTCCGCTTCGCCATAACGGCGGGCGTGACCGGCGCGTTCAGTATGGTCGATGCGCTGCAAAGCTTCGTCATGCTGGCGGCGGGCGGCGCATTGATCGGTGCCGTCATCGGCGCGCTCTGGGTGCTGACGGTCAAGCGGCTGGACGACAAATATCTGATGATCGCCTCATCGCTGCTGGCGCCTTGGGCATCCTATCTCCTGGCCGAATCCGTCCATGTTTCCGGCGTGATTGCGACGGTCACGACCGGCCTCATCTGCGGCTGGTATCAGCATGTCGTCTTCCCCGCGATGGTGCGGATGAACGGCACGGCCTTTTGGGCGGTGATGATCTTCCTGATGGAGGCGTTCGTGTTCCTCCTCATCGGATCGTCGCTGCGCGGCGTGATCGAGCGTGTGGGCGGCTTGGGCGTGGTGCTGGACGAAATGACGCTGCCCATCCTCGCGATCCTCGCCACGCTCATCGTTGCGCGGTTCGTCTGGGTATTCGGTTCGGATGCCGTGATCGCTGGGCTGAGGGCGATGGGCATATGCGGCTACAAACCGCTCGGTCCGCGTTCGGCCACGGTGCTGGGCTGGGCCGGGATGCGCGGCGTGGTGACGCTGGCGGTGGCGCTCAGCGTGCCGGAGGGTTTTCCCGGCCGCGACTTCATCCTGACCACGGCCTTCGCCGTCATCATCGGCACTGTCCTGCTGCAAGGCACGACATTGGGCGCGGTGATCCGCATGGTGAAGCTGCCCGAATCGGAAAGCGATCGCCCGCGCATGACCATGAGCGAGGCCGAAGCCGCTATGGCCCAGGCGCAGGTCCGCATCGTCGAAGTCCACGCCTATGATGCGGAAGGTACGCTGCTCCACCCGCGTCTGCTCGAACGCTATCAGCGTCACGCCGAACTCTCGGTCAGCTATGCGGGGCAGGAGGAGGAGTTTTCGGACAGGCTCCACGCCCATTTCGACCTGGTGCTGAAAGCCATCGCCGCCGGGCGGGCGGAGTTGCTGCGCCTTCACCGCACGGGAGAGATTGACGAACATACGCTTCAGGAACTGGAACGCGATCTCGATCTGGAGGAATTGAGCGCCCTGTCAGCCAAGGCCTGATGCTCGAACTTTCTGCGTTGGTTTAGGTCGTCCTCTGGGTCGGCGCGATATTTATGTCAGGCGCTGTTTTTGCCTCCACTTCGCTCTATGCTTCGCGCGCTCATGACGAACCGACCCACTCCCCGTAAACGTCACTCCGTCCCCGCCGCTTCACGGCTGATCCAGGCGGCCGAAGCGCTGTTCGCGGAGCGCGGCATCGACGCCGTCTCGATGCGCGAAATCGCCGCTGCCGCCCAATGCGGCGACACCAATGCCGTGACCTATTATTTCGGATCGAAGGACGGGCTGCTCGCCGCCATCTTCGCCGCCCGGGCCGAACAGATGGACGGCACGCGCGGCGAGATGCTGGACAGGCTGGAGGGACAGGGCAGGATCGACGATCCGCTGGCGCTGCTCGGCATATTGTTCCTGCCGCAGTTGCGCCTGATCGATGATCGCGGGCGTCATCCCTATGCCGCCTTCATGCTGCACTATGCGACGCAATATTGGTCGCTCACTCCGGCGTTGTTTGCCCAGACCCGCGACAGGGCGCCGAACCTGCTGCGTCTGATGGGGCATCTGACGGCGCTGGCCGGGCATGTGCATCCCGACATTGCCCGCAACCGCATCCTGTTGTGCAACATGATGCTGCAATGCGTGCTGGTCCGCTGGGACCATGGCGCGCTGGAGGATCGATCGGTGCCGCTGGCGCAACATGTGCGTGACGTGATGATGACGGCGCGCGCCAATCTGCTTGCTCCCTCGGGGGAAGGAGAGGGCGTACCCGCTTCGGTGGAAGATTGGTTCGCCGGATCAAGCTAGAAAAGGCATCTCCCAAGCTCAGCCCGAACGGAGGAGAGGGGAGATTAAGCACATTATCTCACCCTCACTTCAACCCTTTCCAACGCCCCATTGAACCGGCTTCCCGCACTGTCATAAGCTGCAGGATCGACCGGGCTCACCAGGTCCATCCCCACATCGAAATCTTCGGTATGCGACACCACCTGCGCAAAGGTGCGCTCGACCCGTCCCTGCGCCACCGCCTTGCCATCGACCGTCAGCGTCACATCGGCTCCACTGGTCGGCACATTCTTGTCCATCGTAAAGTCCAGCCCGACCACATGCGCGCCAGCCGCCACCGCAGAGGGGGCCACGATCCGCGTCATATGCGCCGGCGTCAGATTATAGGTAAACGCGATCCGCCCCCGATCGAAGAACAGGCTATACCCGCCAAAACGCCCGCCCTGCGCCACAAGGACGCCTTTGCCCCGCTCCGCCGGTAGGTTGATCTTGGCCGTCACCGCAAAGGACCGCCCCACCAAGGCGGGCGCTGCGCTCTCCGGAACATGACCGACCGGCGCGCTATAGCTAAACAGCGTCCGCCCCTCATTGGGATCGGGCCGTCCCTTCTGTCCACCCTCGCTGCCATGGATCGGCAGCATGTTGGACAGCGCAGCCTCCGCCCAGAACTGCTCCTTCAAGGCCTCCAGCTTTTGAGGATTCTCCGCCGCAACATCATGTGCCTCGCTGAAATCGCTGCGGACATCGTAAAGCTGCCAGGTCCGCTCATCCAGCGGCACGGGCTTGGGCGGGGTCCGCTCCCAGGGCGTCACCATCGGCGCGGTCGCGGCGACCCAACCATCCTTGTAGATGCTCAAATTCTGCGCCATCGCGGACACCTGCATCGTACGATGGGAGGGCGCGTCCTTGGCCCGAAAGCTATAGCCCATGCTGATCCCGGTGATCGGCTGCTGCGGCACGCCGTCCAATATCTCCGGCGCCTTCACGCCCGCCGCTTCCAGCACGGTCGGCATGATGTCGCTGACATGATGGAACTGGCTGCGCAGGCCACCCGCATCCTTGATATGCCCCGGCCAGGCCATCACCATGCCGTTGCGCGTGCCGCCGAAATGCGATCCATAGCGCTTGGCCCAGGGGAAGGGCGCGTTCATCGCCCAGCCCCAGCCGCCCGGCATCAGATTATAAGCGGTCTTCGTGCCGATCTCGTCAATATGGGCGAGCGCATAGGCCGGGTCTTCCTTGACTCCGCTCAGTGCCGATTGCTCGAACAGCTTGCCGTCGAAACTGCCCTCCGCGCTCGCGCCATTGTCGCCCTGAATGTAGAAGATGAGCGTATTGTCCAACTCGCCATTGTCGCGCAGTTTCTGGATCACCCGTCCGATTTGCGCATCCGCATAGGCAAGCGAAGCCGCATAAGCCTCCATATAACGGGCATAAAGCCGCTTCTGATCGGGCGTCAGGCTATCCCAGCGCGGCAGCGTGCCCGGATGCGGCGCGTCGTCGGTGCCCGGCGGAATGACGCCCAGCCTCTTTTGCCGCGCCACAGTTTCGGCGCGCAGCACATCCCAGCCGGCATCGAACTTGCCCCGGAATTTCGCCAGCCAATCGGCGGGCGGCTGGTTGGGCGCATGGGCGGTGCCGGTGGCATAATAGAGCAGGAAGGGCTTGTCGGGCGCGGCGGCGTGCTGGCTGTCGATCCAATCCATGGCATGATCGGCCAAGTCCCGCTCCAGATGATAATCGGGTTCGGCGGGCGGGGAGACGGGACTCGTATTTTCGACCAGATTGGGCTCCGCCATGCTGCTGTCGGCGCCAAGGAAACCGTAGAAATATTCAAAGCCCAGCCCCGTCGGCCAGCGATCGAACGGCCCCGCGCGGCTCATTTCCCATTCGGGGGTGATGTGCCCCTTGCCGATCATCGCGGTATTATAGCCATTTTCCTTCAATATCTGCGCCACCGTCCCGGCGCTCTTGGGAATGACGCTGTTATAACCGTCATAGCCCGTAGCCCAATTGGCGACATAGCCCATGCCAACCGCCTGCGGATTGCGTCCCGTCAGCAGAGAGGCCCGCGTGGGCGAGCAGATGGCGGTGGTATTGAACTGGTTGTAGCGCAGCCCGGCCTTCGCCAGCGCGTCGAAGGTCGGCGTCGGTACTGGCCCGCCGAAGGTGCTGCTGGACCCGAAGCCCACATCGTCGGTCATGATCAGCAGGATATTGGGCGCGCCCTTGGCCGCGCGCACCGGCTGCGGCCAGACGGGCGGGGAGGATTCGGCGGGCGTCCGGCCATAGATCTTCTGCGCAGGCGTATCCTGCGCGGCGGCGGGCAGCGGGGTGAGCGCCAGCAGGGGCAGCGCGGAGATCGCCGTCCGGAAAAGTGCGGCCGATGAGCGGGCGTACGGCATGGCCACTCCTTGTCGCGGCTGGGCGCAAAAATATTTCACAGCAGTGCATATTTTATATTAACGCAGGTGATTGAAGTCAAGCGTCATGCGCAGAGATTGCCCTTGTCGCAAGCCGCCCGCGACACCATATTCCGGGGTGCAATATGTTGCGCAGCGAGGCGAGCCATGGAAAAGCGGCTACTCCAGATCGAGAAAGCCTGGGAGCAGGCGCTCGGAGATATTTTTCAGCCCTATGTCGACCTGAAACGCGAACCCACGGCCAAGGCCATGGACGCCTTTCGCGCCGTCTTGGGGTCGTCCAGCGACAATGACATCCGTCGACATATCGCCAGGACGGCGGCCCGGCAGGGATCGACATTTCTCAGCCGCTATCTGGTCGAGGAAGACTGGCGGCGGTCTTGAGCTGATTGGGGGAAAGCCAATTCTATCCCCAACCGTCACCCTGAACTTGTTTCAGTATGACGAGGAGAAATATACTGCGGTTCCTTGCTCTTATCATCGGGCCGCGATCGCCTTGGGCTGAGGCAAAGGCGGCGCGCCCGATCCCAAAGTGGCAAGATATTTGATCACCGCCGCCCGATCTTCCGGCTTGCGCAGCCCGGCGAAGCTCATCTTCGTCCCCGGCACGTCCCGCCCCGGCGAGGCTAGGAAGGCGAACAGATTCTCGTAACTCCAATTGCCCTTATGCGCCTGCATGGCGGGCGAATAGGCAAAGCCCCCATGGCTTGCCACTGGCCGCCCGACCACGCCCCACAGGTTCGGCCCGATGCGATTGGGGCCGCCCTGGGTGAAGTCATGACAACTCATGCATAGTTGCACCTTCTGCTTCCCCGCGCCCGCATCCGCACCGGCGAGCAAGGCGCCCAGATCGGGCGGCGGAGCCACCGTCGCACCGCCGCTGCCCTCCACAGGCGCCGGCGTCTTGCCCCGCATGTCCCGGTGATAGGCGATCACCCGGCTGCCTTCGCCAGCTTCCGTAAAGCTGGCGGGCCAGTCGCGCTGGATCGAGGCCATGTCGACGCGCGGGGGCATGTCGTCCGTCGGTTTGTAGGCCAGTGCCCCCGGCCTGCTTTGGGTGTAGAGCTTGTCGCTGAACCATCCCAGCCCCAGCAGCGTCACCGCCGCCCCCGCGACGCACAGCCCCACCGCCATCCCGCGCATCCGGCCCATGGCTCAACCCCCTCCGCCCATGAAGATCGCGCGCGTCCAGAAGGCGTAGTTCGCCTCGATCGTCATGATCCGCACCAGCACCAGCAGCACCAGCGGCGGCACCAATATCGCATAGATCAGCGACAGCCGCTCCCATGCCATGTGCATGAAGATCGACACGATCAGCCCGGCCTTCAGCAACATGAAGATAATGATCAGCGTCCAGCGGACGATCCCCTGCACATGCAGATAATCGACCAGATAGGACATGGCGCTCAGCAGGAACAGCAGACCCCACACTTTGAGGTACAGGCTGATCGGATGCTGCTGGCCTTCATGGGCGGCTGACGACGGATTGTCCTGCATGGATTTGCCTCACCACAGATAGAAAAAGGCGAAGATGAACACCCAGACGAGATCGACGAAATGCCAGTAAAGCCCGGCGATCTCGACCGCCGAATAATCGCCCGACTTTTCATAATGGCCCCGCGCCACCTTGGACGCGATGATCAGCAGCAATATGACGCCGCAGGTCACGTGCAGGCCATGAAAGCCGGTGATCATGAAGAAACTGGCGCCAAATTGCGGCGCGCCCATTGGGTTGCCCCAGGGGCGGACGCCTTCCTCGAAGATCAGCTTGGTCCATTCGAAGGCCTGCATCCCCACGAAGGTCGCGCCGAACAAAGCGGTCAGGACCATAAGAGCCGCCGTTTTCCGCCGGTCGCGGCGATAGCCGAAATTGACCGCCATCGCCATGGTGCCGCTGGAACTGATCAGCACGAAGGTCATGATCGCGATCAGGATCAGCGGGATGTCCTGCCCGCCGATATTGAGCGCGAACACTTCTGCTGTATTGGGCCAGGGCAGCACGGCGGACGAACGCATCGTCATATAGCTGGTCAGGAAGCAGGAGAAGATGAAGGTGTCGCTGAGCAAGAAGATCCACATCATCGCCTTGCCCCAATGGGTATGGCGGAAGACTTCCTGATCGGCGGACCAGTCGGCCGCGATCTCCCGCAGGGCAGGGGCGATGACTTCTCTGTCCGATAGTGTTTGGGCCGATAGTGTTTGGGCCGATATGCCTTGAACCATGGCGATACATCCTCAAGTCGACAGCAGCAAAGCGACCAGAACCAACCAGATGATCAGCAGAAAATGCCAATAGAAGGCGCATAGGGCGATATTGCGCATATTCGCCGCCGCCAGTGCGCGCCCGGCGGCAATCAGCCCGCCCACTATGTGGAGGCCATGTAGCGCCGTCAGCAGGTAGAAAAAGGCATTGGCCGGATTGGCGGACAGATAATAGCCCGCCGCCTGATAATGTTTCCACAGCAGCAACTGCCCGGCGAGGAACAGGAATCCCAGCGCGGCCCCCATCATCGCGGCGCGGAGCATCCTTTCCCGTCGCGCCATCTCCCACGCGATGCTGCTCGCCACCAGCACCAGAGTATTGATCCAGAGCAATGGCGGATCGGGCATCGGCTTCCAGTCGCTGCCATGCCCCATCCCGCCATGCAGGCCCATGCGCATCAGATAGGTCGCCACCAGCAGCGAAAACATCACCATGGCCACGGCGAAATAGGCCAGCATCCCGACCGTTCCCGCAGAGGGGCGATCCCGCTCGACCGGTTGACCCGTCTCCCAGCTTTTCTCGGCAAGGCGCGCAAGAATGCTCATGCGCGTGGTTCCGTCTGGGGAATGAAGTCGCGTTCCGCTCCCGGTACGCTGTAATCATAGGCCCAGCGATAGACGACCGGCAGATTCGGTCCCCAATTGCCATGGGCAGGCGGCGTGTCGGGGGTCAGCCATTCCAGACTGGCCGCACCCCATGGATTGGGATCGGCCTTCGGTCCCCGGAACAGGCTCCAGATCATATTGAAGAAGAACAGCCCCTGCGCGGCGAACACCACCAGCGCCGCTATGCTGATCCATTCATTGGCCAGGTGCACGGACGGCGGGATGAAGGCGGTCTCGCCCAACGCATAATAACGGCGCGGCACGCCCAAAATGCCGAGATAATGCATCGGCAGGAAAATCGCATAGACGCCCAGGAAAGTGATCCAGAAATGGAGTTTCCCCAAAGTGTCATTCCACATCCGTCCGAAAATCTTGGGATACCAGTGATAGATGGCGCCGAAGATCACCAGCACCGGCGACACCCCCATCACCATATGGAAATGCGCGACGACGAAGAAAGTGTCGGACAACGGCACGTCGACACTGACATTGCCCAGGAACAGTCCCGACAACCCGCCATGGATGAAGGTGAAGATGAAGGCGATGGCGAACAGCATCGGCACGCGCAGATGGATGTCGCCGCGCCACAGGGTCAGCAGCCAGTTATAGACCTTGATCGCGGTCGGAATGGCGATGATCAGCGTCGACGTGGCGAAGAAGAACCCGAAATAGGGGTTCATGCCGCTCACATACATATGATGCGCCCAGACGAGGAAACTCAATGCCCCGATGATGACGATAGCCCAGACCATCATGCGGTATCCGAAGATGTTGCGCCGCGCATGGACGCTGATCAGGTCCGACACGATGCCGAAGGCGGGCAGGGCGACGATATAGACTTCGGGATGGCCGAAGAACCAGAAGAGATGCTGGAAAAGGAGCGGACTTCCGCCTTGCGTGTCGGTGATCGTCCCCATGGACTGCATGGTGGGCATGAAGAAGCTGGTGCCGGCGAAATGGTCGAACAGCATCATGATGGCTGCGACGAACAACGCCGGGAAGGCGAGCAGGCCCATGACGGACGCGGTGAAAATCCCCCATACCGACAGCGGCATCCGCATCAGCGTCATGCCCTTGGTCCGCGCCTGCAACACCGTGGTCACATAATTAAGCCCGCCCATGGTGAAGGCCGCGACGAAGATGGCGAGGCTCACCAACATGGTCGCGATGCCCCATTGATGCCCCGGCGTCCCCTCGCTGATCGCCTGCGGCGGATAGAGCGTCCAGCCCGCGCCCGTAGGCCCGCCCGGTACGAAGAACCCCGCCACCAGCACGATCACCGACAGCAGATAGAACCAGTAGCTCAGCATGTTGACGAAG
This sequence comes from Sphingobium sp. TB-6, assembly GCF_012927365.1. Lineage (NCBI taxonomy): Bacteria > Pseudomonadati > Pseudomonadota > Alphaproteobacteria > Sphingomonadales > Sphingobiaceae > Sphingobium > Sphingobium sp. TB-6. The sequence goes on along the minus strand of NZ_JABBGL010000008.1, from coordinate 177,495 downwards.
GGGAACACCATGTCCCGCGCCCCGACCATCAGCGGGATCAGATAATTGCCAAAGCCCCCCAGCAACAGCGCGGTCAGCAGATAGACGACCATGATCATGCCGTGCATTGACACGAATTGCAGATAATTGTCGGGCTGGATCGCTGGAAAAGCGCCGGGAAAGCCCAGTTGCAACCGCATCAGCGCCGACAGCAACAGCGCCACCAGCCCGATGGAGATGGCGGTCACGCTATATTGGATGGCGATGACCTTGTGATCCTGGCTCCAGACATATTTGGTGACCCAGCTATGCGGATGATGCAGCGGGCGCAGGTCGTCAGCCAAAGTGGTAGCCATCAGCGAATGCTCCAGGAGGCGGGCACGATACAGGCGTTAGCCTTGATGATCAGGATCGACATGGCCGCAGGCGGCGCGTCGGCCAGAATTTGCGCGAAACTCGTCTGCTGGGCCTGCCACGCCGCAAAGGCCTTGGGCGACTCCACGACCACCTTGCCGCGCATCGCATGATGCCCCGTGCCGCACAGCTCAGCGCAGAGAATGTCGAACGTGCCGGTCTTGGTCGGGGTCAGCCAGAAATAGGTGACGATGCCTGGCACCAGGTCCATCTTGGCGCGGAATTCCGGCACATAGAAATCGTGCAACACATCCTTAGACCGCAGCACGATCTTCACCGGCTTGCCGACGGGCAGATGTAGGTCGCCGCTTTCCACCAATATATCGTCACGCCCATAGGGATCGAGCGGGTCGAGTCCCAAGCCATTGTCGGGCGTGATATATTTGACCCCCGCAGCGCCCAGCACTCCATCCGGCCCCGGATAGCGGAATGACCATTGCCATTGCTGTCCGACCGCTTCGATGACGGTGGCTTCCTTGGGCACGGACACATATTTGCCCCAAGCGGCCAGCCCCGGCGCCAGCATTCCGGCAATGCCGATGGCGGTCCAGATCGTCAGCCGCTTTTCGAGCGAACTGTTCTCCGGCTCATAATGCGCCCGATGCCCCGCGCGATGGCGATATTTCACGATCGCCCAGGCCAGGAACAGGTTCAACCCGACAAAAGCCGCAGCGCAAATCCACAGCGTCACGTCGAGCGCGGAATCGATCGATCCCCAATTGGATGCGATGGGGGTGCGCCACCAGGGACTGAACAGGTGAAAGGCAACCGACCCGACCACAAGCATGGCGATGGCTACCGCAACCGGCACAAGCCCTCTCCCCACATAGGACGCTCGCCGCCGTTCCGGCATTTTCGAGTCGTCTCGGTAATGACCGCAGGCACAACCTATAGAAAAAATGTCGATGGGGGAAGCGGTTGAGAGAAGGGAGGACGTGGCAGGCCGCTTTGCGGATATGGGGCGGGCGCAATTGGCAGGGGCGGACCTTGATAATCCCGATAATATCGTCATCCCAGAGAAAGCTGGGTTCTCGTGAGGTCAAGCTGTGCGCTATCGCCTGATATCCCAGCTTTCGCCGGGATGACGGAAATGAGATCAACTCACCATCCATTTCTCTTCGCGAGATCGAACCTTCACATGCAGTAAGCTGGAATCCCTCGTTGCAATATCACTTTTGGCTATTTTTCATTTTACTTGAAAAATTCCCAAATATATTCAAATATCTTCTTCGATATCGAAGTGTCATAATAAATAATGCTGATATATCTAAAGTTATATACTTTAAAGTATAGCTAATTTATGTTAGATAATAATATTTCATTAACCCACAATATTTAAAATCCCGCCTGTGATCCGGGCTGTTGCCCCGCGCGCAGGAAGGGAATGGAAATGTTCGGCAGATCGATCGGGCGTTTGCTGCGGGACAGGACGGGCAATGTCCTGATGATGGCGGCTGCCTCCATGCCCATATTGGTCGGCGCGGCGGGCCTGGCGACTGACACGGTGCAATGGACCCTGTGGAAGCGGCAGGTTCAGCGTCAGGCGGATAGCGCCGCGCTTGCCGGAGCCTATGCGGTGGCGCAGGGCTTCAGCGCTTCGGACAGCGCGACCTCCGACATCAGCCGTTTGTCGCTGATTACCCTGTCGCAAACGCCGACGATCGAAAACGCGCCCACCGCTGGTGCTTTCGCCGGAGATGCCCGAGCGGTGCGGGTGGTGCTGCAAACCTCGGCGGAGCTGCCCTTTTCGAAGATATTGAGGGTAAGGACACCGGTCATCTATGGCGAAGCGACTGCGGCCGTCGTGGGCAGCGGCAACTATTGCGTCGTTTCGCTAGAAAAGACGAGTGCGGTCGGCATCACGCTCCAAGGCAACGCCACGGTCAATCTGGGCTGCGGCATGGCCACCAATTCGCGCGCGTCGAACGCCGTCACGGCAGGCGGCAGCAGCACGGTGACGGCCACCCCGGTCGCGGCGGTGGGTGGGCTGTCGTCCAGTTCCAACTATGTCTCGCCGACCACGTTGCTGCCCTACAGCATACCGGTGCAGGATCCCTATGCGTCGCTGCCCACGCCCACTGCGTCGGATTTGTCAGGCTGCAATGGCAATGCCAATGTTCAGCCCAACAACAGCAAGTCCATCACGCCAGGTTGCTTCAAGAATTTCGACGTCAAGGGCACGCTCAACATGGCGCCCGGCACCTATTTCATCGACAGCACGACCTTCGACATCGGGTCGCAGGCGGTGGTCAATGGCACCGGCGTCACCATCATCCTGACCAGCGGCAACGCGGCCAACAACCCCAGCCAGATTTCGACTGTCAACATCAATGGCGGCGCAACGCTCAATCTGACGGCGCCGACGGACACGACCAACCCCTATCATGGCGTCCTCTTCTACCAAGACCGGCGCGCGCTGGATTCGGGAACCAACACGATCAACGGCAATGCGAGTTCCGTCCTGCAAGGCGCCTTCTATTTTCCCGGCCAGGCGATGTCGTTCAGCGGCACGTCGGGCATGACCACCACCTGTGTGAAGATGGTCAGCAAGCGTGTCACCTTCATCGGCAACAGCAATATCGTCAACCAATGCACCAACACGGGAGTCGATCCAATCACCGCGACAATGGTGAGGCTGGTGGGATGATGAAGCCGCTTTTCACCGATCCAACCGCCAACAGTACGGTCGAACTGGCGATCATCATGCCCGTTCTCGTCCTGCTGACCTTCATGGCGGGGGATGTCGCCATGGCGTTCAAGGCGAAGATCACGCTCCAGCGTGCGGCCGAGCGTGCGGCGCAGATGGCGACTGCGGGCGGATACAGCACCACATCCTCCAACAATTATAGCAATTTAAAGGCGGATGCCGCTTCAGCCGCCGGTGTTTCGACGAATAACGTCACCGTCACACCCACGCTGATTTGCGACAGCACGGCGCAAACCACGCCGGATTACTGCACCGCGACTCAGCAGATGAAGCGCTATGTAGCGATCACCATTTCAGGGACCTATACGCCGATGTTCGCCAAACTCGCACCCAGCAGCAATTGGTCGGCCCAGGGAATCGCGCTCACCGGTTCGGCATCGGTGCGCCTGCAATGATCCGGCTGGCGCGAGACGAGCGCGGGGCGGCGGCGATCGAATTCGTCCTTGCCGTGCCTCCTTTCATCATGCTGTTGATGGGCGCGCTCCAGCTCGGCATTATCGCCTGCGCGCGCACCGGCTTGCAACATGCGGTGGATGAGGGCGCGCGCTTTGCCAGCATCTTTCCCACGCCTTCCGACACCGACATCATCGCCAAGGTGAAGAGCCGCGAATTCGGGCTGGATCCGGCCTATACCAACGATCCGACCATTGTAACCGGGACTCAATATGGCGTTCCCTATAAGGAAATCACCATGACCTATTCCCGGCCGCTGAATTTCATCGTATACCAGACGCCGTCACTGTCGATCAGCTATACCCGCCGATCCTATTAACGGCTCAACTGGCCTCACTTACCGGACGGGCTGTCGCAGCGCCCTTCTGCTGGGCAAGGCGACTCTGCAGGGGGAGCCGTCCCGCACCCCCAGTACAGATTGTCCGCCAAATCGATGAAACTGCCGCGCTTCTTTTCCTCGTCCGCCTGCGACATGGCCATCGATCTGGGCACCGTCAACACGGTCATCTATGTGCGTGATCGCGGCATCGTACTCAACGAACCCTCGGTCATCGCGATCGAGACGCGGGACGGCATCCGCAAGGTCAAGGTCGTCGGCAACCAGGCCAAGCTGATGATGGGCAAGACGCCCAATGGCATCCAGGCGATCCGCCCTCTACGCGACGGCGTGATCGCGGACATCGATGTGGCCGAACAGATGATCAAGCATTTCATCGACAAGGCGCTGAACGGCGCCAATCGCTTCGGCCGCCGCCATGAGGTGGTGATCTGCGTGCCCACGGGCTCCACCATGGTGGAACGCCGCGCATTGCGCGATGCCGCGTCGAACGCCGGCGCCTACAGGGTCCAGCTTATCGAGGAACCCATGGCCGCGGCGATCGGCGCGGGCCTGCCCGTCACCGAACCGCGCGGCGCGATGGTGGTCGACATCGGCGGCGGCACGACGGAGGTGGCGGTCCTCTCCCTGCGCGGCATCGCCTACAGCAATTCGGCGCGCGTCGGCGGCGACCGGCTGGACGAAGCCATCGCCTCCCACATCCGCCGCACCCACAACCTCATGATCGGTGAGGCCACGTCGGAGCGCGTGAAGTGCGAGCTGGGCGCGGCGACCCCCCCTCAGGACGAAGGCCGCCGCATGATCGTGAAGGGCCGGGATCTGGTCAATGGCCGCCCGGCGGAAATGACGATCAGCGAGGCGGAGATCGTCGACGCTCTCTCCGAGCCGGTCGGCCAGATCAAGATGGCGGTGATGACCGCGCTGGAACAGACCGCTCCGGAACTGTCGGCCGATATCATCGAGGAAGGGATTACCCTGACTGGTGGCGGCGCGCTGCTCCAGCGCCTTGATGAAGCGCTGTCCGAGGCGACGGGCCTGCCGGTCACGGTCGCGGACAATCCGCTGATCTGCGTGGCGATGGGCGCGGGCAGGGCACTGGAAGACCGCGCTTACGACGGCGTTTTGACGGTTTCCTGATCGGGAGCGGGTAACTCTTCCCATTCGTCATGCTGAAACAAGTTCAGCATGACGGTTTTGGTTGGGCTTTATCCCTCTCGCCCATAGGCAACCACGGTCTCCACCTCCGCCTTGTCGCCCAGCACCACGCCGACACGTTGGTGCAGCCCGGTCGGCTTCACGTCCATGATCCGCGCATAGCCGTTGCTGGCTGCGCCTCCGGCCTGCTCGACCAGGAAGGACATGGGGTTCGCCTCGTACATCAGCCGCAGCCGCGCCTTGTCGGCATGGCGATGATCCGCCGGATAGAGGAAAATCCCGCCGCGTTTCAGGATGCGATGCACGTCCGCCACCATCGAAGCGGTCCAGCGCATGTTGTAATCCTTGCCCAGCGGCCCCTCGGTCCCCTGAATCCGCTCCTCGACATAGCGGGCGATGCCCGGCGACCATTGCCGCCGCCGCGCCATGTTGATGGCGAATTCGGCATTGCCCTGCGGCATCTGCATTGGCCCGTCGGTCATCCGCCACGACCCGATTTCCCGGTCCAGCGTGAATTCATAGACCCCCGTGCCGATGGTCAGCACCAGCAGCGTCTGCGGCCCGTAGATCGCATAACCCGCCGCGACCTGTTGCGTGCCGGGCTGGAGGAAATCCTGCTCCGTCACTTCGCGGCCCGAACATTCCTCCGGCGCCTTCAGCACGGAGAAGATCGTACCGACGCTTAGGTCGACATCGATATTGCTCGACCCGTCGATCGGATCGAACAGCAGCAGATATTCGCCCTTGGGATAGCGATTGGGGATGCGATGGATCGTCTCCATCTCCTCCGAGGCCATGGCGGCCAGATGCCCGCCCCATTCATTGGCATCCAGCAACAGCTCGTTGGCGATCACGTCCAGCTTCTTCTGAACTTCGCCCTGCACATTCTCGCTGTCCAGGCTGCCCAGCACCTCGCCGAGCGCGCCCTTGGACACGCTATGGCAAATCGTCTTGCACGCGCGCGCGACGGTTTCGATCAGCAGGCGCAACTCGGATGGCAGGGCATTGGCCTGTCGCTGCTGCTCGATCAGGAAGCGGGTGAGGGTGATGGACATAGGCGGCTTACTCGCTCAAGAAATATGGCGAGCGGATGCGCGCCATGCATGGAATCGAGCTATGCCGTAGCGGTCGGACGGGCATTGGAAAAGCGCCAATTCATGAAGCGGACGTCATGAAATCGGCTTTGGGAGATGACCCGTTCACCCATCGGGACTGGCCGCGAAGCGCGGCCAGTCGCCGCGTCTGATTATAGCGCCCTGGCGGCGGTGATGATGATCTCCACCTTGTAATCAGGGCTGGCGAGCTTCGCTTCGCCGGTTGCGCGGGCAGGCGCCTCGGCGTCCGCTATCCAGCCATCCCAGACCGCGTTCATTTCGGCAAAATCATTCATGTCGGCAAGCCAGATCTGCGCCATCAGCATATGGTTCTTGCTGCTGCCGGTGCGCTCCAGCAGGGCGTCGATCTCGGCCAGCACAGCCTTGGTTTGGGCGGTCACGCTCTCCCCCGGCGCGCCGATCTGCCCGGCCAGATAGATGGTGTCGCCATGGATGACGGCCTCGCTCATGCGCGGGCCACGGTCGATGCGGGTGATGGTCATGCGGAACGCTCCTTTAGGTTATGAATAGCGGCTGATGGCGAGATCGGCGGTTTCGATGGCGGGCTTCCGCCCACCGATGATGTCCGCGATCACATGCCCCGACCCGCACGCCATGGTCCACCCCAATGTGCCATGGCCGCTATTGAGGAAGAGGTTCGGGATTTTCGTCGGCCCGATCACCGGGGTACTGTCCGGCGTCATTGGCCGCAGCCCGGACCAGAAGCTTGCGCGACCCAGATCGCCCGCACCCGGAAACAACGAACCCACCGAATATTCCAGCGTATCCCGCCGCGCCTTGGGCAGTCCCTTTGAATAGCCGGAAAGCTCCGCCATCCCGCCGACCCGGATGCGGTCGCCCAGCCGCGTGATCGCCACCTTGTAGCTTTCGTCGAGCAGCGTCGACACCGGCGCCCGCCCTTCCTCTACGATCGGCACGGTGATGGAATAGCCCTTCACCGGATAGACCGGCAGCCTGATCCCCAGCGGCGCCAGCAGCAGCGGCGAATAGCTGCCCATCGCCACCAGCCAGGCGTCGGCATAGACATGCCCCTTGTCGGTCTCGACATGGTTGACCTTGCCATCCTTCGTGGCGATCCGCCCGATGGTGCGTCCGTTGAGGAAGGTCACGCCCTTGGCTTTCGCCATGTCGGCAAGGGCGTTGGCGAACTTGAAGCAATCCCCCGTCTCGTCATTGGGCAAGCGCAAGCCCCCGGCCAGAGGCACGCCGCTGCCCGCCAGTCCCGGTTCCGCCGCGATGCAGCCTGCCGCGTCCAGCACTTCGAAGGGAACGCCGTCCGCCTTTAGCACCGCAATGTCCTTGGCGATGCCGTCGAGCTGTTTCTGCTCACGGAAGAGCTGCAACGTGCCCTGCGATCGCTCGTCATAGGCAATGCCCGTTTCCCGCCGCAGATCGATCAGCCGGTCGCGGCTAAACTCTGCCAGCCGCACCATCCGGCTCTTGTTGATGGCGTAGGAGCGCTCATTGCAGTTCCCCAGCATCGCCACCATCCAGCGCAGCATCGCCATGTCCATCTGCGGCCGCAAAATCAGCGGCGCATGTTTCATGAACAGCCAGCGCAGGGCCTTCATCGGTATGCCCGGCGCCGCCCAGGGCGAGGCATAGCCCGGCGAAATCTCCCCCGCATTGGCGAAGCTGGTTTCCAGCGCGGGGCCGTCCTGCCGGTCGATGACCGTCACTTCATGCCCCGCCTGCGCAAGATACCAGGCGGAGGCGACGCCGATCACGCCGCTGCCGAGAATGGCGACCTTCATGCTGTCATGCTCCGTCTGTGCTGGATCGCCGCCGTCCTTTGAATGTCGCGGCGATAGCGATGTCCGAGTTGGGTCAGGATTTCATAGGAAATGGTGCCGGCGTCGGCGGCGACCTGGTCCACTGTCTGATGGGGGCCGAGCAATTCCACTGGGGCGCCGGGATAGAGAAACATGTCCGGCACATCGGTCACGTCCAGCGTGATGCTGTCCATCGATACCCGCCCCACGATCGGCGCGCGATGGCCCGCGATGAAGGCGGAACCGCTGTTGCTGAGATGGCGCGGCCAGCCGTCGGCATAGCCGACCGCTATGGTCGCGATCTGCGTGGGCCGCTCGCAGCGGTGGGTCAGGCCATAGCCGACGCCCGCGCCCGTGGGGATGCTCCGTAACTGGATGATCCGCGCCTCCAGCGCGACCACCGGCCGCATGAGGTGGAGTCCTTCTTGCGGTGCCCCGCCATAAAGGGCGATCCCGGCACGGACGATGTCGAAATGCCTGCCTTTCAGGAAACTGCCGCCGCTATTGGCCAGCGAACGCGGCACGCCGGGGAAATGCTGGCTCAACGCCTCGAAATTCGCGCGTTGCGTGGCGTTGAAGGCGGCATCGGAATTATCCGCGCAAGCCAGATGACTCATCAGCAGCCGGAGGTCTATGCCCTCCAGCCGCTCAGGCTCTGCGGCGAGGATGGCGACCTCTTCGGGGGGCAGGCCGAGCCGCGACATGCCGCTGTCGACTTGCAACGCTGCGGGCAGGCTCTGCCCCCGTTCCTGCGCGAACATGGCCCAGCGCCCAAGTTGATCGAGCGAGTTCAGGACCGGAATCGCTCCGATGGCCGCGCAATCCCGCTCGGCGCCGGGTTGCAGGCCGTTGAGGATGAATAGCGAGATTTCCTCCCCAAGCGTGGGTTTGAGCGCCACCGCTTCGCTGAGATGCGCGACGAAGAAATGGCGGCATCCCGCATCCATCAATGTTTCGGCAACGATGTCCGCGCCCAGGCCATAGCCATCCGCCTTGACCACGCCAGCAACGGTTGCAGGCGCGACTTGCCGCTGAATGATCCGGTAATTTTCGGCCAACGCGTCCAGATCGATGCGAAGCACGGCCCCGGCAGTATCAACAGGCTGCATGACGCCCCCTTTCGGGAAGAGAGTATCGCGCCGCTTGATGAAAATGCTCTCAAATAACCGCAGGATCATCTAAGAAAGACGAATTATTGGACGATCCTTCATAGGAAAGGCAACAAATGGCAGAATCGCTCGACGCTGTGGACCGCTCGATCATCCGGCTGCTGCGGCTTAACGCCCGCCGCCCCAATTCGGAGATCGCGGCGGAAATCGGCCTGTCGCCTTCGGCCTGTCACCGGCGCATCCGGCTGCTGGAGGATGCGGGCGTCATCCGGGGTTATACGATCGTGACCGCGCCCATGGAAAAGGAAGGGCGAGCGGTCGACGTCCTGGTGCAGGTGACGCTCGACCGGCAGACGGAGGATTATCTTGCCCGTTTCGAACATGCCGTGCGTCAATGCCCGGAAATTCGGGAATGTTTCCTGATGACCGGAGGGGTCGATTATTGGCTGCGTGTCGAGACTGAAAGCGTGGCCGCCTATGAAGCGATCCACAGCGAAATCCTCTCCCGCATGCCCGGCGTCACCCGCATCAACAGCAGCATCGCCATGCGCGACGCGCTGCGTCCGCGCAAAGCGGGGCGGCGCTAAATCCGCTTCGCGATCGCGCCCGCCGCCCAGCCCATGCTGACAGCCAGCATCATCGCGACCAGCCCGTAGACGAATGGCCATTGCTCGGCCGCGACGGCCATGAAGCGCTCGAAACCGGACTTGCGGATGGTGATGTCGCGCACGGCCGCCGCCACCACGCGGCCGTCCTGCACCAGAAAAGTCTCGGCCGTATAATCGCCCACGATCACCCGCGCCGATAAGGGCAGACGCGCCCGGTAGAGCACGCCGTCGGTGATCTCCACCGTCCCCTGCTGCTCGACATAGAGGCCGGCCCGCTCGCGCAGATCGATCAGCCCCTTCTGGAATCGGTCCAATTCCGCACTGTCGTTGAGCGAGGATGGAGAAAGCTGGAGCTTGTCCACGCCCATTTCGTAGATCGCCGCCGTCCGTTCATCGACCACCTTGCCGATCGGCCGGGAGGAAGCGATGGCATAGAAGCTGGGAGCCGATCGGAAGCGCGCGCTGTCGGCGTTGACCCAGATGCCCGCGACCTTTTGTTTCTCGCGCATGGTGATCGACTGGTCCGGGCCTTTCAGCACGACCATGATGTCGGCGGGCTTTTTCGGCCGCCGCCCGTCGGGATAGACGATGGCCCCGAACAGCAGCAGGTCGGCGCCGGTGAAGCTGTACTGGATCTCGACGTCGCGCTGCGACACGTCCGGCACCAGCATCGGTTCGTCCGCAGCGCAAAGCAGCAGCAGGGCAGGGGGCAGGGCCAGAAGCGCGTACTGCTTCACCGGACCTCGACCGTGTAGATTTCGTCCGGCCGGAATCCCAGACCCAGCGCCATGCGCGCCGCCACCAGCAGCACGATGGCGGCTAGCAATATGCGCAGATATTCCGGACGGATCGTCATCGAAATGCGTGTTCCCACCTGCGCGCCTGTCACGCTGCCGATCAGCAGCAGCAGCGCCAGCACCAGATCGACCGCATGGGTCGTCATGGCGTGCATCATCGTCGTGGCCATGGTCACGAACAATATCTGGAACAGCGACGTGCCGACCACCGACTGGGTCGTCATGCCCAGTAGATACAGCATCGCCGGGACCAGGATAAAGCCGCCGCCCACGCCCAGCAACATGGTGAGGATGCCCGTCGCCATGCCCAGCAGCAACGGCGCCAGCGGCGAGATATAGAGGCCCGACCGGTAAAAGCGCCACCGCATCGGCATGGCGGCGACCAGCGGGTGATGCCGCCGTTTGCGCGCCTGGACCTTCCTGCCGGTCTTGAGCGCGATCAGCGCCTGGATGGATTCCTTCGCCATCAGCGACCCGATGCCGCCCAGCATCAGCACGTAGAGAATGCCGATCACCGTATCGATCTGACCGATGGCCTGAAGCAGCCGGAAGATTAGGACGCCAAGGCCAGCCCCCACCACACCGCCCGCGATCAGTACGCCGCCCATGCGGAAATCGACCGTGCCGCGCGACATATGCGTGAACACGCCCGACACGCTAGCCCCCGTCACCTGGCTCGCGGCGGAGGCTGCCGCGACGGTCGGCGGAATGCCGTAGAAGATCAGCAAAGGCGTGGTCAGGAACCCGCCGCCGACCCCGAACATGCCTGACAGCAGGCCCACCACGCCGCCCAGGGCAATGATGACCAGCGCATTCACCGACAGGTTGGCGATGGGCAGATAGAGATCCATGCGGTTCTTGGGTTAAGCCCAATATGCGGAGAGATAAAGGCGCTCGCGCTTAAAAATCCGCCCCGAGCGTCACGGCAAGGCCCGAAGCCGGTGCGGCCCGGCCAGCGATCCGCTCCCGCCATTCGATGCCGAGCCTGGCCGCCACGGGTTTGAGCGGCAGGCGGATCTGGAGCTCCGGTCCGATGTCCAGCCGTTCGACCTGCGGCTGCGCGCCGCCGGAGAGGCTGGCGCCAAGCCTCAAGGGTGAATGGCTGATCGGTGAGAGCAACGATATCTTGCCGTCGACGAAAAAGTCGTTCGATCGGAAACCGACCATGCCGCCCTGGGCATAGGCTTCGACCTCCAGCGAGGGAGCGACCCGCACTGGCCCGAAACCGCTCACCGCCATCACGGCATTGGCGTCGCGCCCGCCCTTGCCCAGCGCAATCCGCCGCTCAGCCGCGAAGCTGATCGGGATGGTGCGCGCCGGCTGCCAGGCCAGGCCCAGCGCGCCTTCGGGAGAGGCTGGATCGTTCAGAGCGGCACTGACCCGCGCATAAGCGGTCGCTCGGCTGGATGCGTGGGGGGAGAGGTCGAAATCGACGCGGACACCCGCTTGCGATCCGCCAAGCCGGCCTCCCGTAACGGCATCGGCCCGCGTGGCGCTGCCCTCGCGCCACAACAGCCAGGCGCTGCCGTGCCAGCGATCGACGCCTGCGGGATGAGAGGACGCCAGGGGCAAAGCGGGGGCGGGATTGATCGTCGGAGCGGCTTCCATGGCCTTGCTCGCCGCCCGCGTGGCGGGCGTTGCTTCCTCGGCAACGGGGATGAAGGCAGATATCATCCTCATCGTCCCGCCCGACCGGGGAGACGCCTGAAAAGTCATGAGTGGGGCGATGGGCGAAGGCTTCGGCCTTGATGTCGTGACGCTCCGCCAAGCCACCCGATCATCTTTTTCCGCCGAATCGGCCCCGTTTTTCGAATAGGCAGTGGAATGGAAAGCCCCGCCGCCGCTGCCCTCCATCGCGTCACTGAAGAGATAGGCTGCGGGACTGGCCAGGCGGATCGCGACCCAGCCAAGCATGACAAGGGTGAAGAAGCGGACTGGCCGCCCGCGCGCGGCATCGTTCATGCCGGGGACTCCAGATCGGGGAAGCGGTGCTGCGTCTTGTCCCACGTCAGCGGCTTGCCGATCAGCGATTGGAGATATTGGAAGATCGCGCGCCGGGCAGCCATCATCGCGATGATGTTGGCGATGAGGGTGCGCGGTATCGCTCCCAGCCCGAAGGTCCAGCCATAGCTCATCCCTGAGAAGATGGCGCGCATCATCATGCGCCAGATCATGAAGCCGAAATTGACCCACAGCAGCGCTTCGATCACGCGCGAGGGTCTGGGCGCATGGAAGGTGCTGAAGAGGCTTGCCGCCAGCAGCACGCCCCACAGCAGCAGCGCCAGATAGGCCGTGAACAGGACGAAGGCGGAAAGGGCGGCGCCGCGATCCCGCATGCGCATCCACCATTCGGCGGGTCCGCCCTGCCAGCCCATGCGGTCCCATCCGGCGAGCGAAATGCCGACCATCCAACGCGCCTTCTGCTTGACGGCATCCTTCAGATTGTCGGGAAAATATTCCTTGGTCGCGACAAGCTGCCCGTCGCTGTCGCGCATGCGGACGAACACGCCGCGTCCGCCCATATTGCTGATGCGCAGGCCGACCTCATAATCTTCGGTCAGCGATCCCGGATCAAACGGACCGCCATTGGCTGGATTCACCAGCCGCTCCAAAGTTTGCCGCTCGAATGCGCAGGCCACGCCTGCCGATGGCATGGAAGCGCCCATCGCTTCCCGCACCGTCAGAAACTTCCCATGACTTTCCGCGAATTCATCGCAATAATGATTGGCAATGGCTTTCGCCCACCAGCCGCCATAACCGGGCAGAGGCAGAACAGGCAGTTGGACGAGCTGAAACCTGTCCGTCATCACGTCGAACAGGCGGATTTCGTCGCGATGGACCACATCTTCCGCATCATGCAACGCGACCGCCTTGAAACGGACGCCTGTGCGCACTTCCTCCTGCAACATGGTGCGCCAGGCCACGTTCAGGCAATCCGCCTTGGTGGTCGGCCCGTTCCGTTCGTTGACGCACAGGATGAGCCGCTCTTCCCCGGCAGCCAGAGGCGCGATGGCATCCAATGTCGCCTGATCATTGGGATAGACGCCGACGAAGATGCGATAGTCGCAAGCCCCCCAATTGGCGAGCGCATTGCGCAGCATCGGCCCGATCACATCGGCTTCCCGCCAGGCGGGGATGAAAATGGCGATACGCCCCGGTTGCGAGGACGCGGGCAAGGTGGCGGTCGTCATGCGTTGATGGCGGGAATAGACGATCAGCCTGCGCCATAAGCGCCGGCTCAGGAAAACCAAGTCTATGATGAAATCATCGATGCCGCTTATCGTCAGTGCCACCACCGCGAAAAGCAGAATTTCATGATGAACCCCCGCCAGAAAGGCGAAGACACTTCCCCCCACGGATTGTGCTCCCACTATCCCCGGGGGGCGGCTATGGCAGCAAATAATTGATTCTCCAATAGATATTCGTTTCGTTATCGTAATATTTATAAATTTGATCTGTCCGCAACATTTCTTAAAGGATGGCGCCGGGGAGTATGTCGCCATGTTGAACCGTCCGCCCTCGGCGTTGCGTGATTTCTTGACCGGTGAAGCCGGCGGCGGTGTCCTGCTGATGCTGGCCGCAGCGATGGCTATGCTCTTCGCCAATCTGCCGGGAGCGGCTGGGAATTTCTATCATGTCCTGGTCCATGCCGAAATCGGTCCGGAATTGAAGTCCAGCCTTGGCCGCATGACCGTCCATTCATGGGTCAATGACGGATTGATGGCGATTTTCTTTCTGCTGGTCGGCCTGGAGATCAAGCGGGAGATGATCGACGGAGGCCTTTCGACCTGGGAACGCAGGCGATTGCCGTTCATAGCCGCGGCAGCCGGGATGGTTGTCCCGGCCTGTCTCTATCTCGTCTTCGTGGGTGGGCAGTCCCGGTTTTCCAGTGGCTGGGCCATTCCGGCGGCGACGGACATCGCTTTCGCCATGGGGGTTTTGGCGCTGCTCGGGCGGCGGGTGCCGGCCTCGCTCAAATTGATGCTGACGGCGATCGCGATCGTCGATGATATGGGCGCGGTCGCGATCATTGCATTGGTGTATACGCAGAGCATCGATCTTCCGGCTTTGGCGGGCGCCGCGGCAGCGCTTTTTCTGATGTTCGGGCTCAACCGTCTTGGGGTTCAGAAGCTCACGCCCTATCTGCTGGCTTTTGCGGCCCTATGGTATTTCACCTTGCTGTCGGGCGTGCATGCAACGGTGTCCGGCGTGCTGACGGCGATGTTCATTCCGATCAAGCCGACCCCCGGTGCGCCCGATGCCGCCGACAGCCCCCTGCATCGGCTCGAACATGCCGTGCATCCCTGGAGCGCCTATCTGATCGTGCCGCTTTTCGGCTTCGTGAATGCGGGCGTGTCGCTTGACGGGGCGGCGTTCGCTGCATTGCTCACGCCCTTGCCGCTGGGCGTGGCCGCCGGTCTGTTCCTGGGGAAGCAGATCGGCATTTTCGGTGGGATCTGGGCCGCTGATCGCTGGCGGCTTGCGGAACGGCCTGCCGGCGCGAGCTGGGTGCAGGTTTACGGCATGGCGCTTCTTTGCGGTATCGGCTTTACCATGAGCCTCTTCATCGGCACCTTGGCATTCTCCGGCTCTCCCGCGCTTGTCGAGCAGGCGAAGATCGGCATTCTCGCCGGTTCGCTGCTGTCCGCCGTCGCGGGTTATCTTATTTTGCGAAGCGCAAAGCACTTTTGAAAGACGGGATTATCCGCTAGACTGCTCCGCTCATGCGTTGGATGGAATCGCATGGCCATCGGCCCGATGCTATCTTGCGCGTGCCGTAGAGCGACTCGCACTCGATGCGAACCCCAACCAATCTCTTTAAGCGATCAGGTAGGAGGGTGAAATATGAATGGGAAGATGGATGTCAACTATCTGCTGCACAGACAGCAAGTTGCACTGATCCGCGCGCAAATGAGCCGGTCGGCCAAAGGCCGGGAAGCCTATGAAGGCCTCGCGCGCGGCTATACCGATCAGATAGATGCCTACAGGCGCGAAAATGAAAGGCTGGTCGATCTGGCGCATTAGCGCGTTGGCGATCACCGCCGCTCGATCAGGCGTTGGATCGATAGGCGGTGCCTTTCGTCGTCGCTGCATTCCTTTTCCAGTACCGTCTTGATCCGCTCCAATTCCGCTTCCGTCAGATGCTCGATACCGATGAACTCGTTCCGCGCCGTCGATAGGGCGCGGATCAGTTCGTCCATCTTCGCCTGAATGGCGGAGCCGTCGCGATTTTGCGCATTCTGGATCAGGAAAACCATCAGAAATGTGACGATTGTCGTGCCGGTGTTGATGATGAGCTGCCAGGTGTCGGAATAATGGAAGATCGGCCCGGTCACGATCCATCCCAGGATCACCAACATCGCCAGGATGAAGGCGGCGGGCTGGCCCGACCAGCTAGCGATTTTATGCGCAAAAGCTGTAAAAATCCTGTCCATCTCTATTTTCTCCGCAGGCGCGGCCCTATTTAGCCTCTGTTCAGCCCATGCTTGCCATGAAGGACCGATGACGACCATCCCTCTCCGTTCGCTGGCCTGCGGGCTCGGCGCTTCGCTCCTTCTTGCCTCCTGCGCGACGGTGTCGCCCGAATCGCGCCTGCGCGTCGGGCTGATAGATGCGGGAGTATCGCCCTCCATGGCCGGTTGCATGGCTGAACGGATGGTGGACCGCCTGAGCTTGACGCAGCTTCGCAGGCTCCAGTCGCTGGCCTCGCTTCGCAAGTCTCACATGGGCGACATGACGGTCGACCGCTTCCTCTACAAAGTCCGCGCGCTGGAGGACCCGGAGATTTTCGCCGTGACCAGCAAGGCGGCGCTCATCTGCGCCATCGACCGCTGATTTTGCAATAAATCGGCGCATCGCTTCGCAAAGGTTTTGCAATTTTGCAAAGTCGTTTTGCGAAATCTGCTGGCGTTGCCCGTTTGCCTGTGCTTAGCCGCTGGACATCAAGTTTCAGCGGAAAGGACGGGCGAGCCCCATGAACATCCACGAATATCAGGCGAAGGAATTGCTGGCGAAATATGGCGCGCCGATCGCCGCCGGCTACGCCGCCTTCTCCGTCGAAGAAGCCGTCGACGCCGCCAAGAAGCTGCCTGGGCCGCTCTATGTCGTGAAGTCGCAGATCCACGCCGGTGGCCGCGGCAAGGGCAAGTTCAAGGAATTGGCTCCCGAAGCCAAGGGCGGCGTCCGCCTGGCCTTCAACCTGGACGAAGTGAAGGCCCACGCCACCGACATGCTCGGCAACACGCTGGTCACCATCCAGACCGGCGAAGCGGGCAAGCAGGTCAACCGCCTCTATGTCACTGACGGCGCCGACATTGCGAAGGAATTCTACCTCGCTCTGCTGGTCGACCGCGCCAGCAGCCGGATCGCGTTCGTCGTGTCGACCGAAGGCGGCATGGACATTGAGGAAGTCGCTCATTCGACTCCCGAAAAGATTCACAGCTTCTCGGTCGATCCCGCGACCGGTTTTCAGCCGCACCATGGCCGTTCGGTCGCCGCTGCGCTGGGCCTGACCGGCGATCAGGCGAAGCAGGCCGCCAAGGTCGCCTCGTCGCTTTACGCCGCTTTCCTCGACACTGATGCCGAGCAGATCGAAGTCAATCCGCTGGCGCTGACCGAGCAGGGCAATCTGCTGGTGCTCGACGCCAAGGTCGGCTTCGACGGCAACGCCATGTTCCGCCACAAGGACATCGCCACACTGCGCGACCTGACGGAAGAAGATGCGGCGGAAGTCGAAGCTTCGGAATATGACCTCGCCTACATCAAGCTCGACGGCAATATCGGCTGCATGGTGAACGGCGCCGGTCTCGCCATGGCGACGATGGACATCATCAAGCTGAATGGCGAATTCCCCGCCAACTTCCTGGACGTCGGTGGCGGCGCTTCCAAGGAGAAGGTGACCGCGGCCTTCAAGATCATCCTGAAGGATCCGGCGGTGAAGGGCATTCTCGTCAATATCTTCGGTGGCATCATGAAGTGCGACATCATTGCCGATGGCATCGTCGCCGCCGCCAAGGAAGTGAATCTGTCGGTTCCGCTGGTCGTCCGCCTGGAAGGCACGAACGTCCAGCAGGGCAAGGACATTCTCGCGGCTTCGGGCCTGGCCATCGTCCCGGCGGACGATCTGGGCGACGCAGCCAAGAAGATCGTGGCGGAAGTGAGGAAGGCAGCCTGACGCAGCTTTTCGCCTGAACAAGACACCAAAGGGTGCGGGTGGTCCGGAAACGGGCTGCCCGCGCCCGCGTTCGCATTTGCGGGCTTGGCGTGAATGAAGGAAGGATGTTGGAAATGAAGATCCTTGTGCCCGTGAAACGGGTGATAGATTATAATGTGAAGCCGCGTGTGAAGGCCGATGGGACGGGCGTTGATCTGGCGAACGTCAAGATGTCGATGAACCCGTTCGATGAAATCGCGGTCGAGGAAGCCATTCGCCTGAAGGAAAAGGGCGTTGCGACCGAGATCATCGCGGTGTCGATCGGCGTTGCCAAGGCGCAGGAAACGCTGCGCACGGCGCTGGCGATGGGCGCGGACCGGGCGATCCTGATCCAGACCGATGATGAAGTCGAACCGCTGGGCGTGGCCAAGCTGCTCGCCAAGGTGCAGGAAGAGGAAGGCGCTGGCCTGATCATCCTGGGCAAGCAGGCGATCGATGACGACAGCAACCAGACCGGCCAGATGCTGGCGGCGCTGCTCGGTCTGCCGCAGGGCACTTTCGCCAGCAAGATCGAGGTCGAGGGTGACAAGGTCAGTGTGACTCGCGAAGTCGATGGCGGCCTGGAGACGGTGAAGCTCAACGTCCCGGCGATCGTCACCACCGACCTGCGTTTGAACGAGCCGCGCTATGCCTCGCTGCCCAACATCATGAAGGCGAAGTCCAAGCCGCTCGCGAACAAAACGCCCGCCGACTATGGCGTGGATATCTCGCCGCGTCTGGAGACGCTCAAGGTTGCCGAACCGCCCAAGCGTTCGGCTGGCGTGAAGGTGGCCGATGTCGATGAACTGGTCGCGAAGCTCAAGGCTCTGGGAGTTGCCGCATGAAAACGCTTGTGTGGGTTGAACATGAGGGCGGCGCCGTCAAGGACGCGACCCTTTCCGCCGTCACCGCCGCTGGCAAGCTGGGTGAAGTGCATCTGCTGGTCGCTGGCGCCGGCGTCGGCGGCGTGGCCGAGGAAGCCGCGAAGATCGCGGGAGTGGGCAAGGTCCATGTTGCGGATGACGCCGCTTTCGGCCATGCGCTGCCCGAGAATGTCGCGCCGCTGATCGTCGAGCTGATGGGCCACCATGACGCCTTCGTCGCGCCCGCCACCAGCAACGGCAAGAATATCGCGCCCCGCGTTGCCGCCCTGCTCGACGTGATGCAGATCAGCGACATTCTTTCGGTCGAGAGCGAAGACAGCTTCACCCGTCCGATCTATGCCGGCAACGCGATCGCGACCGTCAAGTCGAAGGACGCCAAGAAGGTCATCACCGTGCGCGGTACGGCCTTCGAGAAGGCGGCCCGTGAAGGCGGTTCGGGTGCGGTGGAAGCCGTGTCCTCGACCGGGGACAAGGGGATTTCCTCCTTCGTCGGCGCGGAGATCGCCAAGTTGGAGCGTCCGGAACTGACCTCGGCCAAGATCATCGTGTCGGGCGGCCGTGCGCTCAAGGATGGCGAGACGTTCGAGGCGACGATCTTCCCGCTGGCGGACAAGCTGGGCGCGGCGGTCGGTGCGAGCCGCGCCGCTGTCGACGCAGGCTATGTGCCGAACGACTATCAGGTCGGGCAGACCGGCAAGATCGTGGCTCCCGAGGTGTACATCGCCGTTGGTATCTCGGGCGCGATCCAGCATCTGGCGGGGATGAAGGACTCGAAGACCATCATCGCCATCAACAAGGATGAGGATGCCCCGATCTTCCAGGTGGCCGACATCGGCCTGGTGGGGGATCTCTTCAAGATCGTCCCCGAACTGGTCGAAAAGCTCTGAAAATCATTGCCCCATAATAGGGTTTGAAGAGGGCGCGGGCTTTGAGTCCGCGCCCTTTTTGGTGCCCGCCTTATTCGCAGCGGACGTCGCTCTTGTCGATAGCTCGCCCCGCCAGCGCGCCGCCAGCGCCGCCCAGGATCGTGCCCAGCGTCTTGGAACCGCCCGGAGCGATGATGTTGCCCAATACGCCGCCCGCTATGGCGCCGACGATGGTGCCGGTGGTGCCGTCGTCGCGCTTACAATAATAGCGGCCGTCATTGTCGCGATAGATATAGTCATTGTCACCGATCGGGCGGCCGCTGGTGCGCTGGCCATAGGTGGGACGGTCGTAGCCATAACGGTTGCCGTCGCCATCGGAAACGCAGGCCGTCAAGGGCAGTGCAAGCAGCGCGGCTGCCAATAGGGGGGTGCGCATGGTTTTTCTCTCCTCATTTTATCCCTGCTTTGGGATTAACCCGCCTGAGAACCAGAAGTTGCGCAAAATAGTCCGCCCGCCGCGGCCACCCGAAAGGGGGAAGGGCAACCGGGCGGGCAGGGAAGCCAGCGGCGAGGGGGTGTTTGGCCGCTGGGAAATCATTTTGGCTGGCGTCAGGACACCAATGGCGCGCTGCGCGCGCTATGGGTCGCAGGGGACGCGAGGTTCGTGTTGGCGTCCAGGGAGGTTTCGCCTTCGCGGCGCTTGTCGAGGTCGGTCCTGGCCTGGTTGTAGCGGGCCACGAGGTCGTCCTTGAACTCGGTCAGCTTGCCTTCGTCATAGAGTTTCTTGCCGACATAGCCGGCGATCGCGCCGAAGATCAGGGTGCGGATCATGGGATAGTCTCCTTGTTCCGGGTGGATTTGCAAGGATAACATAGCCCGTAAGGATCGGTTCCGGAGCCGTGCGGCAGAGCGAGCGGGGCGGTCGATGCAAGGAGCAGGGCGCGCAGGCGGCGTTGGTCGGATGGGATAAGGCGAGGAGCGGCGCGTTCAGATCGCGGCTGCGGCAGCCTCGCGGCGGGCGCGGCTGCGGTCGACGAATTCCTGCCGCTGCGCCATGATGATGAAGGCGGCTTCCGAACGGAGGCAGCGTTGACGAACATTGTCCAGAGTGGTGGCGTCGGCTTCGCTCCGGGCCTGACTGGCGAGGGCGCGGAAATCGGGATTGGCCATGAGACGCTCCTTGGAAAAGGGGCGGGCGCCATGCGAAACGGCGCCCGTCCTGTCAGCAGCGCATTATTCTGCGTGCTGGATATTCACCGCCGCCATCTTGCCGCGCTTGTCCTGCTCCAGATCATAGGAGACGCGGTCCTTTTCGCGCAGCGTGGCGAGGCCAGCGCGCTCGACGGCGGAGATGTGGACGAAGGCGTCCGGGCTGCCGTCATCGGGGGCGATGAAGCCATAGCCCTTGTCGGCGTTGAAGAATTTGACGGTTCCGACGATGCTCATTTGGGTAGTTTCCTTCTTTCACGCGGCGCGTCCAACGTGGACGGGCCGGTTGCTAGAGGGGCAGGGAAAGAAGGAGTTTGGTGCCGCAAAGCGCCGAAGACCGTCGATTTGCGACTGTAGCATCGGCGTATGTAAGCGCTTTGGGGCGAAATAGCAAATTTGGCCCAAAGCAAAGCCGCGCCGGGCAGCCATCATCCCGCGTCTTCCAGCGCGGCAAAGCCGAAAAAGACGTCGCGGGCGCGGGTGGCGGCATCCTCATAGGGGCGGCGCTGCTGCGCATCCCACGCGGCCAGCGTTTCTTCCTCCTGGGGGCTCAGGTCGCGTTCATAGGCGTCGATGTCGTAGATGTCGTCGCTTTCATTGCCGTCGAAACCGGGCGGCGCGGGATAATCGGTGCGCCAGCTTTCCCGATATTCGTCCCACCATATGCCGCGCAGCCGGGCGGCGGCCTCCTCCGGCGGGAGGGTCGCCCGTTCGACGGGCGATGCTGCCGAAATTGGGCGAAGTTCACACCGTTCATCGAGGGGGTCGGCTTTGCCGCGTTCGCTGAGGGCCATCCGCGCCGCGACGAACAGCGCGGCGGACGCGCCTGGGGAGAGAGCGGTGGCGGCCTGTTCGATGGCGGGCGTATCGGGCATGGCGGAGTCGAGCGGCTCGGCCTCGTCTGTTTCGCGGGGCTGCGGTTCCGCGCCGGAGGGCGCCGCCGCCTCATCCGGGCAGATCAGGTCGAGATAGGCGGCGAAATCCTGCGCCACCACGCGGGCGAGCGCGGCGTCGCTGCCGTCGGGCGGATTGTCCGCCATGCGATCCAGCCGCGCAAGCATCGACATGGCGAGCCGGTTGTCGTGGCGGTGGCGGGTGATTTCGTTGGCTTCTGCGTCCTTGCGGATCACTTCCTCGTTGCCGGTGAGGGCGCGGGCGAGCAGATCATCGGCAAGGCGCGCGCGAGCGATGAGGATGGCCGCGTCCCAGCCGAGGCGAAAGGCCGCGCCGTCGCGGCGGATGCGCAGGGCATAGGCCGAGCGCGGGCTGATCTGCGCGGCGTCGCAGGCCGTGCGGATGATGCCGGTGGCGGCGAGGGTTTCGAGGAAGTGGCGCTGGCGAGCGGGGCTCCAGCCGTCGGCGCGGATTTGCTGCGCAGGCGCGGGGAGAGGAGGGAATTGGCAGGTCATGGCAAGGCTCCTTTTTATGGGAGGGTTTGCCGGGAGGGTAATATGGGGGAGGGGTTGTAGGACAGAACAAAATGGGAACGCAGGACGGGGCGGCTTACCAGTTGCCTCCGGCGTCCTTGATGGCTTTGAGCAGCGCTTTTTTGCTGGCCGTGCGGCGGGTGCCGCTGTTGCGGGGCAAGTCGGCGTCGGTGATGCCGAGTTCGGCGCGGCGGCGTGCGAGATTGGCCGCAAAGCTCTTGAAGGCAATGCGGCGGCCGGGCCAGTTTTCGGGCTTGTCAGTTGCGGACATCGTGTGCTCCGAAATCACCGCCGGTTTCATGGCGGACGCGGCGTTCAAGATAGTCCCTGTTGGCGTTCGGGTGAAGGCGAAGATCAGGTCAGGTAACTTTCGTTTGGTTCCTCTTTAAACCCTATGAGCCGGTACGAGGACTTTTGACTCCGACCATATGAGTTTGCGGGTAAGTCAGCTGAACATACGCCTTGTTACTGTGTCGTAGGGCTACTCGAGCTGCTCCTAAATCAGCGAAAAACAAACCTTCCCGTAAAGGGTCCTGATTCTCCTTAATCTCTGCGTCATATTTCAAAACGTGATCATATGAATTAACTATATCTCGTTCTATATTTCCAATATTTGTGTAATTATTTACTGTAAGTTCTTTTACAAATAT
The DNA here is from genome assembly GCF_012927365.1 of Sphingobium sp. TB-6. Taxonomy (NCBI): domain Bacteria; kingdom Pseudomonadati; phylum Pseudomonadota; class Alphaproteobacteria; order Sphingomonadales; family Sphingobiaceae; genus Sphingobium; species Sphingobium sp. TB-6. Next base: position 154,821 of record NZ_JABBGL010000008.1, on the reverse strand, counting down.
AGATATCTTTTCGGAATCTACGGTTTTTCTATCTGGAAAAATGCGTCGTAACATCGAAAAAACCGTATCGAAATTTATCGGTTGGTCTTCGGACTCTGTAGGAGACGCCGTGTCAGACTGCTCTTTTGAAATCTGTCTTGAAGAATACAGTTGTTCATATTGGACATCGGCAACATAAAAAAGACCGCTCAACGCATTAAGCCCCTTCTTTAGATGATCTGGAATATCCCACTCAGCTTTATAGTCCAAATAATGTGAGATCGCTGCCCAAGCGTGCATACAAAGCGTCCTCACCTGAATTTCAAATCGCATTCCCCGGATTGCGTCATAACGTGGACCAGAGTAAGCCTTCTTCATTTCGCAAATAAAATGGATAGACATATATCCGAAGCTGTCTGTGCTTGAGTCGACCTTGTCATCAAAGCTTATAACATCAAATTCCGACGATATGATTTCGCAAACGTTGGGTAGGTCTGATTTGAAAAGACATACGATTCGTAAACCGACCGCATCTAAGATTTCGTCGATGCTCTCATGTCCGCCGGAAGATATTTTGTTTCTTAATGAATCGTATGTTTTGATCCGATGCTCTACGGCATGAATTTTGATACCGGACTTGCCCAATGCGTGAGATATGATGAAGTTCGCTTCGTCTTTTAAAGCGGAAAACGCGGGGAGATATCGATTGTAAGCTTCCAGAATGTGATTTTCAGAAATATGCTTGTTCTTGCTGGCCTTTCTCTGCGTTCCCACTCGATGTACCCCTAAAGTCAAGTGCTCGATTCCGATGATTCCTTAACTGTTGGATCACTCCGCCGCCACCGCCTCTAATCCCAACAATGGCGCGAGATAGCGCCCGGTAAAGCTTCGGGCGTTCTTCGCGACCTTTTCCGGGGTGCCTTCGGCCACGACTTCGCCGCCCTTGACGCCGCCTTCCGGGCCCATGTCGATGATCCAGTCGGCGGTCTTGATGACATCCAGATTATGCTCGATCACGATCACGCTGTTGCCCTGTTCGACCAGTGCGTGGAGGACTTCGAGCAGTTTGCGGACGTCCTCGAAGTGGAGGCCGGTGGTGGGTTCGTCCAAGATATAGAGCGTGTTGCCGGTGGCGCGGCGGGAGAGTTCCTTGGCGAGTTTGACGCGTTGGGCTTCGCCGCCGGACAGGGTGGTGGCCTGTTGGCCGACCTTGACATAGCCGAGGCCCACTTCGGCCAGCATCGCCATCTTGTCGCGGATGGGGGGGACGGCCTTGAAGAATTCCACCGCGTCCTCGACCGTCATGTCGAGTACGTCGGCGATGCTGTGGCCCTTGAACTTCACCTCCAGCGTCTCGCGATTGTAGCGGGCGCCGTGGCAGACGTCGCAGGTGACGTACACATCGGGGAGGAAGTGCATCTCGATCTTGATGAGGCCGTCGCCGGTGCAGGCTTCGCAGCGGCCGCCCTTGACGTTGAAGGAGAAACGGCCGGGCTTGTAGCCGCGGGCTTGGCTCTCCGGGAGGCCCGCGAACCAGTCGCGGATGTTGGTGAAGGCGCCGGTATAGGTCGCCGGGTTGGAGCGCGGGGTGCGGCCGATGGGCGACTGGTCGATGTCGATCACCTTGTCGCAATGTTCGAGGCCGGTGATCTTGTCATGCGGCCCCGCGACGATGCGGGCGCCGTTGAGGGCGCGGGCCGAGGCGGCGTAGAGGGTGTCGATGGTGAAGCTGGACTTGCCCGAGCCCGATACGCCGGTGATGCAGGTGAAGGTGCCGAGCGGGATGCTGGCGGTGACGCCTTGCAGATTGTTGGCGCGGGCGTTGTGGACGGTGAGTTTCTTGCCGGTGCCCTTGCGGCGCCTGGTCGGGACTTCGATGCGGCGGGTGCCGTTGAGATAATCGGCGGTCAGACTGTCGCGGTGGGCGAGCAGTTCGTGGAGGCTGCCCTGGGCCACGATTTCGCCGCCGTGGACGCCTGCGCCCGGCCCCATGTCGACGATATAGTCGGCGGTGCGGATCGCATCCTCGTCATGCTCTACGACGATGACGGTGTTGCCGAGGTCGCGCAGGCGCTTGAGGGTGATGAGCAGGCGGTCATTGTCGCGCTGGTGCAGGCCTATGGAGGGTTCGTCGAGGACGTAGAGGACGCCCGACAGGCCGCTGCCGATCTGGGAGGCGAGGCGGATGCGCTGGGACTCGCCGCCGGACAGGGTGCCGCTGGTGCGGTCGAGGTTGAGGTAATCCAGGCCGACATTGTTGAGGAAGCCGAGGCGCTCCACGATTTCCTTGAGGATGGCCTTGGCGATCTGGTTCTGCTGATCGTTGAGGTGGGTGGGGAGGGTCTGGAAGAAGCGCAGGGCGTCGACCACGGAGCGGCGGGTGGACAGGGAGATGTCTTCCCCGGCGATCTTGACGGCGCGGGCTTCGGGTTTGAGGCGGGCGCCGTCGCATGTCTCGCAGGGCATGGCGGTCTGATATTTGCTCAGTTCCTCGCGCATCCAGGCGGATTCGGTCTGGAGCAGGCGGCGGTTCAAGTTGCCGATTACGCCTTCGAAGGGTTTCTTGACCTCATAGCTTTTCTTGCCGTCGACGAAGCGCAGGGTGACGGGTTTGCCTGCGGTGCCGTGGAGGATGATGATTTTCACCTCTGCGGGGAGATCTTGCCATGGGGTTTCGAGGGAGAAGCCGAATTCTTTGGCGAGGCTGCCCAGGACTTGCATATAATAGGGGCTGGGCGGGTTGGACTTGGCCCAGGGGACGATGGCGCCTTTTTTCAAGGACAGGGCTTCGTTGGGGACGACCAGTTCGGGGTCGAATAACTGCCGTTCGCCAAGACCGTCGCAGGCGGGGCAGGCGCCTTGCGGGGCGTTGAAGGAGAAGAGGCGGGGCTCGATCTCCGATATGGTGAAGCCGCTCACCGGGCAGGCGAATTTCTCGCTGAAGACGATGCGGTTGGCGGGGATTTCGGCGTTTTTCATTTTGCCGGCGGTTGCGCTTTGCCCACCCCCGGCCCCTCCCGCCTGCGGGAGGGGAGAGGTGAGGTCGGCTACGGTGCCGTCGGCCAGGTCGACATAGGCCAGGCCATCCGCCAGTTTCAGGGCTTGTTCGAAGCTGTCCGCGAGGCGGGTGGACATGTCGTCAGTGACGGCGAGGCGGTCGACCACGACTTCGATGTCATGCTTATATTTCTTGTCGAGGGCGGGGGCGTCCTCGATCGCGTAGAGTTCGCCGTCGATGCGGACGCGGGTGAAGCCTGCCTTTTGCCACTCCGCCAGTTCCTTGCGATATTCGCCTTTGCGGCCGCGCACCACGGGGGCGAGGAGGTAGAAGCGGGTGCCCTCGGGGAGCTGCATCACACGGTCGACCATCTGGCTGACCGTCTGGGCGCTGATGGGGAGGCCCGTCGCGGGCGAATAGGGGATGCCGACGCGCGCCCAGAGGAGGCGCATATAGTCGTAGATTTCCGTGACCGTCGCCACCGTCGAGCGGGGGTTGCGGCTGGTGGTCTTCTGCTCGATGGAGATGGCGGGGGAGAGCCCCTCAATATGCTCGACATCGGGCTTCTGCATCATCTCCAGAAACTGGCGGGCATAGGCGGAGAGGGACTCCACATAGCGGCGCTGACCCTCGGCATAGATGGTGTCGAAGGCGAGCGAGGATTTGCCCGAGCCGGAGAGGCCCGTGATCACGATCAGGCTGTCGCGGGGGAGGTCGACGTCGACGCCCTTGAGGTTGTGCTCGCGCGCGCCGCGCACGGAAATAGTGGTGAGACTCATGGGCGTGTTGTTCCAGATTTGTTCTTTGAGGGCAAGGCCCGGTCGGGCGCAAGATAGGGTCTGCGCGGTGAAAGGAAAAGGCGGCGGCTTTTCTCCGGCGGGTGGCTGGGTTAGGGCTGGGGGATGAGCGGGATTTCGGTTCGGATGCGGTGTGGGGCGCTGGTCGCTGCGGTGGCGCTGGCGGCCTGTGGCGGGGGCGTCAAATACCGGCCGGTGAGCGACCTGCCGGTGCGCGTGGGGAAGCCTTATAATGTGCGGGGCGTGACCTATGTGCCTGCCGCCGATCCGAGTTACGACTATCTGGGCTATGCGAGCTGGTACGGGCATGAGTCCGGCAGCCAGACGGCCAATGGCGAACGCTTCGTCCCCAAGGCGGTGACGGCGGCGCATGCGACCTTGCCCCTGCCGAGCTATGTCGAGGTGACGTCGCTGGAGACGGGGCGGACCATATTGGTGCGGGTGAACGATCGCGGACCCTTTGCCGGGCGGGGGCGGATCATCGACCTGTCGCGGGGCGCGGCGGAGCAACTCGGGATCAGGGCCACCGGGCACGCGCCGGTCCGGGTGCGGGTGGTGGAGCCGCCGGAGAAGGACCGCAGGAAGCTGCGCGAGGGGAAGGAGGCGCCCGAGCGGCCGACGGTCGACGACCGGGCATTGGCCAATTTGCGGGCGCAGCTTGACGCGCAGGGACGCTGATGTCGTTCGTGGAAGTCTGTCGTCGGTTCATCCCCGGTGGATGCTGCCGGGCGGGACGGGTCGACGGATCATCGAATGGGAAAAACGGTCGTTCGGCACTGGCGCTATGATGATGATCGACACAGCGATGACCCGGTACGGATCGGCCGGTGCGAGGTCGTCTCGCTGGTAACAGTTTGAAAGAGATCCCGGAGAGCCCGACAGCTTCCTGGATGCACCCCCGGCCTTTCCCTTGCGCCGGGGGTGTTTTTTTGTGCGCGCCGCTTGCTGAACATTTGTAATTTTACGTTACGGAAAGCTTGTTTTTTTGGTGTAAAATTGTCGTTCGTCCAAGCCAGACTGCATTTGGTCGACAAGGGCGTCGTTGGCAGACCGGGCTAGGTGCCGGTCGAAAGCGAAAAGCGGTGCATTGGCAATCATCCTAAACAGGCTGGGCGAAGACAGAGACGATGAACTGTTCGAGGCCTTTCTCTTCTCTTCGCTTGAGGCCCGCCCCGAATTTCGCGCGAGCGGGCCGGTAAAAGCATAGCGTTGAGGAGACATTGCCATGACCGCCATCAAGTTCGCCGCCGCCCTTGCCACCATAGCCGCCCTGGGCGTCGCCGGCACCGCGTCCGCCATCGAATTCGAGTCCAACGGGAAGAGCGTCGAGGTCAGCTATCATGATCTGGACCTGTCGAAGAAGAGCGACCAGCGCATCCTGAACGTCCGGATCAAGCGCGCCGCCGCAAAGGTCTGCCCGACCAGCGACGCCACCGCCGCGATCGCGAAGTGCCAGCAGGTCGCCGCCGCGCATGTCCGCAATTCGGTGGAACTGGCGGTCGCCAAGGCGCAGAGCGGCGAGCGTTTTGCCGATATGGGCAAGGAAAAGCCGGTCGGCGCCGGGAACTGAATTTCCTGGATTGGTTTTGGAAAAAAGGCCCGGTTTCCCGGGCCTTTTTTCTTGGGAAAAGAAATGCGAAGTCACCGCCCCGCCATGGCCCGGGCGTTGGCGAGATAGGTGCGGCCGATGCGAATTTCCGTATCGTCGGCCAGACAGGCGGACCAGACGCCGCTGCCGTCGTGGCGCAGCCGGGCGATATGGTCGCGGCGCACGATATGCGACCGGTGCAGGCGGACGAATTGCTGCGGGTCGAGCCGGTTTTCCAGCGAACTGATCGTCTGGTGCAGGAGATAGCTGTTCTGGCCCACATGCAGCCGCATATAGTCGCGCTCCGCCTCGATCCGGTCGATCTGGACGGCGCCGATGCGGACCAGTTCGGAGCGGTGCGGAACCCAGAATTCCTCGGCCCATTCCGGCTCGTCCTCCGCGCTGGTCGCGGGGGAGGGTGCGGCGCGGTTGCCCAGCGCTTGCTCGACCCGGTCGATCGCGCGGGACAGGCGTTCATGGGCGACCGGCTTTAACAGATAGTCCACGGCGGCGAGGTCGAAGGCTTCCACCGCAAAGCCCTCGAACGCGGTGACGAAGATCACCGCCGGGCAGATGCCCATGCGGGAGGTGGCTCGCGCCACGCCGATGCCGTCGAGCAGCGGCATGGCGATGTCGAGCATCACCAGATCCGGCTCCAGCCCCTCGATCAGGCGCAGCGCGGCCTCGCCGTCGCTGGCGGTGCCGACCAGGGCGATGCGCGGCTCGCGGGCGCACAGCATCTGGAGGCGTTCGACCGCCAAAGGTTCATCGTCGACGATCAGCGTCCTGATGGTCATTCAGATACTCCGGCGGATGATGGGGAGGGTGAGGTCTACGACAAAGCCGCCGCCGGGGCGCGGGCCATAGTCGATCCGGCCCTGTGCGCCGAAGCGGGCGGTCAGGCGGTCGCGCACATTGGCGAGGCCGATGCCGCTGCCCGCATCGGCTTCGCTCGGCGGCTTGTCGCCATTGTCGGTGACGCTGAGGTGGAGCATGCCGTCCTCTTCTCGCGCGGCGATGGTGATGGTGACGGGGCTGGACGTGCGCGACACGCCATATTTGATCGCATTTTCGACCAGAGGCTGGAGGATCAGGCCGGGCACGCAGGCGGTGAGAAGCCCGTCCGGAACCTGGATACTGGTGGAGAGGCGATCCGGAAAACGCACCGCCTCGATATCCAGATAGAGTTTCTGGAGATGCACTTCCTCCTCCAAGGACACATCCTCCAGCGGGTCGCCGGTCAGGCTGGTGCGGTAGAAATTGGAGAGGGAGAGGATCATCTGTTCCGCCTCGTCGCGCCGGTCCTTCATGACGAGGGAGGAGAGCGAGTTCAGCGTGTTGAACAGGAAATGCGGGTTCACCTGATAGCGCAGGGAGCGCAGTTCGGCCTGTTGCGCGGCCTGTTCCAGCCGGACGGCGCGGCGTTCGGTGCGGTGGGCTTCGCTGGCGTAGGAAAGGGCGAGATACAGACCGGCCCAGGCGGCGAGGAAGAAATAGCGGCTGATCGCGTCTTCCACGATCTGCATCAGGGCGAAACCCTGTTCGCTGGCATATTTCTGATAGTCGGGATCGGGGAAGAGGGATGCCGGATCGTAGATGTTGAAGACGTAGAAATTGGCCGCCGCGGTAGCCAGCGCGAAGGGCGCGGCCAGGGTGAAGGCGGCGATGATGCGCGTCGTCAGCGGCTGGCGGTCGAAGCGGCGCAGGCAGAGATAGAGAACCCAGGTGACGACGATGCCGATCACCGTCACCACGGCGCGGCGGGCGGCCATGGCCCCCTGCGCCTCGAACCCCATGACCGAAGCGCGCAGCGTCACCAGCACCGCGTAGAAGAACCAGAAACCCAGTATCGAATAAAGTGCGGCCGTCGGCGGCACGCCCGGCTCGCCGTCTTCATTTTTTATGATCATGAGGAAAAGTCTAGGCCAAGGCGCGCATGCTGTCGCCCCTTGGCGGCGAAGCTGGTCGAAGGGTTCCATGCGTTGGTCGATCAAGGAGAGTGGGGTCGATCAAGGAGAGCGGGGGCGATGAGCGGAACCGCTTGTCGATGCCGCCCGTTGATCCGGAGAGGCGCCGCTTGCGCCGATAAGGAGAGAGTGATGAGCGACAAGACGGATATTCGTCCCAACAGCCGCGAGGAAGCGGGCGACACGCGCCCGACCGATGCGCAGGACCATGCCGTGACCCAGGAAGAAAAGCTGGACGAGGGTTTGAAGGACAGCATGGATGCGTCCGATCCGCCCTCCGCCACCGCGCCGGGCGATCATGGCGATCCGGTGCCGTCTTCGGGCTTTCCTGAGGGCAAGGATAGGAAGGACGAGCGATAGACGGCCAGTCATGGACGGCCAGTCATAGACGGGTTGCGAAATCGTGATATGATCGGTTGGGAAGGCGGCGGCGACGCTGCTTTTCGCAGGTGAGAGGAGCTACTTCATATGCCGACTTCCGCCACTCCCGCGATCGAACGCATTGCCCGCGTGCTGGCCGGGCGCCAGCTCAGCCTGAATGGCGGGGGCAGCGATCCGCATGCGGCGAGCGCAGTCGATGCCAGTTGGCACAATCATGTCGACGATGCCTATGCGATCCTGCACACGCTGCGCGAACCCGATGCGCAAATGGCGCAAGCGGGCGACGTGGCGGTGTGGCGCAGCATGATCGGCGCGGTGCTGGAGCGCAGGGCCGGCTGATCCGGGCCGATCAGGCAAGCAGCGCATTGGCCTGGGGGGGCCGCCATGTCATAATGGCGGCATGAGTGGGCCGGCGCTGAAGATCAAGATACAGATTTATTGTGGCGGGGAGATCGCCATGGGTCCGGGCAAGGCCGACCTGCTGGACGCCATCGCCAGCGAGGGGTCGATCTCCGCTGCCGGGCGCAAGTTGCGGATGAGCTATCGGCGGTGCTGGATGCTGGTGGACGTGATGAACCGGTGCTGGGCCATGCCGCTGGTCGCGACATCGAGCGAGGGGGCGCGGCTGACCGATTATGGCGCCGGGATATTGGCGCGCTATCGGGCGATGCAGGCGGCAGCGATGGGCGTGGCGGATGCGGCGCACTGGCCCGATCTGGCGGCGGAAGTGCGGCTGGAGCCGCTGCCGGTGCAGGGGTGAGCGGGGAATAATGTCTTTGATGGAGTGATGCTGCCTGTGCCTGCGCGGGACCATGCGGCGCCGTTCGCTATATACGAATATATATAGCGAATCATTTGCGATCCCTATAGGAGCCTCCCCCATCATAGAGGGGGCATCATGAAATTCGGTTCGCAGGGGGTTTTGGCGGCTGTTCTGGCTTCGGTGGCGTTTTCGGCGGTCGCGTCGGCGCAGACGCCCGAGGCCGAGGGGGTGGCGGATGTCGTCATCGTCACTGCGAGGCTGCGGGAGGAAGACCCGCAGCAGGTTCCCGCTTCGCTGAGCGTCGTTGGCGGCGAGGATTTGACGCGGACCTATACGGTCAACACCAACCAGTTGAGCCAGTTGGTGCCCGCGCTCAACTATAGCTCGGCCAATCCGCGCAATACCGCCTTCACGATCCGCGGCCTGGGGTCGAGCGTGGTGGCGGTGAGTCAGGCCAATGACGGGCTGGAGCCCGGCGTGGGCTTGTATGTCGACGGGGTCTATCATGCGCGGCCTGCCACGGCGGCGTTCGACTTTGCCGATGTCGAGCGGATCGAGGTGCTGCGCGGGCCGCAAGGCACTTTGTTCGGGAAGAACAGCGTGGCCGGCGCGATCAGCATCGTCACGAAGAAGCCGGGCTTCGATTTCGGGGCGGAGGCGGAGCTTTCCTATGGCAGCCGCGATTTCGTGCAGGCCAAGGCGGCGGTGACGGGGCCGGTTGCGGGCGAGAGCCTTGCTTTCCGGCTGTCGGGGTCGGTAACGCGGCAGGATGGCTATATCTGGAACGTGGCGCGGGGCGAGCGTCAGAATAATATCCGCAATGACGCCATTCGCGGGCAGTTGCTGTTCCAGCCTTCGCCGGACTTTTCGCTGCGGTTGATCGGGGATTGGGCGAATTTTCGGAATGATTGCTGCGCGCAGGTTTTCGTGCGGGTGGCGCCGACCTTGAAGCCTGCCGCGCAGCGCTATGCTTCGCTGGCGGCCAATGCGCCGGGTGGGCCTTATGTGCCGCCGAGTTTCAATCCCTATGACCGGGTGACGAGTAATGACGCGCCTTTGGGCGTGGATACCGATGAGGGCGGAGTGTCCGCGACCGCCGACTGGAAGCTGGGTGGGACGACGCTGACCTCGATCAGCGCATGGCGCTTCTGGAACTGGGATGCGGCGAACGATCGCGACTATACCGGGCTGCACATCCAGACGACGCAGCATATTCCCTCGCGGCAGGACCAGTTCAGCCAGGAGTTGCGGATTGGGTCCAATGTGCCGGGGCCGCTCGAATATGTGGCGGGGCTCTATTATTTCCACCAGAAGATCACGGGGCGGCCGATCAGCATTTATGGGCCGCAGGCGACTTATTGGCTGCTGCCAGCGAGTGCGACGCGGACGTCGGCGCTGCTCGATGGTTATCAGACCGACGGGCGGACCGATTTCCGCAGCGAAAGCTACGGCATTTTCGGGGAAGTGACCTGGCGGCCGGTGGAGCGGTTCGCGGTGACGGGTGGGTTGCGCTATACCTATGAGGAGAAGGACGGCGTCTATGACGTGCGGACCTTTGGCGGGGTGGCGCCGACGGCGGCATTGCAGGCGGACCAGCAATCCATCCTGCGGGCGCAATCCTATACCGCGCATGATGGCGATGGCAGCGCGTCGGGACGGGTGAATGTCGCCTATGATCTGATGGAGGGGATCATGGGCTATGTCAGCTTCGCCAAGGGGCAGAAGTCGGGCGGGATCAACATGTCGGGTCTGCCGGTCAATGCCTCCAACCAGGCAGTGCTGACCACCGCCGTCGTCCGGCCGGAGACGAACACCACCTGGGAGGCGGGGTTCAAGACGCGGCTGTTCGATGATGCGCTGACCTTCAATATCGACGCCTATCATATCGACGTGACGGATTTTCAGGCGAATGTGGTCGACAGTTCGGCCACGGTGGCGTTGCGCAGCTATCTGGCCAACATTCCCAAGGTGAGGGTGAAGGGCATCGAGTTCGACGCGGCGGCGGGAATCGGATCACGGCTGGTGCTGCGGGCTTCGGGCGCTTATTCGGACGGGAAATATGCGAGCTATCCCAAGGGGCCTTGTCCCATCGAGCGGACCGGCACGGGTACGGCGCAGTGCGACCTGTCGGGGCAGGGGCTGCCGGGGCTGCCGAAATGGGTCGGATCGGCGGGTGGCGAATATCATGTGCCGCTGGCGATCGGAGCGCGGGAGGGCGAGTTGTTCCTGCGCGGAGATGCGGTGACCCGGACCCGGCTTTTGGGGGATGCCACCGGATCGGCCTATACCGTCATCAAGGGCTATACGCTGGTCAACGGCAGCATCGGTTATCGGTCGCCGCGATGGGAAGTGGCGGTGTTCGCGCGCAACCTGTTCGACAAGGATTATATGCAGAATCTGACGGTGCAGGCCGGGAATAGCGGGTTGATCGTCGGGACACCCAGCGAGCCGCGCACGGTGGGCGTGACGCTGCGGACGAAATGGGGCGGGTGACCGCTTCGTTACTCGATTGGGCGCATTCACAAAAATTACATGTTGCGCTGCACAAAGAAAAATGATTCCCTGTGCTTGTCGGCAGAACCGGCGCTTAAGCTTGCAGTAACCATATGGGGCGCATGTTCTGCTTACGACTTGAAGTCGGAGGGCAAGAGCATGGGCACCAGTGCAAGACCAGCGGATGGGGCGATCACCCTGGCGGAATTGCGTGAATTCGCCAGTTTCCCGGCCGCTACGCAGCGTTATATCCGAAGATCGCTGGATATCGGCCTCCACCGGCGCGATGCCATGAAGCTGTGGTCGCGGGACATGGTGGAGGAGGCGAGCATCCGGGCGCAGGCGCGGATCTATGGGCGGCTTGAGGAGATCAAGGCCCGCGTGCCCGATGACAGCGGCCTGGACCAGATGGAGCCGTTCATGGCGCCGCTGGTGACGATTTCGGCCTTCGATCTGGGGCAGGACCGGCTGGGCAGTTTTTCGGCCTATCGCTTCCTGTATGAGCGGCTGCTCGGGGCGGGTGCGCGGCCGTGGTTGCCGGGGGCTTTCTGCGCGGCGGCCAGCCTGCCGCATCTCCATCCGGAAAAGCGCCGGGCGTTGCTCCAGTCGATCAGCGAGGCGGCGGCCACCGCAGTGGGTTGGTCGAATCGGGAGCCGACCTTCTACCCCGAATGGGTCGAGAAGGTGGATCTGAGCAAGGCGAACTGAGCCTTTTCAAGGGGCGCGCCCGTCCGGGGGGAGGGGCGCTGTGAAGGCAGCCATGACGGCGCGGCGGGCAGGGCTCGGCGCGCCGTTGCCTTTTTCCCCTGCTTGCAAATGCTCGCGCCCCTTGACGGGGAAGGTGGGCAAGCTTCGTAAAGATGGGGCTTCTTTGACGCTGCGGATCAGCGCCGGGCTTCGAAGATCGAACTGCGGCGAGCTTGCTTCGGCGTGACGGGCGCCTCCAACTCCCTGGTCAGCATCGCCAACATCCAGGCGCGATGACGGGCGAGAAATTCGGTGAACCCGTCCGGCCTGGCGGGATCGAAGGTCGGCACCTGCCAGTCCGACGCGGCTTCCCGATAGGGCAGGAGGGACTGGCCGGTTCCATCCTCCGGCAAGTCCACATGGCTGCCGAAATAGCTGTTCCGCTTGAAGCGGATGGCTTCGGCGGGGGAGAAGCCGGCCTTGATCAGATAGTCGGGGCCGCTGCGTCCTTTCTCGCTGCCATAACGCGCCGTGCCCGCCACCTTGAAGACATTGCCTGCAAAACGGACATTGCGGGCCCAGCCCTGCCATTCGGTCGCGACGATCATCTGGACGTCCATCGCCTTGCCCACATGGATGACGTTCTTTTCGATCCGCACGTCGGACACATTGCCGGAGAGCTGGAATATGCGGGTGCCGTCATTGCGGCTGACATTGTAGCGGGCCACCGTGCCGCGATTGCCCAGATTGTCCTTGTCGTTGCGCCGTGGCGAGCAGATCAGCAGGAACCCGCCCGCATTGTCGTGGCTGTAATTGTAGAGGAAGGTCGTCCGCCGCGAATTATAGTCGGAATCGAAACCCTGGCCGTCATAGCGGGTGCGGGTATGGGCCGCCTCGTTGAGCTGGATCAGGCTGTTGTCGGTGCTCCATTGCCATATGCCCGCATTATAGCCCGGTGCGCGGCTGCCGGCATAGCGGACGATATTATGCTCGATGAGCGCGCCGTCGGTGCCCCGGGGCACGATGCCGTCGCCGCCGATATCCTCCAGATAATTGTCGCGGATGACGACATTCTTGCTGGGGAACCAGTCCAGGAACGACACCCGGTCGCTGATCCCGGCAATGCCCGAACGATCGACGCGCCAGACGATGTTGCGCTCGACCGTCAGATCCTGGAAGCGGGTGGCCACTGTCTTGCCGGTGGCGCTGAACACTATCCCGCCATTGTCCTTGCGGTCGTTGGTGCCCCGGACATCGTGGACATAATTGTCGCTGATGCGGATGCCCCGCGTCACGCCCCGGTTTTCGGCCCGCACCAGCACGCCGGTTCGCGGCGCTGGCGAGGGGGCGTCGTTGGTGACCTCCAGCCCGCTGACCGCGACATATTCCGCGTTGATCACGCCTATCGCATATTCGGAGACGCCGCCTGCATCGATACGCGGCCTGGAGCCGGAGCCTGTCGCCGTGATCGTGATGGGCGATCCGGCCTTGCCCGATCGGGTGATCGTCAGCGGTTCCTTCCACGTCGATCCCGCCGTCAGCAGGATTTGATCGCCGGGTTGAAACGGCCAGCTATTGACGCGGGCAAGGGATCGCCAGGGCTGATCGGCGGACGTTCCGCCGGAACGATCATCGCCAAGACGGGAATCGACATAATAGGTTTCGGCATGGGCCGTCGCGACGAGGCCGGATGACAGAAGCAACGCCGGAAGGGTGAACGCCCGATAGGATTTGCGCACGTTACGATCTTTCGGAGCAATATGGCTTTCGGAGCGATATGATCTTGTCGCCAGCCTGATATGAAATGGCTGAACGGTCAATGAAGACAGCGTGGGGCGCTCCGCGGAGTGGCGCATCAGCGACGGCAGGATGACATGTCCTTGAATCGTCATCGAACGTCCCCTAGATAGGTTGGGTCACTCCTTCCCCTTGGAGTGACTCCTCCCTGAACCTTGGCCCCGCCTAGAGCTTGCTCCGGCGGGGTTTCTTTGTTTTGGGAGATCAGGAGGGCTGTTCCGCGACTTGTCCGTCGCCTGTCGTCAGATGCGCCTGTAGCGGAAATACCAGACTTCGTGACCCAGGCGGCGGGCTTTGGCTTCGTAGCGGGTTTCGGGCCAGCCGCCGGGGCGAACCTGGAAATCCCTGGGTTCGCTGGCCAGCCATTCGAAATCGGGATGGCCGTTCATCACCATCAGCGCCCAGCGCAGATAGATGGGGTGATCCGTGCCGAAGCGGAATTCGCCGCCGGGTTTCAGCTTTTTCGCGATCATCGCCACGGGGCCGGGGTTCATCATCCGCCGCTTGGCGTGGCGCGCCTTGGGCCAGGGATCGGGATGGAGGAGGTAGACGAAGCTGAGCGCGCCGTCGGGGATGCGGCTGAGGACCGACAGCGCGTCGCCCATGTGGAGGCGGACATTGCCCAGCGCCTTGTCGCGGACATGGCCGAGCGCGGTGACGACGCCGTTCAGAAAGGGTTCGCAGCCGATGAAGCCATGGTCGGGCAGCAGGTCGGCGCGATAGGCGAGATGTTCGCCGCCGCCGAAGCCGATCTCGAAATGCAGCGGGCGGTCATAGCCGAACAGGTTCGCGGCGGTGATTTCGCCCTCTTCAGGGACGGAGAGGGCGGGGAGTAGCGTGTCGACCAGTTCCTGTTGAGCTGCGCGCAGCTTGTGCCCGGACTGGCGGCCATAGAGGCGGTTGAGCGTGGTGGGGTCGCCGGATTTATACCCGGATTCATGCCCCGTTTCATGCCCCGTTTCATGCGTCGTCATGGGCGCGCCGATAGCGGGCGGCGGCGATGGGGGCAAGCGGGGATATGGGGCGCCTCCTGCCCCCGGTGTTGAGGAGATTGGCCGGGGGCAGGAGGCTGGGAGCCGCAGCGCCGGGGCTAGCGGCGCTGGGCTGGTACTTGCGAAACGGATGCGGGGTTGAGGCGAGGCGCCTTCAGCTTATTTGCATTTGGTGAAGCGGCCCTTGGCATCCTTGCACGGGCCCTTTTTGGCGACCGGCTTGGGCGGGCATTTGACGAATTTGCCCTTGGCGTCCTTGCAAGGCGCGGCGAGCGCGGGAGCGGCGCTGCCAGCCAGGAGGGCGAGGCCAAGGAGGGCGGAGGTCAGCTTCCGGGACACCGAAGTCATCGCAATTCCCTTTCAAAAGAGGGAGTTGCCGGGCCCGACAGGGGTGCGGACCCGACGACCTGCTTATGGGCGTTTTTCCCGTTCGGGCCTAATGAACTTTTCTTCATATTGCCGTCATGCGGGGCCGGTCAGCGGCAGGGCTTTCCTTCATAGGCGCGGCGATGGAAGGCGTAGTTTCGGCCGTTCCAGCGCAGGACGGGGAAGCAGAAACCGGGGCCGCCGACCGAAAGATCGGGCCAGCCGCCCGCGCCCTTGCTGGCCAGAAATTCGGGGATGCCGGTTTCATGCGCCATCAGTTTCCAACTGCCGTCGGCCTGCTGGCTGAGCAGCCAGAAGGCCTGGCCGGTATTGCCGTAGCAATAGCCGCTGGATTCGGAGACGACGGCTTCCGGGCGGCCGTCGCCGTTCAGGTCGGGGCGTTCGTCTATCGTGGCGGGCGAAGGCGGCTGGCCGGATTCATCGCAGCCGCTGGTCCAGCCGCGACCGTTGTTCTTGAGGCCTGCGGCGCGAAAGATCGCCGCATCGGCGGCCGTCCTGGCGGGAGCGGCCAGGGTTGGGGATGGGACGGAAGCGGCGAGCGCCGCTGACATGGCCAGAGTGGCGATGGTCGTGCGGTGCTTCCGTCCCATGATTTCCCCCATTCTATGTCAGGCGATGGCGGCCTTCAGCTTTTCCACCAGGTCCGTGCGTTCCCAGGGGAAGAAGTCGCCTTCAGCCTTCCGCCCGAAATGGCCATAGGCGGCCGAGGGCTGGTAGATCGGCTTGTTGAGGCCGAGATGGGTGCGGATGCCGCGCGGGGTGAGGCCGCCCAGTTCCTTGATGCTCTTGATCGCGTCCTCGATCTTGTCGTCGTCCACCGTGCCGGTGCCGTGGGTGTCGACATAGAGCGAAAGCGGCTCCGACACGCCGATGGCGTAGGCGAGCTGGATCGTGCAACGCTTGGCGAGGCCAGCGGCGACGATGTTCTTCGCGAGATAGCGGGTGATGTAGGCCGCCGAGCGGTCCACCTTGGTCGGGTCCTTGCCGCTGAACGCGCCGCCGCCATGGGGCGAGGCGCCGCCATAGGTGTCGACGATGATCTTGCGGCCGGTAAGGCCCGCGTCGCCGTCCGGCCCGCCGATTTCGAAGCTGCCGGTCGGGTTGATGTGATAGACAGTTTCGTCAGAGAGCAGCTCGCCGGGGAGCACTTCCGCGATAACGCCCTTCACATAATTTTTGAGTTCGGCTTCCTTCGCGCCCTCGTCATAGCCCGGCGCGTGCTGGGTCGAGACGACGATGGCGGTGGCGGCGGCGGGCTTGCCGTTTTCGAAGCGCAGGGTCACCTGGCTCTTGGCGTCCGGCTCCAGGAAGGGGGCGCGGCCGGAGTGGCGGTCGGCGGCCATCTTGGCCAGGATCTTGTGGCTGTAGTCCAGCGTGGCGGGCATGAGGTCGGGCGTTTCGTCGCAGGCGAAGCCGAACATGATGCCCTGGTCGCCGGCGCCTTCATCCTTGTTGCCCGCGGCGTCGACGCCCTGCGCGATGTGCGCGGACTGGCCGTGGAGATTGTTTTCGAAGCGGAAGGTTTCCCAGTGGAAGCCGTCCTGTTCGTAGCCGATGCGCTTGACAGTCTCACGGACGGTGCGCTCGATCTCTTCCTGTGCGCCGGGCGCCCAGGCGTCGTTTTCATAGACGCCCTTGCAGCGGATTTCGCCCGCCAGCACCACGAGTTGAGTCGTGGTCAGCGTTTCGCAGGCGATGCGGGCTTCGGGATCCTTCGACAGGAACAGGTCGACGATGGCGTCGGAAATCTGGTCTGCGACCTTGTCGGGATGGCCTTCGGAAACCGATTCCGAGGTGAAGAGATAGTTGTTGCGCATGGGACTCCCGTTAGCACGCTGTGCGGACAAGCGACATAAAGAAAAGTTTATGTGGCTATTAGCGGGTCGTTCTGCGGGTGGCAATGGCCAGTGCGACGAGCGCGATCATGAAGCCGAACGGCGCCCAATTACCGAGGCGCGAGAACAGCGTCGGCGAAAGGGCGGTGGGGAGCGCGGTGTCGAGGAAACCGGCGCGGTGGTGGCCGATGCTGCTCAATATATGACCGCGGGCATCGACCACGGCGGAGATTCCGGTGGGGGTGGAGCGGATGATGGGGATGCCCTCCTCAATTGCGCGGAGGCGGGCCTGGGCGAGATGCTGGACCGGGCCCCAACTGCCGAACCAGGCGTCGTTGGAGGGGTTGAAGAGGAAGTTTGGCCGGTTGGCTTTATCTACCACCTGGCCGGAGAAGATGATCTCGTAGCAGATCTGGACGCCCATTTTGAGTTGGGGTCGGCCCAGGGTGGCGTGCAGGGTCAGGCTTTGCGGGCCGGGGCCGGGCCAGAAATCGACATCGCCGGGGACGAGGCGGGAAAGGCCGAGCGGCTGGAGAATCTGGCGCATCGGCAGATATTCGCCATAGGGGACCAGGTGCGACTTGTCGTAGCGGCCGAGCAGGCGGGCCTCCGGGTCGACGATGAACAGGCTGTTGTTCGCGCCCGCCAGGGCGTTTTCCGTGACGCCTTCTTTCTCGATCTGTTTGAAATAGACCTTGGTGGCGCCGGTCATGAGGAGGTCGCCGGGGCCGAGCAGTCCAGCCAGGCGGGCGCGCCATTCCGGTTCCAGGTCGAGATAGGCAGGGATGGCGGCTTCGGGCCAGAAGATCAGGCGCGGGGCGGGGCGGGGGGTGCCTGAAAGGGTCGCCAGGGTGCGGAAATGCGCCTGTTCGAGTTCGGGGGAATATTTTTCGTCCTGGCCGATATTGGGCTGGACCACGCGGATGCGCGGCGCGCCTGTCGGGGTGGATGGCGCGGGGGAGAGATGGCCCCACAGGGCCATGGCAATGAGGGGGACGGTTATGGCGGCGGCGGGCTTGATCTGGCGGCGGAGGATCAGAAGGAGCGCGCCGGATGCGAGGATGGCGAGGGCGCCCAGGCCGTAGGTGCCGATGAGGGTGGAGGCGATGGCCATGCCGGTGGGGAGGAGGGTGACGCCCAGCGGGTTCCACGCAAAGCCGGTGAAGGCGGTGGCGCGGAGATATTCCGAGGCTAGCCAGGTGGCGGCGAAGATGAGGGTGAAAGGAAGTGTAGCATGCTCCTGCGGAGGCAGGAGTCCAGTTCTGACGGCGGGACTGGGTTCCTGCCTTCGCAGGAACACGTGGTTTCTTAACCACCAGGCGGCGAGAGTGGCCAGGCCGGGATAGGCTGCCAGGTAGAGTGACAGGAGGATGACCGCGCCGTAGCCGAACCAGTGGGGCATCGCGTCCTGGAAGGTGAAGGCGTGGGCGATCCAGTTGAGGCCGAGGGTGAAATGACCGACGCCGAACAGCCAGCCGCGCAGGAAAGCGCTGCGGCGGTCGGGCGCGCGCTCGATCAGGACGATGAGGAGCGCGAAGCAGGCCAGGGTGACGGGCCAGAGTTTGAGCGGTTCGAAGCCGGTCGCCGCCACGAATCCGGCGAGCAGGGCGGTGAGCTTCGGGAAGCGGGCCGGAATGTCCTTCATGCCGGTGCGGCTCAGCGCAGGCTTGCCATGGTGGCGTGGCTGCACCTGTCGCTCTTGTCGCCGCCGCCCGACAGTGCCGAGGCCGCGATGAAGCCGCCTATCACCAGGACCAGGAAACCGGCCGACAGCAGGCCGAGATATTTTTCGATGAACGCCTTGATAGGACGGCCGAATTTCCAGAACAGAAAGCCCACCAGCATGAACTGGAAGGCGCGGCTGAGGATGCTGGCCCAGAGGAAGGTGAAGAGAGACAGGCCGATGAAGCCCGCGGTGATGGTGATGAGTTTGAAGGGGATGGGCGTCGCGCCCTTGATCAATATGATCTCCGCTCCATAGTCGCGCAGATAGCAGGCGGCGACCGGGAATTTGGCGGCGAGGCCGAGGGCGTGCAAAATCTGCTGGCCGACGGCTTCATAGACGAAATGGCCGATGGCATAGCCCAGCAGGCCACCCATCACCGAAGCGATGGTGCAGATCAGGCCGAAGCGGATCGCGCGTTCCGGGCGGGCCAGGCACATCAGGCCCAGCAGCGGATGCGGCGGGATCGGGAAGAAACTCGATTCCAGAAAACTGATGATAAAGAGCCAGCGTTCGGCGTGGGCGTGGGCGGCTTTCGCCAGCGTCCATTGGTAAAGCTTGGTCAGCATCGGGTTGAGGCCGTAGCCGAACTGCTTTCAGGCCGCCAGTGCTTTTGCCAGGACGATCATCTGTTGAGGCGGGTCGAGCGGGACGGGGTAGGGGCGGTGCTCTCCGGTAGGATGATAGCCACGGCGTTGATAATATTGGATAAGTTTGTCGTGGGTGGAGATGACGGTCATTTCCATCTGCCGGGCGCCGAAGGCGGTTGCGGCGAGCTGTTCGGCTGCGGCGATGAGGCGGTGGCCAAGGCCGCCCGACTGGAGGCCGGGATCGACGCACAGCAGGCCGAGATAGGCCCGGCCATCGCCCCGGTCGGAGATCTGGACGCAGCCGATGGGCGCGCCGTCCGTTCCCAGCGCGACCAGCAGCCGTTCGGCGGGGCTGGCGAGAATCGCTTCGAGCGCGGCAATGCTGGTGCGGGGGCTGGCGGGCGGGGCGGATGCGATCGCCCAGCTTTGGCGGGCGGTGTCGCCGCGATAGGCGCGCTCGATGATGGGGTGAAGCCGGGGGAGGTCCGATGAGGAGGCGGGGCGGATATCCATGGCCGGGCTGTAACGCGGCTGTGATGGAAGCGACAGAGGCTTGATCGGCACGGTGCCGCCGCGCTAAGCTTCCGGCATAGGAGACAAATATGCTTGGCATGGGAGAGGGCGGTTGCCCCTTTGAGTTCAATACCGACCCTGTGACGTTCAAGGTCGGGGATTCGGTCAGCTACCGGGTGACGGGCAGTCTGGAGGGCATGCCCTTTGCCGGTGTGCTGCTGGAGGTGCATGAGGATCATGTCGTGCTGACCTCCGATCCCGACGACAAGGCCAGCCGGATGCGGGCGACCCGGGAAAGCCGTCCGGTCGTCCGCGAAGAGGATGTCTGTTGACGCGACGGCGTTGACGGGATGGCGGCGTCTGGGCATGACCCCTTATGAGTCCTGCCCGGCGCATTTGAGTGAATTTGACCTTTTCATCCCCTTCGAAATGGCGCGAGCGTGGCGGCGGATTGCTGTTCGCTCTGCTTTTCAACGGCCTGCTGCTGCTGGCGCTGCTGACGCTGGCGCCCGAGCCGGTGATTCGGTTGCCGGATTTCCGCAACCCCGTGACCTTCGAGATGGCGCCAGCGCCCAAGACGGAAAAGGCGCAGAGCAAGGCTGAAAAGAGCGAGAAGAAGCGGCAGGAGAAATCGGCGCAGCGGCAGGTGCAGCCGGTGGCCAAGCCCGACCGGCCGGTAGTGAAGCCGACCGAGCAGCAGCCTTCGCCGCTGCCCTTTCTGGTGATGGACACCCAGCAGATGGCGTCGGCCGATATCGGGAAGATCGCGAAGAAGGGCGCGGCTGACGGCGCTTCGGGGCCGGGCAATAGCGCGGCGGTGGCCGGGCCGGGGGAGGGGCCGGGCGGAGTGCAATTGTTCGAGGCGGAATGGTATCGGCGGCCGAGCCCTGCGGAGCTGGCCGGCTATCTGCCCCCCAGTGCGCCGGGCAATGGCTGGGGTCTGGTGGCCTGCAAGACGGTCGATCATTATCATGTCGAAAATTGCCAGACGCTGGGCGAATCGCCCATGGGGTCCGGCTTTGCCAAGGCGGTGCGGCTGGCGGCCTGGCAATTTCTGGTGCTGCCGCCGCGGGTCAACGGCAAGGTGATGGTGGGAAGCTGGGTGCGGATCAGGATCGATTATACGCGGACCGTTGCCGGAGCGGATGAATCGGGGCGGTGAATTTCGCCCCATGGGGTGAATCAGGTTGCATGTCGAAGATGGACGGTGATGATGGGCTTCTTTTTTCAGGAGCCTTTGTCATGATCCTCTATGGAGCGCGGCCTTCGCCATTCGTGCGCAAGGTCATCGTCTTTGCCGCCGAGAAGGGCATTGATCTGGAGGTGAAGCCGGGCGGTTTCGGGCAGGGCGGCGAGGCGTTCGCCCAGACATCGCCCTTCGGCAAGATACCGGGCTTTCAGGACGGGGATTTCCTGATCAGCGACAGTACGGCGATCATAACCTATCTGGATACACTGCATCCCGAGCCCAATCTGATCCCGGTCGAAGCGAAGGCGCGGGCGCGGGCCATTTGGTATGAGGAGTTTGGCGACACGATCGTGCAGGCGACGGGAGTTCAGATCTTCTTTAACCGGATGGTCGCGCCGTTCATGGGCATGGCGCAGGATCTTGCCGCCGCCGAGAAAGCCGAGGCGGATAGCCTGCCTAAGCTTTACGACTATCTGGAGAACATTCTGCCGGACAGCGGATTCCTGGTCGAGGATCGCTTTACGCTGGCGGACATCGCGGTGGCCTGCCCGATCATCAATGTCTGCTATTGCAGTTCCGTGCTGGCGGAGGGGCGCTGGCCGCGCCTTCGCGGCTGGTTGCAGCAGATGCGGGAGCGGCCGAGCTTCGCCGCGGCGCTGGCGGTGGAAGCCAAGGCGATCGAACGGATGGCTGCGGCATGATTTAACCTATATGGAACATTTTTCTTGACATCGTCACGCTGTTCTGGCAGTTATGCGGACACTGGAAAAATGTGAGTCGCCAACGAGGCGCGGTAAGGGGCTGGTCCTGTTGGGCCGGCCCTTTTCTTTTGGGCGCGGGGGATGGGCATGGTGGATGAGGTGAAGGAGAAGGGCGGGAGGCAGCGCTTTGGCGGGCGGGCGAAGGCGCCGGACCGGGTGCTGGTTCTGGAGAATAATCAGCAGGGCGCCCAGGGCACGGGGCCGCAATTGAGGGCGATGCGCAAGGATGGCTTTACGCCGGAATTGCGACAGAAGTTCCTGGAAACGCTGGCCTTGACCTGCAACGTCAGTGAGGCGGCGCGGGTCGTGGGGCGGAATTTGGCGACCGTCTATTATCTGAAGCGGCGCGATCCGGGCTTTGCGCGGGCCTGGAAGCAGGCGCTGAGTATCGGGCATGAGGAGTTGAAGGCGCTGATGCTGCGGCAGGCGCTGTTCGGCACGGAGGATGAGGAGATCGTGCTGGACGGCGAGGGCGCGGTCAAAAGCCGGAAGATCAAGCGGGGGCATCCGCATATGATCCAGGCGATCCTGTTCAGGGCGCATGAAAAAGAGGTGGCGGAGACGCAGCGGTTGGAGAGTGTCGAGCGGCCCGATGGCGAGGATGCGGTGGCGCGGTTGCGGGCGGCGCTGGAGTTGGTGCGGGAGAGGAGTGGGGATTAGGTTGGTGTTGGGGGGAAGGCGGACGGTATGCTTTTGCGTCGCTTTCCTTGAAGTACACCATGCTCCTGCCTTCGCAGGAGCACGTGCCTCTCAATGGCTGGAATTGGCCATTTGAAATCATCCGCTCAGGGGGCGTAGCGGAGGTGGATCAACGGGTAGGGGCGGCCTTGGCCGTCTTGCTCGGAGCGGCCGGTGCGGGCGAAGCTCAGGGCTTCGTAGAAAGCTATGGCCCGGTCATTCTGTTCGTTGACGTCGGTGGTGAGCGTGGGGTGGAGCGACAGGGCGTGGCCGACCAGGCGGCGGCCTATTCCCTGGCCGTGCCAGGCGGGGTCGATGAACAGCGCCTCCATATGCGCGCCGTCGATCAGCATGAAGCCGATGGCCAGGTCGTCCGTATCGGTGGCGAGCCAGGCGGGGGCCAAGGGGAGGAAAGCGGCAACCTCGGCCTCTATGGCGGAGCGGTCGTCCGGCGTCAGGAAATCATGGGTCGCGTCGACGGCCTTGCGCCAGATGTCGAGCAGGCGGGCGCCGTCGGCGGCGCGGGCGGGGCGGATCGAGCTCATGGCGGGCATATAGGGGCGCTGGGCGGGTCGGCCAAATTTCGGGCTGGGAAAATCGATGAATGGAGGCGGCGCATGGGGCAACTGTCGGATTTCGAGCGGTTGGCGCTGATGCCGGAGGCGGCGCGGGAGCGGGTGCTGGCCGGGCTGAGCGGCGCGGCGGCGGATGCGCTGGCGTATGACTGGTGCTGGCTGGCGCGGCCGGAGCAATTGGCGCCGGAGGGGGACTGGCGCATCTGGCTGATGATGGCGGGACGCGGCTTTGGCAAGACGCGCGCCGGGGCCGAGTGGGTGCGATCGGTCGCGGAGAGCGATCCTGCGGCGCGGATCGCGCTGGTGGGGGCGACGCTGGGCGAGGCGCGGGCGGTGATGGTGGAGGGCGCCTCGGGCGTTCTGGCCGTTGCGCCCTGGTGGAACCGGCCGGCTTTTTCACCGGCCTTGCGCAAGCTGGTGTGGCCCAATGGCGCGGTGGCGACCCTGTTCGGTGCGGCGGAGGCGGAGGGTCTGCGCGGGCCGCAGTTCAGCCATGGCTGGGCGGATGAAATCGCCAAATGGGCGGGTGGAGAGGCGGCCTGGGACAATCTGATGATGGGGATGCGATTGGGCGTTGCGCCGCGTGTGCTGGCGACGACGACGCCCCGGCCTGTGGCGCTGGTGCGGGGGTTGGTGGCGCGGGATGGCGGCGACGTCGTGGTGACGCGGGGGCGGACGGCGGACAATGTCGCGCATCTGGCCGACGGCTTCATCGCGGCGATGGAGCGGAGCTATGGCGGTACGCGGCTGGGGCGGCAGGAACTGGAGGGCGAACTGATCGAAGAGGTCGAGGGCGCGCTATGGAGCCGCGATCTGCTGGAGCGGTGCCGGGTGGCGCATGTGCGGGGCGCGCTGGTGCGGGTGGTGGTGGCGGTCGATCCGCCTGCCTCCGCGCATGGGGATGCCTGCGGGATCGTGGTTGCAGGGATCGGGGATGATGGCCGGGCCTATGTGATTGCCGATGCGACCGTGGAGGGCGCGACGCCCGAGGGCTGGGCGCGGGCAGTCGCGGCGGCTGCGCTGGTGCATGGCGCGGACCGGGTGGTGGCCGAGGCCAATAATGGCGGCGCGATGGTCGAAAGCGTGCTGCGCGCTGCGGAAGCCGGGCTGCCGGTGCGGCTGGTGCATGCGAGCCGGGGCAAGGTGGCGCGGGCGGAGCCGGTGGCGGCTTTGTATGAGGCCGGACGGGTCGTGCATCGCGGCGGCTTTGCGCAGTTGGAGGACCAGATGTGCGGGATGATGCTGGGGGGCGGCTATGTCGGGCCGGGGCGGTCGCCGGATCGGGCGGATGCGCTGGTCTGGGCGCTGACGGAGTTGATGCTCGGGCGGCGCGGGGATGCGCGGGTGCGGGCCGTGTAAACGCTATATTCGAACGCTTGCGTAACGAGGAAACAAAGCGGGGGCGCCATGCGTTGTCGCGGCGATGAAATGGCAGGAGAATTTTCGATGAGGATCGCGAAACTGGCGGCTGGTCTGGCGGCGCTGACCCTGATGGTCGAGCCTGCGATCGCGGTGACGTTGTCGAGCAAGGACAGGGCGCGGGTGGCGCGGGCGGCGCCGCGTGATCGCGACGATGTGCGCTACTGCCTGCTCAAGCGGAAGAAGGATGCGCGCAAGGGCACGGTGATCGGTGCGGCGGGCGGTGCTGGCGCGGGCGTGATCGCCGGAGGGAGCGTCGGGGAGACGTTGCTGGCTGGGGCCGCGGGCGCGGTTGCGGGCAATCTGATCGGGAAGGGGCAGGCGGGCGGCGATGCCTGCGATCGGGTTTTGAAGCGTAATCCTTAAAGGGGCGAGGAACCCCCTTTCCAAGTTTCGGCAGGTGGCTGAAGGCTGCCAAGTTTCACCATCCTCCTCCCTTGCGGGGGGAGGATTTTTTGTGGGTGGGTCTATGAAATTTTTCGGGACGAAGGCGGCGCGGGCAAGTGCGCGGCCGGTGTTGGCGCGGGCCTGGGGTTCGGGCGGGGTGGCGCTGGGGGAATGGCCGGCAAGCTATGAGGCGCAGTTGCGCGCTGGGGTCATCGGCAATCCGGTGGCGCAGCGGGCGATGCGGCTGATCGCGGAAGGGGCGGGCGGCACCGCTTTGGCTGTCGAGGGCGTTGCGGCGGATGTGGAGGCGCGGGTTCGGGCTTTGCTGATGCGCTGTTCCGGGGGGCAATCGCTGGTGGAGACGCTGGCGAGCCATTTGCTGCTGCATGGCAATGCCTATGTCCAGTTGATCGTCGGCGCGGACGGGTTGCCGGTGGAGCTTTATGCGCTGCGGCCTGAGCGGGTCAGCGTGGAGGCGGATGCGCGGGGGTGGCCGGCGGCCTATCTTTATCGCGTCGGGGAAAGCGTGACGCGGCTGTCCCCGGAAGATGGCGCGGGGCGGACCGGCATCATTCACCTGAAGGCGCTGCATCCGCTGGACGACCATTATGGGCTGGGCTGTGTCGGGGCGGCGGCCGGGGCGGTGGCGATCCACAATGCGGCGACGGTGTGGAACAAGGCGCTGCTGGACAATGCGGCGCGGCCTTCGGGGGCGATGGTCTATGATCCGGGGGACGGGTCGGTGATGGCGCCGGAGCAGTTCGAGCGGGTGAAGCGGGAGATGGAGGTCGCTTTTTCGGGCGCGGCCAATGCCGGCCGGCCGATGCTGCTGGAGGGCGGGCTGGACTGGAAGGCGATGAGCCTGACGCCGGCCGAGATGGATTTCGTTGGGCTGAAGGCGGCGGCGGCGCGGGAAATTTCGCTCGCCTTCGGGGTGCCGCCGATGCTGATGGGGCTGCCGGGGGATAATGCTTACGCCAATTATCGGGAGGCCAATCGGGCGCTGTGGCGGCAGACGATCCTGCCATTGGTGGCGAAGATCTGCGGTGGGCTGGCGCAGGGGCTGGACGGCTGGTGGCCGGGACTGTGCCTGAGGGCGAATCTGGATGCGGTGCCCGCGCTGTCGGAGGAGCGTTCCGCTTTGTGGGACCGGGTGACGGCGGCGGATTTCCTGAGCGCTGAAGAGAAGCGGGCGATGCTGGGCATCGGGTGAGGCGGCAGTCGCGGAGGTGGGCGATGAAATATGACGGGGAGATGCTGGCGCGGCTGGTGGCGCAGGCCGAGGCGCAGCCGGTGGGCATGGATATGCTGATGATCCGGGCGCTGATCGAGGAGGCGAGCGAGCTGGGCGCGGGGCGGGCGCTGGAGCGGTTGGGGCTGGCCGATGGCGGGGCGCCGGACGATGTGCGGGAATTGCGCGAACTGCTGGGAGCCTGGCGGGACGCGAAGAAGGCGGCGCGGGGTGCTGTTTTTGCGTGGGTCGTGCGCGTGGTGATGGCGCTGCTGCTGCTGGGGATGGCGGTGAAGCTGGGCTTGCTGGGGCTGGTGCATGAATGATGTGCGGTTTGCCGGATATGCGGCGGTGTTCGATCGGGTGGATCGCGGCGGGGATGTGGTGCGGGCGGGGGCATTTGCCGGGGTTGTGGCGGGGGTGCCCTTGCTGTGGCAGCATCGGCCGGGAGAGGTAATCGGGACGGTCGAGAAGGTCGAGGAGGATGCACGGGGCTTGCGCGTGATCGGGCGGGTTTCGGGGCGGACGGCTGCCGGGCGGGAGGCTGGCCGCGCGCTTCGGGAGAAAGCGGTGGACGGCTTGTCCTTTGGCTATCGGGTGCGGGAGGCGCGCGGTTGCGCGCCGCGTGAATTGTTGGAGCTGGAGGTGGTGGAGGTGAGCGTGGTGACGCATCCGATGCAGGATCTGGCTCGGGTGATTGCGGTGGAGGGGGCGTCGCCCTCATCCAACTTCGCCTAGCCAGCAGAGCTGGCAAGGATTCGTATCCTTCTCCCGCGGGGAGAAGGAATGGTTCGGGCGGTCCGGTTTGGGCCGCCCTTTTTCGTGGGAGTGGCTATGACGGATCAGTTGGAAGCGAGCTTTGATGCGGTGGTGCAGGGTGAGCGTATCGCTGGCCTTGAGAATGAGGTGGCGGCGCTGAAGGGGGCTTTGCTTGTCCAGCAGAGGCCGGCGCTGGATGGGGTGAAGGGTGGGGCGGTCGATCCGCGTCGTGCCGCCTTTGTCGATCGCTATGTGCGGCAGGGGCTTGAGGCGGGTGTCGAACTCAAGAGCTTTTCCGGGGCTTCCGGTGCCGCGGGCGGCTATGCGGTGCCGCGGGAGATCGACCAGATCATCGATGCGACGCTGAAGGGCATTTCGCCCATTCGTTCGATCGCCAATGTCGTGCGGACGGGGACGGCGGGCTATCGCAAGCTGGTGACGTCGGGCGGCATCGTGTCCGGCTGGGCCAGCGAGACGGGGGCGCGGACGGAGACGGCGACGCCCAGCTTCAATGAGATCGTGCCGCCTTCGGGTGAGCTTTATGCCAATCCGGCGGCGTCTCAGGCGATGCTGGACGATGCGCAGTTCGATGTCGAGGGCTGGCTGGCGGGCGAGATCGCCCGCGAGTTCGCGGCGGCGGAGGGCGCGGCCTTCGTCAATGGCAATGGGACGAACAAGCCCAAGGGGTTCCTGACCTATACGACCACCAATGAGGCGGACAGCGTGCGGGCCTTCGGGTCGCTGCAATATGTGGCTTCGGGGGCTTCCGGCGCTTTTACGGCCTCGGGTCAGGACAAGCTGATCGATCTGGTGCAGAGCCTGCGGGCGCCCTATCGTCAGGGAGCCTGTTTCGTGATGAATTCGGCTACGCTGGCGGTCATTCGCAAGATGAAGACCAGCGATGGGGCGTTTATCTGGCAGCCTTCATTGGCGGCGGGGCAGCCCGCGACCTTGCTGGGCTATCCGGTGATCGAGGCGGAGGATATGCCGGATATCGCGGCGGCTTCGCTGTCGATTGCCTTTGGCAATTTCCAGACGGGCTATGTGATTTCGGAGCGGAGCGAGACGAGCATCCTGCGCGATCCGTTCAGCAACAAGCCCTTTGTCCACTTCTATGCGGTGAAGCGGATTGGCGGGGCCGTGGCGAATTCGGAGGCGATCAAGCTGATGAAGTTCGCGGCTTCCTAAAGGGGCGCCCTCATCCAACTTCGCCTAAGCGGCTTTGCCGCTAAGGCTGCGTATCCTTCTCCCGCAGGGAGAAGGACTTGTGGGGGCGTCCTGTGGGCGTCCCCCTTTTTCTTGGGGAGGGGCCATGCTGGCGGATCTCAAGGCCTGGTTGCGGATCGGGTCGGATGATGAGGATGGGGTGCTGGAGCGGCTTTTGGGAAGCGCTTCGGGGCTTTGCGAGCAGTTTATCGGGCAGTGGCTGGTGGTGCGGGAGGCTTCCGAAACTATCATGGCCGATGGGAGCTGGCAGCGGCTGATGGCGCGGCCGGTGGTGGCGATTTTGGGCGTCGAGGTGGCGGACGTGGCTTTGGCGCCGGAGGCTTATGCGGTCGATATCGATGCTGCGGGGGATGGCTGGGTGCGGGCGCGGCTGGTGGATGGGCCGGGTGCGGTGACGGTGCGGCTTCGGGCCGGGATGGCTGAGGATGCAGAGGGGCTGCCTGAGGCGATCCGGCAGGGGATCGTGCGGCTGGCGGCCGAGCATTTCGCGGCGCGGGATGGAGAGGTGGCGACGCCGCCTGCCGTGGTGAGCGCGTTGTGGCGGCCCTGGCGGCGGATGCGGCTGGCATGATCGAGCGGCTTCGGACGCTGGTGATGGAGCGGGTCGAGGCGCGGCGGCGGGGGATCGTCGCGGCGGCGGGCGCGCTTGGCGTTGAAGCGCGGGTTGAGGGCGAGGTGGTGCGATTGTCCGGGCCTGGCCTCAAGCGACGGTGGATGGGCGATCTGGCGCTGAGGGAAGCGGGAAGGGGGCGGCGATGAGCGCGGAAGTGGCGGTGCGCGGGGTAGTCGTTGCGGCTTTGCGCGGCGATGCGGATTTGATGGCGGGGTTGAACGGGGTGTTCGATGGAACGCCGGGACGGGCCAGCGCGCCTTATGGCGTGGTGGGCGATTGTGTTGCGCTGGATTGGGGCGCGAAGGATGTCGAGGGGCGGGAGCTGACCTTGACCGTCAGCCTGTTCGATGTGGGAGAGGCGCCTTCGCGGCTGGCGGGGCTGTTGGGGCGCGTGGATGCAGTCTTGCGGGCGGTTGGGTCAGCGGAGGGCTGGCGGGTTGTCAGTGCGCGGCTGGTCCGGTCGCGCCTGTCGCGGACGGGCGCGCGGGATGGGTGGCAGGCGCTGGTCGACTATCGGTTGCGCGTGGTGTGCGGCTGACGATCAGGACTTCGAATAGTCCTCGAACTCGCCGATGATCTTGTCCCTATATTCGCTGATCTGGTCGTCCGCGTCGGACTGGGCATCCTTTTCCGACATGCCGGTCGACTTGTCGTCCGCGACGATGGCGGCGCGGAAGGCGGTTTCCTGTGTGCCGCACTGCGCCTTCAGAGAGGCCTGGAAATCACTGAGCGACATCTTCTTGTCGAGCGCGGGCTGAATCTGTTTTTCCAGGCACGCCGAATAGGTCTTGCGGCCGTTGCCGACGGCGTCGCCGCTCTGTGGGGCGGCGGCCAGCAACAGCATCAGGGGGGCGGTCACGAACATTTTGGGCCTCTCTCCATATCCCGAATCTTGCACGGTTTATCTTAGAGGAGAATGCTCCATGGGCGTGGAAAAAGGAAGCGCGTTTCTATTGAAAATAGGGGATGGCGGGGCTCCGGTGGCCTATGCGACGGTCGCCGGAATGCGCACGACGCAGCTATCCGTCAATGGCGAGGCGGTGAACGTTACCAACAAGGATTCGGGCGGCTGGCGCGAGTTGCTGTCGGGCGCGGGCGTGCGGTCGGTGAGCGTGTCGGCGGCGGGGATCTTTACCGGATCGGCGGCGGAGGTGCGGCTGCGCAACCATGCGCTGGCGGGAACCATCGAGGATTATGAGCTGAGCTTCGAAAGCGGCGAGAAGATGCGCGGGCGCTTTCTGGTGACGCGGCTGGATTATGCCGGGGATTATAATGGGGAGCGCAATTATGCGCTGAGCCTGGAGAGCAGCGGCGCGGTGGTGTCGCTATGAGCGGGGCCAATGGCGCACGGGGCGAGGCCGCGCTGGAGCTGGGAGGGGAGCGGCTGGTGCTGCGGCCCAGTTTCGCGGCTTTGGTGGCGGCTGAGGAGGAGTTGGGGCCGCTGTTTTCGC
This sequence comes from Sphingobium sp. TB-6, assembly GCF_012927365.1. NCBI lineage: Bacteria > Pseudomonadati > Pseudomonadota > Alphaproteobacteria > Sphingomonadales > Sphingobiaceae > Sphingobium > Sphingobium sp. TB-6. The sequence goes on along the minus strand of NZ_JABBGL010000008.1, from coordinate 125,041 downwards.
TCGTGGAACGCGCGGCGGACGGGAAGCTGTCGCTGGCCGAGATGGCGGGGCTGTTTTGGCATTGTCTGGCGGAGCCGCCGGCCGGGTTGACGCGGGAAGCCCTGGGCGAGGCGATCGTGGCGGCGGGGCTGGCGACGCTGACGCCGGTTTTGCGGGGCATATTGGGCCAGATACTGGGGGGACGATGAGCTTTTTCAAGGCGGCGGCGCGGTTGGCCGGGGTCGCGGGGTGGTTGCTCGGGTGGCGGCCGGATGAGTTCTGGCGCTCGACGCCGGTGGAGCTGGAGAGCGTGTTGCGGGCGGCTCGGGGGGAAGAGGAGCCGGAGGTCGGGATGGATCGCGGGGAGTTGGAGAGGTTGAAGGCGGTGATGCCGGATGGCGGGGTGCCTGGGGCACGCCCCCACCCCCAACCCCTCCCCTGAAGGGGAGGGGATTTTTTCTTTCTTTTTCGGATTCGAGGGCGGGATGGACGAGGAAATCGACAATCTGGTCGTGCGGGTGCGGGCGGATACGCAGGGTTTTGCCCGGGATGTCGAGGCTATGCGGGGGGAATTGGAAGGGCCGCTGGCCGGCGGTGCGGAGCGGGCTGGGCGGCGGATCGAGCAGGGGTTGTTGCGGGCGGTTCGGACCGGGCAGTTCGGGTTTGAGGAACTCAAGAGCATCGCGCTGCGGGTGTTGGATGACATTGCGGCCAGCGCCTTGCGGGCTGGGATGAACAGCATCGGGGGCGATGGCGGGCTGATCGGGTTGGCCGCCTCCGCGCTGGGTTTGCCGGGGCGGGCTACCGGCGGGCCGGTGGCGCCGGGGCGGGCCTATGTCGTGGGAGAGCGGGGGCCGGAGGTCTTTGTGCCGACGGCGAGCGGGCAGGTCGTTCCGCATGGCGGTGGAGGTGCGCGGGACGTGCGGGTGAACATCGCGGTGCAGGGGCAGGGGGCGGATAACGCCCGATTATTGGCGCGCAGTGCGCGGCAGGTGGCTCGGGCGGTCAGGGGAGCGATTGGCGGATGAGCGGACTTGGGTACTGGCTTGCTGACGTGCGGCGGGGGCAAGAGGCGCGGTTCATGAAGCGCTTTGCGCCGACGCATTGGACCGTCAATTTCCCCCGGCCGATGATGGCGAGTGTGGTGACGACCGCGCCGGATGCCCCCTCTGGACCTGGATTGCGCGTGGATGCGGTTTTCTATGGGTCGGGGGATCTGGCGGGGCTGATCTGGGAGGCGGAGGACAAATGGAGTCATCCCCTGCTGGCTTATGAGACGGATCGGGATTTTCGGGACTGCATGCTGCGTTTTCGCTGGCGGAGCGGGGGGCTGCGGCGGCTGGATGAGACGCATGGGCCTACGCTGACCATCGAGGGGCGGGATGCGGAGGGGACGCCGCGGGCCTGGTATGTGCGCTTGTGGAACTATGCGAGCGGTGGGGCGGAAGATGCTGTCATTACGCTGGATTTTTCCAGCGTCAGAAGTGGCTTCCTGTTGAGTGAGGGGGAGGATGTCTGGGCGGGCGATGTGGACCGGATGTTCATCTCGCTCGCCGCGCCGGGTTATGATGCGGGCACTACGGCTTTCGCCGCCGGGGTTGAGGGGTGGTGTGAGCTTTCGGGCATAAGATGCGATGGCGCGGGGTCGGTGCTGCGGGTTGGCGACGTGGTGCTGCCGGAGCATGGGCTGTCGATGGCGACGGGCTATGACGACTGCTTCAACCAGACGCCGGAGCGGATTGTCGCTTCGATCCATGCTCTGGGGTATCGCGGGGACATTAATCATTATGTCGGGATGAGCCATTATTTCCGGCTCGAACCGTTGGGGGGCGGATTTTATATCAGTCTGGCGGGCGGCGTGTTGAATGCGCCTTGCGCGGCCTGGCATGCGGATTTTGCGCGGCAGGCCAAGGCGCTGGGGCTGGGGGTGATCTGGTCGCTTTCCTATGAATTGTTCGATGCGCATTGCTGGAATGACTGGAAGCAGCGGGCCGAGGATGGTGCGCCGGCGCTGACGGGGTGGTCGCCGCCTTCGACTTTGCTCTCGCCCGCGCATGATGGGGCGATGAGCTATTTGCGGTTGGTCGCGGGAGCCTTTGTTTCCATTGGGTTGTCGGCTGAACTGGCGATCAGCTTTCAGGTGGGCGAGCCTTGGTGGTGGGTGATGCCGGATGGGCGCATCTGTCTTTATGACGATGCGGCTCGGGCGGCTTTTGGCGGGGCGCTGGTTTCCATTGCGGATGTCCGGGGGGTCTTGAGCGCGCCTCAAAAGGCTTTGCTGGATCGGGCGGGGGAAGTGTTGGCGGCTTCGACCGCGGCGCTTTGCGGCTGGGTGAAAGGTCTGGCGCCGGGGGCGGTGACGCATTTGCTGGCCTATTTGCCGACCGTGCTCGATCCTTTGGCGCCGGAGGCGAAGCGGGCGAATATGCCCTTGGGATGGGCTTCGCCGGCCTTCGACGTGTTGCAATTGGAAGATTATGATTGGGTGACGGAGGGACGAGAGCGTCTCACCGCGCTTGGGGTTGAGCTGGCGGTCGAACGGCTGGGCTATCCGGTTCATGAGCAGCATTATTTTTCGGGCTTCGTGCTGCGGGCGGAGGATGCGGTGCAGTGGCGGGAGATTGCGGCGGCGGCGGACGCGGCGGTGCGGCGGGGGACGGCGGCGACCTTTGTCTGGGCGCTGCCGCAGGTCGCGCGGGACGGCTTTACCTGCTTCCGACTGGATGGGGAGGATGATGTGCAGGCCTTTGATGATGTGGCTTTTCCTTTGGGCGTAGGGCGGGAGGCGAGTGTGGCGCCCGCCTTTTCGACGCAGATCGTGGAGAGCGTGTCCGGGCATGAGCGGAGGAGCAGCGACTGGGCGGATGCGCGGCTGTCTTTCGATGCGGGGCCGGGTGTGCGGTCGGAGGCGGACACGGCGGCGCTGATCGCTTTCTTTCGGGCGCGGCGGGGGGCGGCGCGGGGGTTTCGGTTCAGCGATCCCTATGATGATCGCAGTTGCGGCGTTGGTGAAGCGCCGGGGCCGTTGGACCAGCGGCTGGGCCTGGGCGACGGGGTGCGGGCGGAGTTTCCGCTGCAGCGTTTCTACGGCGTTGGCGAGGAGGCGCAGGCGCGGCGGATCACGCGGCCGGTGGCGGGGACCATCCGGGTCGCCGTGGATGGGGTCGAGATGGTCGGCGGCTGGAGTCACTCCGGCCTGGGGGTGATCGCCTTTGATGAAGCTCCGGCGGAGGGCGTGGTGTTGACGGCGGGCTTTCGCTTCGATGTGCCGGTGCGCTTTGCCGAGGATCGGCTGGACATCAACCGGGCGACCTTCGCGGCTGGGGAGGCGCCTTCGGTGCTGTTGGTGGAGATCAGGGAATGAGCGGGCTGGAGGCGTTGGAAAAGCCGCTGGCGACGCTGGCCTTTTGCTGGCGGATCGAGCGGCGGGACGGGGTGACGATCGGCCTCACCAGCCATGATCGCGACCTGGAGATCGGGCACGTCCGCTATCGCGCCGCGCCGGGGATGACGCCTTCCGCCGTGCGGAGCGGGATCACGGTGGAGGGAGCCGACAGCGATGTCGAGGGCGCGCTGGTGGCGGATGCGATCAGCGAGGCGGACCTGATGGCGGGGCGCTGGGACGGGGCCGGGCTGGAATTGCGGCTGACCGAGTGGGAGGCGCCGGGTGAATTGTGGTTGCTGCTGGCGCGGGGGGAGATCGGGGCCGTCACGCGCAAGGCCGGGGCTTTTACGGCGGAGCTGGTGGGGGCGATGGCGGCTTTGAAAGCGCCGGTCGCGCCTTCGACTTCGCCGGATTGCCGGGCGGCGCTGGGGGACCGGCAGTGTCGGGTGGATCTGGCCGGGCGGCGGCGCGTGGTGGCGGTCGAGGAGGTCGAGGACGCTGTCGTGGCTGTGTCCGGGCTGGAGGCGGGGGTCTATGCCTTCGGGACTTTGCGTTGGTTGACCGGGGCCAATGGCGGGATTGTGCAGGGGGTGGTCGATAATGACGCGAGTGGCGTGACTTTGGCCGATCCGCCGTCTTTTGCTGTGGAGGTGGGGGCTTTGGCTTTGCTGACCGAGGGATGCGACCGGCAGTTGGCGACCTGTGCCGGGCGGTTCGGCAATGGGGTGAACTTTCGGGGCGAGCCTTATCTGCCGGGGACGGATTTGCTGACGCGCTATCCGGGGGCGGCTTGAACGACATTGCGGCGGCGGCTCGGGCGCTGGTGGGGGTGCGCTTTCGCCTGCATGGACGGGCGCCGGAGCGGGGTCTGGATTGCGTAGGGCTGGCGGCGCTGGTCCTGGGGCGGGTGGCGCCGCAGGGTTATGGGCTGCGCTCCGGCGATGAGCGCCAGGCGGCGGACTGGTTGCGGGCGGCAGGCCTGCGGCGGGTCGAGCCGGCGCGGGCTGGCGATCTGGCGCTGGTGCGGCCGGGGCCATTGCAGTTGCATTTGATGATCGTCGTGCCGGGCGGGCATGTCCATGCCCATGCGGGCGTGGGGCGCGTGGTGGAGATGCCGGGGGAGTCGCCCTGGCCGGTGCTGGGCTATTGGCGGCCAGAATAGCGGGACGGAATAGGAGAAAATATGGCGACGATTGTGTTGACCGCCCTTGGCACGGCCATTGGCGGGCCGCTGGGTGGCGCCATTGGCGGGCTGATCGGCAATGCCTTCGATCATGCGGTGCTGTTCAAGCCCAAGGGGGTGGAGGGGCGGCGGCTGACCGAGGTGCAGGTCCAGACCTCCACTTATGGTTCGCAGATACCCAAGCTGTTCGGGACGCTGCGGGTGGCGGGAACGGTGATCTGGGCGACGGACCTCAAGGAGACGAAGCACAAGAGCGGCGGGGGCAAGGGACGGCCCAGCGTCACCAGCTACAGCTATTCGGCCAGTTTTGCCGTGGCCTTGTCGGCGCGGGCCGTCCGGTCGGTGCGGCGCATCTGGGCGGATGGGAATCTGCTGCGGGGGGCGGCGGGGGACTTCAAGACGGAGCTGGGGGCTTTTCGGCTGCATCTGGGGGGAGAGGATCAGGCGGTCGATCCATTGATCGCGGCGGCGGAAGGCGTGGACGTGACGCCGGGGCATCGGGGAATGGCCTATGCAGTGTTCGAGGATCTGGCGCTGGCCGATTACGGCAATCGCATTCCTTCGCTCACATTCGAGGTCGAGGCGGACGAGGGAGCGGTTTCGATTGCCGGTCTGGCCGGCGAATTGAGCGGGGGGATGTTGACCGGCGACGGGTTCGGTACGGTCGACGGCATGGCGGCGAGCGGCGCCGATGTGAGCGATGCGCTGGCGCCGCTGGCGGATGCGTTCGACCTTGCCTTCGTGGCGGAAGAGGCCGGATTGCGCCTGCGGGCTTCGGGGACGGAAGGCGAGGCGCTGCTTGGGGGCGTGGGACTGTGCCGGTCGGTCAATGGGCGTGCTTTGGACGGTCTTGAGCGGTCGGGTGGTGCTGCCGATAGCGTGCCGGTGGCTTTGTCGGTGCGCTATTATGATCCGGAGCGGGACTATCAGGCGGGCGTGCAACGCGTCGGCAGGCCTGGGCCGGGGCGGCTGGAGCAGGGGGTGGACCTGCCGGTCGTGCTGTCGGGCGAGGATGCGCGGGCGCTGGCGGCGCGGAAGATGGGGATGGCCTGGACGGGGCGATCGACGATGACATTGCGGTGCGGGTGGGATGCGTTGCGCCATGCACCCGGCAATGTCGTGACGGTCGAAGGCGTGCCGGGCCTTTGGCGGATCGAGGAGCGCGAATGGGAGGCCATGGCTGTGCGGATGGGCCTTCGGCGCGTGCCGGGGGCTGGCGCGGCGATCCCGGCGGGAGCGTCTTCGGGCGCGGTCGTGCGGCAGGCGGACAGGCCGCATGGACCCACGACGCTGATGCTGGCCGACTTGCCGTCGATCAGGGAAGGGCTGGCGACGGCCCCGGTCATCGTGGCGGCGGCGAGCGGGGGCGAAGGGTGGCGTGGCGCGGCACTTTTCGCGATCGGCGCGACGGGGGAGGCTTCTCCTGTCGGGCGGACGGCTGGCCGGGCGGTGATGGGCCTTGTGGACGCGGCATTGCCTGCGGGAAGCGCGACGTTGATCGATGGCATCCATGCCGTTCAGGTCACGCTGTTGGCGGAGGACATGGAATTGAACGGGGCGGATGAGGCGGCACTGGCGTTGGGCCGCAATCTGTGTCTGGTCGGGCGGGAGCTGATCCAGTTCACTCATGTCGTTCAGACTGGTGCGGCGAGCTTCCGGCTGGAAGGACTGCGGCGGGGATTGTTCGGAACCGAATGGGCGATGGCGTCGCATGCGGAGGGAGAGAATTTCCTGCTGCTGGAGGAGGACCGGCTGGCCGAGCCGCTTGCCGCTTATGGCGGCGTGCCAGAGATCGGCGGCGGCATTCGCATCGCGGCGATCGGAGTGGGAGACAGTGAACCGAGCGATGCCCTGTTGACGATCACGGGGGAGGCCGTGGTGCCGCCCTCCCCGGTCCATGTGAAGGCGCTGGCCGATGGTGCGGGCGGCTGGATCATTGGCTGGACGAGGCGGAGCAGGAACGGGTGGCGCTGGACCAGCGGGACCGATGTGCCGTTGGGCGAAGACCGGGAGAGGTACGAACTGCGTTTGTGGGCGGGCGCGATTGAATTGCGCCGGATCGTCACGGATCAATCCGTCTGGACCTATGACGCGGCGACGGTGGCCGAAGATATGGGTGCGGGTGAGCTGGCGGTGGAGGTGCGGCAGGTCGGCTCCTATGCGTTGGGACGGGCCGCGCGCATCGTTCTGGCCGACTGATCGGCGCCTTCCTTTCTAACGAAAAAGGACAATCGAATCATGACGATGGACTCGACCTTCCGTTGGGCCTTGCCCCAGCTTTTTGCCGGGCAGGCGCAAAAGGAAATTTTCCATAATGAGGCGCTGACCCGGATCGACATGCTGCTGCATGGCGCGGTGGAAAGCGCCGATGAGGACGTGCCGCCGGCTTCGCCCGCGGTCGGTGCCTGCTGGATCGTGACGGCGGGTGCTTCCGGGGCTTGGGAAGGGCAGGACGGAGCCTTGGCCTGCTGGACCGATGGGGGGTGGCGCTTTGCCGCTCCGCGTGTGGGGCTTTCGCTATGGGTCGTGGACAGGGGGCACGTCATGCAGCATGACGGCGTGGACTGGCATGATTCCGGCGTGCGGGGGGATGGATTTTACATCGGTGGCGCGCGGGTCGTGGGAGCGCAGGCGGCAGCGATAACCGATCCATCGGGAGGTGCGACTGTCGATGCGGAAGCCCGGTCCGCCCTCGCGGCAATTCTGGGCGCGTTGCGGGCGCATGGTTTGATCGGGCTCTGATAGAGGGGCTGATCGGATCGTGACTTTGGTGTGTCCGCCTTTTACCAGAAAGCGCTTGCGAATTAGCTTTGCAGGAGGGGTAACGGCGCTCACTGCGTTATTTTTGCAACAGTTTTACCAATTGTGGACTTGCCATGAAACTTTCTAGCCGATACAGGGTTTCAGCAGTCCTTCGTGACAATTTTGAAAGGGGAATTCAGATGCGGAAGCTTGCCCTCGCGGCTGTGCTTGCGACCAGCGCCTTGGCCACCCCGGCTCTGGCGCGTGACAATAGCTGGTATGTCGGTATCGACTCCGGCGTTGTGCTCGTCGAAGATCAGGACATCACTTTCACCCCCGGTAATGGCGGTGCCGCCAGCAACACGCTTGCCGGTGTGGACTACCACAAGGGCTGGGATGGCGATGCCAATATCGGCTATGACTTCGGCGGTTTCCGTCTGGAAGCCGAGGCCGCTTACAAGCGCGCCAAGGTCGATCTGGACAAGAGCGGCTTCGGCGGCGCGGCTTCGGCCCTGTCGTTCATGCTGAACGGTTTGCTGGACTTCGGTCCCGATGACGGCCTGCAGGGCTTCGTCGGCGGCGGTGTCGGCGTGTCGCGCGGCAAGCTGGCCAATGACACTGTCAACGATTCTGACACCGGCTTCGCCTGGCAGGCGATCGCGGGCGTTCGCTATCCGCTGACCAACCATGTCGACGTCTCGCTGAAGTATCGCTTCTTCAACCAGGACGATATCAAGCTGGTTCCGGCCTACACCACCATCGGTGGCCCCGCCGGTTCGTCGGTTGACACCAAGCTGCGCACCCACAGCCTGCTGCTGGGTCTGACCTACAACTTCGGTGGTGAACCGGCTGCTCCGCCGCCGCCTCCCCCGCCGCCGCCTCCCCCGCCTCCCCCGCCGCCTCCGCCTCCGCCGCCGGTGGCCGAGTGCAGCCCTGGGCCGTACATCGTCTTCTTCGAATGGGACAAGTCGGACATCACGCCTGACGCCGCCACCATTCTGGACAACGCGGTTTCGGCCTACAGCAACTGCGGCAGCGCCCAGGTCATGCTGGCGGGCTATGCGGACCGTTCGGGTTCGGCCTCGTACAACGTCGGCCTGTCGCAGCGTCGTGCTGACGCCGTTAAGGCTTACATCTCGTCGAAGGGCATCCCCGATGGCGTGATCACGACCCAGGCGTTCGGTGAATCGAACCCCCGCGTCGAAACCGCCGACGGCGTTCGCGAACTGCAGAACCGTCGCGTGGAAATCACCTACGGTCCGGGTTCGGGTCAGTAAGATTTTCCGTCCTTCGGGATGGAAGAGGATTGAGGGGCTGGTCGGAAGACCGGCCCCTTTTTCTATGCGGCTCTCATTTATATGGCTGGGTCGCTGTTCCGGCTGATTTGCGACTGGTTTATCCAGCCCAAAAGTCGGAAAGCGGGTGACATTTTGGATCGCTTGGGCAACAAAAAGCCGTCATGCGGCGTTCGCTTCGCAGCATTCTTCTCGGGAGTTTGTTCATCATGAAAATTGCCGCAATCCTCTGGGCATTGCCGATGGCTGTCCTGGTGTCGGGCTGCGTTACTGGTTCGTCCGCGAAGGCGCCTGCCGCTGATGCTGCTGCGCCGATGGCCCACGCGAAGCTGCTCGCGGCGGATGGTTCCGCGCGGGGTGAGGCTATGGTGACGCAGGCAGCAGATGGCCTGCATGTCGTCGTGCACGCGCAAGGGCTGACGCCGGGCATGCATGCCGTGCATGTCCATACCATCGGAGCCTGTACGCCGCCCGACTTTGCAAGTGCGGGTGGTCATTGGAATCCGACAGGACATAAGCATGGGAAGGATAATCCGGATGGCATGCATATGGGCGATATGCCCAACATGATTGCTGGCGCGGATGGCGCGGGCGAAATGGAATATGTCATTCCGGGCGGAACCATCAGTGGGGGAGCAACGCCTCTGCTGGATAGCGATGGCGCGGCGGTCGTCATCCATGCGCAGGCCGATGACAACAAGACCGATCCTGCGGGCAATGCCGGTGGGCGCGTTGCTTGCGGCATATGGTCGACGGGATAACCTATGCGGGGGCGCGGCTGAATGTCGCGCCCGCTGAGGCGTAGACATTGAAGCGGGTCACGCGCCTTGATTCACTGCTTTGCAGGCTGGAAGGAGGCGAAGGGACTCCGTCCGGGATCGGTTGAATGTCGATTGGCCCTACGGCGTCTGAATATCGGCCCGATAGCGTTCGATCACATGATAGGTCGAACCTGCCTGGCCGAGATGGCTTTCATACAGGGCGAATGCATCGACGGTGAAGGGCGCGCTTGCAAAAGCGGCATGGAGGGCCATGAACGCCTCCATGGAACCGGCTGTCCGACCGAAGCGGGCCAGCGTGACATGAGGGAAATAGCTTCGATTGTCCGGTGAGAGGCCGGTATTGACACAGACACGGTCGACCTTCTGATGAAGCTGGGCGAGAGCATCACGTGGCTGTACGCCTGCCCAGAGTGTATGGACCTGGCCCTTGCGGTCGAAACAGCCGATGCCGCCAAGGGCGATCTCGAACGGTGAAAAGCGGATATTGCCGAGCGCGTCGATAAGATCATTGGTCCGGTGGCGGTCCACTTCGCCCACGAAGCGCAGGGTGATGTGCAACTGGTCGTCATCTTGCCAGCGCGCATCCATGATGCCGCTCATCAGGGCGAGCAGTCCGTTGCGGATATCGGCTGGCGGGCGGATGGCGACGAACAGGCGATGCATGATCTTCCTATAGCTGTTCTGCCGCGATAAGTCAGGTTGCGCTCTGTGCTTGAATTGAGGGCGCGATGAGCCGATAATGAGGGGGCCGGCCGCACTGATGCCGGTGAAGGAGATTATCTCATGGCCAATTGGTCCGATCCGCGTTCCGACGTTGCGGGTTTTGGCGGCACGACCATTGCGCGCGGGGAGGCGTTCGACGCTGGCCTGCGTAGTTATATGCTGTCGGTCTACAATTATATGGCGAGCGGCGTGCTGCTGACCGGTCTGGTCGCGATGCTGTTCGCGTCGAGCGGTCTTGCCTATCAGATCCTGGCTGGGCCCGGTATCCTGAAATATGTCATCATGTTTGCGCCATTGCTGTTCGTGATGACCATGAGCTTTGGCATCAACCGCTTGTCGACTTTCGCGATGCAGGCGATGTTCTGGGCCTATGCCGCGGTGATGGGGCTGTCGCTCTCGTCCATCCTGCTCGTCTATACCGGCACCTCGGTCGCGCAGACCTTCTTCGCGACGGCGGCGGCTTTTGCGGGCCTCAGCCTCTGGGGTTATACGACGAAGCGTGACCTTTCGGGTCTCGGCACTTTCCTCATCATGGGTGTCGTCGGTCTGCTGGTCGCCAGCCTCATCAACCTGTTCTTCCGGTCGAGCGCGATGAATCTGGTGATCAGCTTCATCGGCGTACTGCTGTTCGCGGGCCTGACGGCTTATGACACGCAGAAGATCAAGAGCATCTATGCCTATGTCGCGGGTACGGACATGATGGGCAAGTCGGTGGTGATGGGGGCGCTGAACCTTTATCTCGACTTCATCAACATGTTCCTGTTCCTGCTGCGCTTCATGGGCAGTCAGCGCAACTGAAGACAGTCTTGCCAAGACAGGAAAAGGCCCGGCGCAGCGATCCGCCGGGCCTTTTGCTTCAGGCGGGCTTCTGCATTTCCGCGATCAGGGCGTTGTCCAGTTCCTTCTGTCGCTTATAGGCCGGGCGTTCCCGCAGGCGGGCGGCATAGGCTTCGAAGGGCGGACGGCTGGGGATCGTGCCGAAGCTGAGACCCCAATCGACCTGCGCGCCGACATAGACGTCGGCGGCGGTGAACTGATCGCCGCAAATCCAGGCCGGGCCGGAAACGGCGCTTTCCAGGGCATCGATCGTGTGGTCGAATGTGCCATAGCCCGCCATGCGCTCGCGGTCTTCGGGAACGACAAAGCCGAGTGCCTTATTGGTGATGGCGGCCTCGACCGGCCCCGCCGCAAAGAAGAGCCAGCGATAATAGTCGGCACGGTCATCGGTGGAGGGCGCAAGGCCCGCGGCGGGGAAAGCGTCCGCCAGATAGGCGCAGATGGCGGCGCATTCCGTCACCACCTTGCCGGCATGGACGATGGCCGGAACCTTGCCCATCGGGTTGATCGCTAGATAATTGGCGGACTTCATGCCGTTCTCGCCATAGTCCAGCACCACCATTTCATAAGGCTGGCCGACTTCCTCCAGCATCCAGCGGACGATCTGCCCGCGCGACATGGGGTTGGTGTAGAAGGTGATTGCATTTGGCATCACGACTCTCCCGCTATTGGCCTCTGACGCCTTTTGTGCCCTTTGGGGAATGATCCGCAAAGCTTTTGCGTGGGCATGAAGGGTTCACGGAACTGGAGAGGGCCGAAGATCAGGATAGTCTTGGTCTGGATCAGGCCATCCCGGTCCGTCCAGTAGCCTCATATGACAAGGGCGACCCTATGCTATGGGCCGCCCTTGATCATTCGTTACCGCTGGATGCGCCAGGCTTATTTCGTGGATTCCGCAGGCTTCGCCTTGCTACCCTTCTTGCCCTTTTTGGGAGCCGCCGGGGTGATTTCGAAGGCGAGGGCGTCGTCCTTCAACCGGACATGGACCTCGCCGCCATGGACGAGCTTACCGAACAGCAGTTCCTCGGCCAGCGGCTGCTTGATCTTCTCCTGCATCAGGCGGCCCATCGGACGCGCGCCGTAGAGCTTGTCATAGCCGCGCTTGGTGAGCCAGGCCTTGGCCTCGTCGTCCAGGGTGATGTGGACGTCGCGGTCGGCCAGTTGCAGTTCGAGCTGGAGCACGAACTTGTCGATGACCCGCGCCACGATTTCCGGTGGCAGATAGCCGAAGGGCACGATCGCATCGAGGCGGTTGCGGAATTCGGGGGTGAAGAGCTTCTTCACCGCATCTTCCTGCACATCCTCGCGGGTGAACTCGCCAAAGCCGATGCTCTCCTTCGCCATGTCCGATGCACCGGCATTGGTGGTCATGATGAGGATGGTGTTGCGAAAATCCACCGACTTGCCATGGTGATCGGTCAGGCGGCCATTGTCCATCACCTGCAACAATATGTTGAACAGGTCAGGGTGAGCCTTTTCGACCTCATCGAGCAGCAGTACGCAGTGCGGATTCTGGTCGACCGCATCGGTCAGCAGGCCGCCCTGGTCATAACCGACATAGCCCGGAGGCGCGCCGATCAGGCGGCTGACCGAGTGCCGTTCCATATATTCCGACATGTCGAACCGCTGGAGCGGGATGCCGAGCAGATGGGCGAGCTGACGCGCGACCTCCGTCTTGCCGACGCCGGTAGGGCCGGAGAAGAGATAGTTGCCGATCGGCTTGTCCGGATCGCGCAGGCCCGCCCGTGACAGCTTGATCGCGCTGGACAGGACTTCGATTGCCCGGTTCTGGCCGAAGACGACGCGCTTCAAATCCGTGTCGAGCGTTTCCAGCACCGATTTGTCGTCCGCCGACACGGTCTTGGGAGGGATGCGGGCCATGGTCGCGATGACCTGCTCGATCTCCTTGGGGGTGATCGTCTTCTTGCGCTTGCTGGGCACGACCAGCATCTGCATTGCGCCGACCTCGTCGATCACGTCGATCGCCTTGTCGGGCAGCTTGCGATCATTGATGTAGCGCGCCGACAGTTCCACTGCCGCCTTGATCGCGTCGGGGGTGTATTTGACGTTGTGATGCTCCTCGAAGGCGCTGCGCAGCCCGGCGAGAATCTTGATCGTGTCCTCGATCGTGGGTTCGTTGACGTCGATCTTCTGGAACCGGCGCAACAGAGCGCGGTCCTTCTCGAAATGGTTGCGGAACTCCTTGTAGGTGGTCGAACCGATGCAGCGGATCGTGCCGCCCGACAGTGCGGGCTTCAGCAGGTTCGATGCATCCATCGCGCCGCCAGAGGTAGCGCCCGCGCCGATGACGGTGTGGATCTCATCGATGAAGAGGACCGCATGCGGCATTTTTTCCAGCTCGGTCACGACTGCCTTCAGCCGTTCCTCGAAATCGCCGCGATAGCGGGTGCCGGCCAGCAGCGCGCCCATGTCGAGCGAGTAGATCACCGCTTCCTTCAGGACATCGGGAACCTCGCCCTCGACGATCTTGCGTGCCAGACCTTCCGCGATGGCAGTCTTGCCCACGCCCGGATCGCCCACATAAAGCGGGTTGTTCTTCGACCGCCGGCAGAGGATCTGGATCGTCCGGTCGACTTCGGATGCGCGGCCGATCAGCGGGTCAACCTTGCCCCGCGCCGCCTTTTCATTGAGGTTGACGGTGAACTGCTCCAAGGCACTGTCCTTCTTGCCCTTGCTGTCCTGCACCTTCTTTTCCTCTTCCTGAGCGCCCTTGGTCTCGCGCTGCTCAGGGATGGCCGTGCCCTTGCCGACGCCGTGGCTGATGTAGCTGACCGCATCCAGGCGGCTCATGTCCTGCTGCTGGAGGAAGTATACGGCATAGCTTTCCCGCTCGGAAAAGAGCGCGACGAGGACGTTTGCGCCCGTCACTTCATCTTTGCCGGAGGATTGGACGTGCAGGATCGCGCGCTGGACCACCCGCTGGAAGCCGCTGGTGGGGGAGGGGTCGCTGGCCCCTTCGACCTTCAGGCTGTCCAGTTCGGAGTCGAGATATTGCGTCACGGCGTCGCTCAACTCGCCAAGTTCCACGCCGCAGGCCTGCATCACCTTCGACGCATGTTCATCGTCGATCAGCGCGAGCAGCAGATGCTCCAGCGTCGCATATTCGTGACGACGCTCTGAAGCGTGGGTCAGCGCATTATGCAGGGTGGTTTCAAGGGCGGGTGCGAAAGATGGCATGTCTTTTATACTCCTGACCCCAAAGAGGGGCTGTACTTGAACCATATGTCGGCATTGCTCGACGGCGGATCAAGATGGGCATCTCGACCACCGGAATTGCCAGACTGCCCGTGCCCGGTGGAGCCTTTGGCAAGGCCGCAGAGGGCGGGGCGCGGGTTCATCGCTTGAATAACGCCTCAGCACTTGCTTTGTGGTTAACGGCGCTTTCAATCTTTGATTGGATTCGGGCGATTTCGCCCTCCAGCGCTATGATGCGCGCTTCCAGATCGGCCACGGAAAGTGGGCCCAGATCCTGTCGGAGCAGTTGGGCCAGCGGATCATCAGCCTTTCTCGGCAGATCGTTATCCATGTCCATGTCGTGCAATGTTGACCCTGCGGACCAGTCTGTCAATAAGGCCTTCATTCCGCCCGTCGATTTAGGTGCGGTGCAACATTTGCCGCGGGGGCAGCAATGGCTATCGAAGGCCCAGGGCCGAACGAAACAGTGCCGAGCGAAATGACGGCGATCGGCATAAAGGTTCCGGGCGGGCCGGATGCGCTGGCGCCAGAGCGGCGGCCGGTTCCCGTGCCTGGTCCCGATGAAGTGCTGATCAAGGTCGCGGCGGCCGGGATCAATCGCCCGGACGTGATGCAGCGCCAGGGCAAATATCCGCCGCCGCCGGGCGCTTCGGACATTCCGGGGCTGGAGGTTTCGGGCGTGATTGTCGCTGCGGGCGGGAGCGCCGGGCAGCTTGTCGGCCGCCGGGTCTGCGCTCTGCTGCCGGGCGGGGGCTATGCTGAATATGCGGTCGCGCCGGCGGGCCAATGCCTGCCCGTGCCGGACGATTATGATCTGGTGGAGGCGGCGGCACTGCCGGAGACGCTGTTCACCGTGTGGAGCAACCTGTTCGAGCGCGCCTATGTGGTCGAGGGTGACATCGTGCTGGTCCATGGCGGCGCCAGCGGTATCGGCACCATGGCGATCACGCTCTGCAAGCTGTTCGACATTGCCATCATCGTGACCTGCGGCAGCGATGAAAAATGCGAACAGGCCAAGGGCTGGGGCGCGGATCATGCGATCAATTACCGCACCCAGGACTATGTCGAGGAGGTCAAGCGGATCACTGGCGGGCAGGGGGTGCAGGCGGTCCTGGACATGGTTGGCGGCGCCTATGTTCCGCGCAATATCCAGTGCCTGGCCGAAGATGGGCGCCATGTATCCATCGCCGTGATGAGCGGGGCCAAAACGGAAGTCTTCATTCCCACGATCATGAGCAAGCGGCTGACCCTGACGGGATCGACGCTGCGGCCGCGATCGGTGGCGTTCAAGAGCCTGGTGGCGGATGAGCTGATGCGGGTGGTGTGGACCTTCATCGAACAGGGCAAGTTGCGGCCTGCGATAGACAGCCGCTTTCCCCTGGTGGAAGCTGCAAAGGCCCATGGGCGCATGGATGCGGGCGACCATTTCGGGAAGATCGTGTTGACGGTTTGACGGGTGGCGGAGGGTCTGTCTTTCGCTGGGATGACGATATTATCAAACGTCCATTTTTGGCCAAAACCGTAGCATTTCCGTCACATTCGCTGCGGAGTTGTAACATAGACCGGCTATGGATTCGCTCCTGAGAGAAACTGCTCAGGGGTCGTATCATGAACGTCATCACACGCCTGCCTTTCCTGGCGGAGTTGGACGATGGCGCCGACGACAAGTTCGCCATTCCCGAACGGGAAGGGAAGCGTCGCCGCTATCGCACGATCTGGATTTCGGACATTCACCTCGGCACGCGCGGCTGCAACGCGAAGATGCTGATCGACTTCCTCGACAGCGTCGATAGCGACACCATGTATCTGGTGGGTGACATCATCGACGGTTGGCGGCTTAAAAGGCGCTTCTACTGGCCCGCCGCGCATAATGACGTGGTGTGGCGCGTGATGAAGCGCGCCAAGCGCGGCACTCGCGTCATCTACATCCCCGGCAATCATGACGAGATGTTCCGCCAGTTCACCGGCCTCAGCTTCGGCGGCGTCGAAATCCGGCGCAAGGCGATCCATGAGACGGTTGATGGCCGCAAGCTGCTGGTCCTGCACGGTGATGAATTCGACACGATCATGCTCGCGCACCGCTGGCTCGCCTTCATCGGTGATGCCGCCTATACCATGTTGATGCGCGTCAATATCATTGTGAACGCGGTGCGTCAGCGCATGGGCCTGCCCTATTGGTCGCTCAGCAAGATGGCCAAGCACAAGGTCAAGAACGCTGTCGAGTTCATCTCCCGCTTCGAGGAAGTGGTGGCGCATGAAGCCGGATCGCGCGGCGTCGACGGGGTGGTCTGCGGCCATATCCACAATGCCGAAATCCGCGAGATCGCCGGCGTCGAATATTATAATGACGGCGATTGGGTGGAAGGCTGCACCGCTTTGGTCGAGCATTTCGACGGCCGGATGGAAGTGCTGCACTGGGCCGACGAGATCGCCAGGCGCACCGCCGAAGAACCCTCGCGGATCGCAGCCTGACGGGAGGAGAGCCGATGCGCCCACCCCCCATGCGTATCATCATCATTACCGACGCCTGGAGCCCGCAGGTGAACGGCGTTGTCCGGACCCTCCAGACCATGCAGGCGGAACTGGAAAAGATGGGGCATGAGGTGAAGGTGATCTCGCCCGATCTCTTTGGCTCCATTCCTTGTCCGACCTATCCGGAAATCCGTCTGGCCTTCGTCCGGTCGACCATTATGGGCCAGATGATCGCGGCCTTTCGTCCCGATGCGATCCATCTGGCGACTGAAGGTCCGCTCTGCCTTGCGGCCCGGCGCTGGTGCCTGCGCAGCGGCATCCGCTTCACCACCGCCTATCACACGCATTTCCCAGACTATGTGGCGCAGCGTACCGGCCTGCCCGCAGCCTGGTTCTGGCGCTATATCCGCTGGTTTCATGGCCCTGCCGAAGCGGTGCTGGTGTCGACCCGTTCGGTGCGGCAGCAACTCCGCGCCCATGGGCTGGCACAGGTGCGCGCCTGGGGCCGGGGAGTGGACCTTGCCGCCTTCACGCCACAAGCGACGCCGCCCGCCGCCTTTGCCGACCTGCCGCGTCCGATCCAGCTCTATGTCGGGCGGGTCGCGATCGAGAAGAATCTGGAAGCCTTCCTCGCCAGCGAGCATCCCGGCACCAAGGTCGTGGTGGGTGACGGCCCGGCCCGCGCCATGCTGGAAAAAGCTTATCCGCAGGCGCATTTTCTGGGGCCGATGTTCGGCACCGATCTGGCCGGCGCTTATGCCGGTGCCGATGTCTTCGTCTTTCCCAGCCGCACCGATACTTTCGGCCTGGTCATGATCGAGGCGCTGGCTTGCGGCACGCCGGTGGCGGCCTATCCCGTCACCGGCCCTGTCGACATCGTCACCCCGGAAACCGGCGCATTGTCCGACCGGCTGGAGCATGCCATCGCCGCCGCGCTCCTCTGCGACCGCGAAATCTGCGCCGCCTATGGCCGGAGCTTTAGCTGGGAACGCAGCGCGCAGGAATTTCTGACCGGCCTGCACAATATCGATCCCCAGGCGCTCGACAGCGCCGCCTGACGCTTTTCCTTGCCCGGCGGGGCGGGATGCACTATCTCAGGTCGGGCGTGGCCGCCCTGCTTGGGCGGCCCTTATCGTTTTTAAGCGCCGTTTTATGCCGGAGAATTCCCGTGTCCCAGCCTCTCATGCCCCATGCGACAGCCAGTTGGCTGGTCGACAACACCGCGCTGAGCTTCGACCAGATTGCGGAGTTTTGCGGGCTGCACATCCTGGAAGTGCAGGCGATTGCCGACGATACCGCAGGCACCAAATATACCGGCCGCGATCCGGTCCGCGCCCATGAAATCACGATGGAGGAAATCCACAAGGGCGAGTCCAATCCGGACTATCGGCTCAAGATGCTCAAAGGCCCGGAGCCGGTCCGCCGGACCAAGGGGCCGCGCTACACCCCCGTCAGCAAGCGCCAGGATAAGCCCGATGGCATCGCCTGGATCTTGCGCAACCACCCCGAAATTTCGGACGGCGCGATCGGCAAGCTGATCGGCACCACCCGCACCACCATCGCCGCGATCCGCGACCGCACGCATTGGAACATCTCCAACATCGTGCCCAAGGACCCGGTGACGCTCGGTCTCTGCTCGCAGCGGGAACTGGACGCGCTGGTGACGAAGGCGGCGAAGAAGGCGGGCATCGAAGCGCCCACCGATTCGCGTCTGGACGGCGACCGCGAGGCGTTGATCAACGAACTGCGCCGTGAGCGCGAGGACGCCACCCGCCGCGCGGAAGAGGCGCTCAAGAGCGAGTCCGATTTCATTTCGGGCGCCGCGAAGATCCTCGATCCGTTCAGCGACAATAAGGGTCACATTTGATGCCGTAACGTCATTCCGCCAGAGGTGGAGTGACGACCGGATGCTCATGCAAAAGGGCCGCGCCTTGACCGCAAGGCGCGGCCCTTTTTGTCGTGCTTGACGCTTGCGTAAAGGGAAGGCGTAACTTACACCTGTACAAATGGAGAGCAGCGAAAATATCTGGAAAACCCGCTATAATCACCCCTCCGCCTGGGAACAGACATTCCCGCCCTTGTCGATGGTGGACATGGTGGCGAACAGCGCCACGGCCAAGCCGGATGCGGTGATGATCGATTTCATGGGTCGCAAGACGACCTATGACGCGATGTTCCATATCATCCGGCGGATCGCCAGGGGATTGCAGGATCTGGGCGTCCGGAAGGGCGATCGGGTCGGGCTCTATCTGCCCAATGTCCCCCATTATGTCGCGGCCTATTATGGCGCGATGATGGCCGGGGCGACGGTCGTCAATTACTCCCCTCTCTACACCGCCGCCGAACTGGAACATCAGGTCGAGGACAGCGGCACCAACATCCTCTTTACCCTGTCGGCCAAGGCGCTGCTGCCCACGGCGCTGAAAGTGCTGGACAATAGCAGCCTTGAGCGACTGGTCGTCGGCTGCGTCGCGGAAGTCCTGCCACCCGCCAAATCGGTGCTGTTCCGCCTGTTCAAGCGCAAGGAGACCGCCACGGTCCCGCACGACCCGCGCATTACTCATTATGCCGACCTGCTGCGCCATGGCGAGAACCCCACGCCGGTCGCGATCGACCCGGAACAGGACATCGCCCTGCTGCAATATACCGGCGGCACCACAGGCCGGCCTAAGGGCGCGATGCTGACCCATCAGAACCTCACCGCCAATGCGCGGCAGGTCCGCTTGATCGACCCGCATCCCGAGGCGCCCGACCGCATATTGGCGGTGCTGCCCTTCTTCCACGTCTTCGCCAACACCTGCGTCCTCAACCGCACGGTGCTGAACGGCGGCGAGATGGTGATGCTGCCGCGCTTCGAGGGCACGCAGGTGCTGGCCGCGATCCAGCGGACCAAGGCGACGTCGCTGCCCGGTGTGCCGACCATGTACCAGGCGCTGCTGGATCATCCTGCCACGCCCAATATCGACTTTTCCTCCCTGCGCCTGTGCATTTCCGGCGGCGCGCCCTTGCCGCTGGAGGTCAAGCAGCGGTTCGAGGCGATGACCCACAGCAAGCTGGTCGAAGGCTATGGCCTCACCGAAAGCAGCCCGGTCGTCTGCTCCAACCCCTATGAGGGGCTCAACAAGTCCGGCACCGTGGGGCAGCCGGTCCCCGGCACCCGCGTCAAGCTGGTCGACCGCGAGGACCCGACCCGTCCGCCGCCCGAAGGTGAACCGGGCGAGCTGGTCTTTGCCGGGCCGCAGATCATGAAGGGCTATTGGCAGCGGCCTGACGCCGATCTGGAGGTGTTCGTCGACGGCTGGCTGCGCACCGGCGATGTCGGGTTGATCGACGAGGACGGCTATGTGAAGATCGTCGACCGGTTGAAGGACATGATCGCCGTGGGCGGGTTCAAGGTCTTTCCCAGCGAGGTCGAGAAGATTCTCTACCACCATCCGGCGGTCAAGGAAGCGCTGGTGATCGGCATTCCCGACCATTATCGCGGCGAGTGCCCGAAGGCCTTCGTCACCTTGCAGGAGGGCTTTGGCATCGACGGCGCCGCGCTCAAGGAGTGGCTGAACCCGCAATTGGGCAAGCATGAGAAGGTATGCGAGGTGGAGGTGCGCCTCAACCTGCCCAAGACGCTGGTCGGCAAGCTGTCCCGCAAGGAACTGGTGGCCGAAGAGCGTGCCAAGGCGGAAGCGGCAACGCCGCAGACTGGAACCGCGGGCTGATCCTTCCTATCTGTGCGGTCGACGCAAGGACAGTTGGGCAAGGACAAGGACGCAAACATGGCCGAAGAAATCGCAACTCTGGCTGGCGGCTGCTTCTGGTGCACAGAGGCGGTGTATCAGAATCTGAAGGGCGTGAAGGCCGTGGAAAGCGGCTATATCGGCGGCGCGCTGCCCAACCCGAGCTATGAACAGGTCTGTTCGGGCGCCACCGGCCATGCCGAGGCGATCCGCATCACCTATGATCCCACGGTCATCGGCTATGGCGACCTGCTGGACATTTTCTTCGCGACCCATGACCCGACGACGCTCAACCGTCAGGGCAATGACATCGGCACGCAATATCGCTCGGCCATCTTCCCCCATTCGCCCGAACAGGCGGCGGAAGCGAAGATGGGCATCGAGCGCGCCCAGGCGGATCAGACGAATCCGATCGTCACGGCCATCGAACCCGACGCTCCCTGGTATCCGGCGGAGGATTATCACCAGAAATATTGGGAACGGGTGGGGGATCGGAATCCCTATTGCATGGCGGTGATCCCGCCCAAGCTGGCCAAGCTGCGCAAGGGCTTTGCCGAACGTATCGAAGCCTGAACCGTTCGTCGCCCACGGCTTGCCCTTGCCGCCAGCGTCTCTAAGCTGGCGAGGAAGACAAGCCGGGGAAGATATATGAACAAGATCGGATTGATGGCCGCGCCGGCTTTGTTGCTGCTCCTGCCGGGCTGCATCGCGCGGACGGCGGCCAATATCGTGACGGCACCGGTGCGCGCGGGCAGTCAGGTGGTCGACTGGAGCACCACCAGCCAGGAAGAAGCCGACCGCAATTACGGCCGCAAGATGCGCAAGCAGGAAGCGCGCGAAGCCCGTGAACGGAAGAAAGAGGAAGAGCGTCGCCGCCGCGAATGCCGCGATGCGGGCTACGATAATTGCGGGTAGGGCGGTAGTTACCTTGCCGTGAGAAGGGCCGTGTTCCTGCCTGCGTAGGAACACGAAGTTGCTTAAATCTTAGGTCAGTCGATCAAGCCGCCGCCCGCCGCAACCGATCGTTGATCGCCACCCCGATCCCCTCATTCGGGATCGGCGCGACGGCAATCCGCTCCGCTGCACTCGCATCCGCCATATGCAGCGCCGCGAACAGATGCGCCGCAGCCTCCCGCATATCGGCATCCGGGCTCAAATTCACATGACAGGGCATCAACCCGAAGCCGATCAGATATTCGTCCTTCTCGGCCTTCAGCGCATTCAGCCGCACCGGCTTGGATGGCGCATAATGGCTTTCCAACTGGCCCGGGGCCTCGATCTTCGCATTTTCCGCGCCCGTCACCACCGGCAGCCGGGTCGCCTCCTCCAGCATCGTCGCCGTCACCGGCCCTGGCCGCAGCAGCCGGATGCAGTCGCTTTCCGGCGCGACGATAGTCGATTCCAGTCCTTCGCTGGTCGGCCCTTCGTCCAGGATCATGCGGATCTTGCCGTTGAGGCTCGCCAGCACATGCTCGGCCCGCGTCGGGCTGATCGCGCCGCTGCGATTGGCCGACGGCGCGGCGAGCGGCCGGCCGCTTTCCCGGATCAGCGCCCGCATCGCCGGATGCGCGGGCAGGCGCAGCGCCACGGTCGGCAATCCCGCCATCACCAGCGGCGACAGCCCGCTATCGGCGCGCACGGGCAGAACCATGGTCAGCGCGCCGGGCCAGAACCGTTCTGCCAGCTTGTCCGCCACCGGCGAAAAATCCGCCAAACGTCCAGCCATCTCCCTGTCCGCGACATGCACGATCAGCGGATTGAAGCTCGGCCGTCCCTTGGCGGTGTAGATCGCCGCTACCGCATTGGAGTCCGTGGCATCCGCCGCCAGGCCATAGACCGTCTCGGTCGGCACCGCGACCGGCTCGCCGGCACGGATCAGCAACGCCGCCTCGCGCAGCGCTTCGCTGCCATAGCGGCTTATTCGAGTGGAAAAGACTGGATTTGGGATGGTCACGACCCCAGCGATATAAGCCCCGATTTCCGGGAGTAAAAGGCCATTGCTACAGAAGAATGACATTGGCGCCGCGCTTGCCCGTCAAGTGGAGGAGGGCTAAGCGAGGGGCCATGAACGACGCCCTGCTGACCCGCATTGCCGAAGCGCTGGAACGGATCGCGCCGCCGCCCGCTTCCTCCGCCGATCTGGCCGCTGCGCCCGCCTATGTGTGGAACGGCGCCACGATCCGGGCGGTGGAGGCCTTCGCGCCGGTGGATTACGCCCTGCTGACCGGCATCGACGCGCAGAAGGAAGCGCTGCTCGAAAACAGCCGCCGCCATGCCGCGGGCCATGCCGCGCATGACGTGCTGCTCTGGGGTGCGCGGGGAACCGGCAAGTCCGCCGTCGTCGCGGCCGTCGTCGGCAAGCTCCAGGCCGAAGGACAGGACATCGCCCTGCTGCAATGCGCGATCGATGAGCTGGCCAGCCTGCCGCAACTCTTCGCTATCCTGCGCGACACGCAGCGGCCCTTCATCCTGTTCCTCGACGATCTGGGCTTCGATGAACATGGCGTGGGGGACGCCCGGTCGCTGCGCTCGTTATTGCAGGGCGGCACTGCCGCGCGGCCGGCGAATGTCCGGCTCTATGTGACGTCCAACCGCCGCCATATCGTGCCGCGCCACCTGTCGGAACAGGATGACCCGGTCAATCCACGCGACGTGGTGGACGACAAGATGGCGCTGTCGGACCGCTTCGGCCTCAGCCTGGGTTTCCATGCGATCGATCAGGACGCCTATGTCGCCATCGTCAGCGGCTATGCGGCCAGTCTCGGTCTCAGTTTCGAGCCGCTGGATGCCATCCAATGGGCAACCCAGCGCGGCAGCCGCTCAGGCCGCGTCGCCTGGCAATATGTGGTGGAACTGGCCGGACGGAATGGGGTGACGATATAGCGTCCGGAATATGCTGCCGCCTTGGTAGGAATATCCCCTGTCAATTGCTCCGCGTCACCCGCCAGACGACGCCGCCCACATCGTCGCTCACCAGCAACGCGCCCTTGGCATCCGCCGTCACGTCCACGGGCCGCCCATGGGCCTCACCCTTGGTCCCCAGAAAATCTGTCAGCACGTCGACCGGCTTGGCCTTGCCCGCCTCGCCATCGTCGCCAAAGGGCACGAACACGACCTTATATCCTGACATCGGCTTGCGGTTCCAACTGCCGTGCAGCCCGACAAAGGCGCCGTTGCCATAGGGGGCGCCCAGCGAAACCTTGTCGGCAAAGCTGAGCCCCAGCGGCGCTACATGATTGCCCAGCGAATAATCGGGCCGCTTGGTATATTCGCGGATTTCCGGCCTTTGCGGCTGGACTCGGCGATCCTCATAACCACCCCAATAATTCCACGGCCAACCGTAGAAGGCGCCGAATTCGACCCGCGTCAGATAATCGGGGACGAGATCGCTGCCCAGCATGTCGCGTTCATTCACCACGCCCCAAAGCGCGCCGCTCTTGGGCTCAAAAGCCAGTCCCACGGGATTGCGCAGGCCCGAAGCATAGATGCGATAGGCGCCGGTATTGGGATTGATCTCCAGCACGGCGGCGCGATTGGCCTCCGTTTCCAGATCATTTTCCCCGATATTGCTGTTGGAGCCGACACCGACATAGAGCAGCCCCTGTGGACTGGCGACCAGGCTGCGCGTCCAATGCATGTTGGGCGCCTGCGCCGGCAGGCTCAGTATCTTGCGCCCCTTGGCGGTGATCTTGGTATCGCCTTCCTTGTACGGAAAGGCCATCAACGCATCGGTATTGGCGACGTAGAGCGTGTCACCGACCAGCGCCATGCCATAGGGCGAATGCAGCCCCGTCAGGAAAGCCGTCTTCGTCTCAGCCCGCCCGTCGCCATCGGCGTCGCGCAGCAGGGTGATGCGGTTCGCGGAAGGCACGCCGGCCCCCGCCTTGTCCATCAGATAGTTCATCACCCGGTTGACGATGCCGCCGGTCGGCCGCGTGGGACTGTTGGTTTCCGCCACCAGTACATCGCCATTGGGCAGGCGCAGCAATGAGCGGGGATGGTCCAGCCCATCGGCAAAGCGATCGACGCTCAGCCCCTTTGCGGGGACCGGCTTTTCGCTACCCTTCCACGGCACGGCATCCGCGACATTCATCGTCGGGATCATTTCGCTGCGCGGGCTGGTGAAGACGGGTTCCTTCCCCACATCCGCGCCGACGGGAAGCTGTGCCTTATCCCCCTGCGCGAAGTAGAAGAAAAGGCCGCCGAGAATGACCAGGGTGAGGAGGGTGAGCGCGATCAGATGCTTCTTCATGGTCCCCGTTTATGCTGGCCCCTTTATGCTGGCAAGGCGCGCAAGTGCCCGGCGCGAAGCTATTTTCCCCGATCGAACAGCCACAGCAGGACGGCGATCACAATGCCCAGCGCCGTGCCCGCCAACAGGCCAGCGCTCGGCTGGCCCATCAGGCCGCCCAGGATTGTGCCGCCCAAAATGGTGAGCGCCAAAATGGCGCCTGCGCCGATCGGTTCTTTTCTGGCCTTGGTCATTGGCCGTTCCTTGCCACGGGCGGGGATGCATGGCCAGAGCTTTCCCGTCTGCGCCGTTTCGGGACAGGCCTGTCCCGCCACGGGATGATTGTGTCAGCCTGGGACTTGGCTAACCCGCTGTTCACCCTTGTAGGCCGCGCCCGCGCGTCGATGGCCGGAACTGGTATGGCGATTGAACCGCTGCCCCTACCGTTCAGGGTGGGGACTTTGGGGGGCCAGGTCATGAATATGCCATATCTTTCGGATCGAAAGAGCTATGAGGACGCGGCTGAATTGATGTCGCTGTTCGGTGACAATGCGGGCTATGAGGCCGCGGCGCGCGCCGATCGCAGCCGGGATGTAGGCAATCATATCCGCTTCTGTCACTGGCGGCAGATCGAGCGGCTCATCGTGCTGCTCACCCATGAGGGGCCGCTTGGCACCATTCATTGAGCGATTTGGCCCGACCCTCACCCGTCATGCCGGAACAGGTTCAGCATGACGGAAGGGGCGTGGATCGTTGTTGTGCCTAAAGCCGCAGTCCGGCCGTCTCCGGCAACCCGGCGAGGATGTTGAGATTCTGCACCGCGGCCCCCGCCGCGCCCTTGCCCAGATTGTCGAGCGCCGCGATCAGCCGCGCTTGACCTGTCGCTTCATTGCCAAAGACGAACAAGGCCAGCCGGTCGGTCGCGCCGACATGCTCCAGCCGCACCTGCCCCATGGCCGCGCTGTCCTCCGCCGACGCCACGCTGACGATCGGTGACCCCGCATAGGCCGCCGCCAGCGTCCTTTGCACATCCGCCACCGAAGGCGCGCCTGGCATGGCCCGCAATTGCAAAGGCACCTCGACGATCATGCCGCGATAGGCGCTCGCCACGGCCGGCGCGAACAGGGGAGGGTGCTGCAAGCCAGAATAGCGCAGCATTTCCGGCCCATGCTTATGCGTCAGCCCTAGCCCGTAGGGCCGAAAAGCGCTCGGCGCGCCTTCTGCGCCCTCATATTCCGCGATCATCGACTTGCCGCCGCCCGAATAGCCCGATGCGCCCGACACCGTCACCGGCCAGTCTGCCGGCAGCAAGCCTGCCAGCACCAGCGGCCGCACCAGCGCCAGAAAGCCGGTCGGCCAGCATCCGGGATTGGCGACGAAGCGGGCATTGGCGAGCCTCTCCCGATGGCCTGGCTCCAGTTCGGCAAAGCCATAGGTCCAGCCGTCAGCAACGCGATGCGCGGTCGACGCGTCGATCACCCGAGTCCGGTCATTGTCGATCAGCGCCACAGCCTCCCGCGCCGCATCGTCAGGCAGGCAGAGGATAACGATATCCGCCGCGTTCAGCGCATCCCGGCGCGCCGCCGCATCCTTCCGCCTGTCCGCGTCCAGCGTGATGATCGACAATTCCGGGCGGCCCGCCAGCCGCTCGTTTATTTCCAAACCCGTAGTTCCGACGCCGCCGTCGATGAAAATCCGATGTGTCATGTGCCGATTCTCCGCCGCGCCGATATGGGTTCCGCATGATCCGCCGCCAATCGTCCGACGACGTCGGCCAGAGGCTCGATCACCACGCTCATCCAATAGGCGTTGGCATGCAATAAATGGTCGCCGTCGGTCATGAGGCCGACATGGCCCGGAAAAAACACGAAGTCTCCTCGTCGGAGCGGCGCGTCAGGCGCGATCGGGGAGCCGATCCCCTCGCGCTGCAGATCGGTGTCGCGCGGCACCTTGATCCCGCACTGGCCGAGCGCGACCTGCACCAGCCCCGAACAGTCGACGCCGCGATGGCCGCGCCCACCCCAGACATAGGGCTGGCCAAGATAGCGCTCCGCCGCCGTGACCCAATCGCTTTCGAGCGCGTCGATCGCCGCGACATGGCGCTTGTGCACATAGCCGTCGGCGCAGGCGAAGAAATCGCCCTCCGCCTCCGCCGCGAATTGCGCGCCGCGTGGCCAGTAATCGGCAATGGGCGATTTGATGTCGGCTGTGCTGAACAGCGGGGCGGTGCCGGTGATGACCCGGCTGTTGACGACTTCCCGCGCATCCAGCGCCTCCCGCCGGACATAGCCGACATAGCCATCATGCCCGCAAAAGCCCCAGGCCCAGTCCGCCGTCACGTCCAGCGCATGGAAGCTCTCGCCGCGCAGCAATTCGCTGACCGCCTGCGCCTTGGGCGTGTCGCTGGCCAGCACCGGAGCGCCGGCTGCCACGCAGGTCAGTTCGACCGCGCGGGCATAATGGGCGGAAAACAGCACCCCGGCGAGCGCCAGATCAGCGAGGTCTCCGCGCGCCGCATGGATGCGCGTGTCGAGCTTGACCGACCGGCCATCCAGCTTGAAGCGGATAGGTTCAGGCGGAGCGTTCCGCGTGGGAGAGGTTGAGGCGTTCATCGCGGCCGGTTCCTGCGATGAAATGGTGAAAGGCGTCAAGAAATTCCGCCCCTTTTGGCGTCCGGGTGATGAAAATATTGCGCCGGTCGGTGGAGTCCCGTTCCCGGCGCAGATAACCCAGCGCCGATAATTTGTTCAGCGCGCGGGTAATCACCGGCTTGGAGACGTTCAGCGCCTCCGCGAGTCCCCGCACCGTATGCGGCCCCGCGCCGATATAGACCGTCAGCATCAGGGCCATTTGCCGATTGGTGAGATCAGGCTTGCCCGACCGCACATAATCGACCAGCGTGCGCATCCATTGGCCGAGCGGCTTGAGGCCGGGCCGGTTCAATTCTGCGGCTTCATTCTGTGCAGATTGGGCATCCATGCACCCCTAACGCATAATAGCCAATCCGGTTGCGTAACGGCCCGCCAAAACCGCTTTCTTTTTACTTTTTATGGCCATAGCGCCCCTGCAGCACGTGAAAGGCCGCACGCAGCCCCAGCGCTTCGCCGCCCTTGGGCCGTCCCGGCCGCGAAGAGGGGCGCCAGGCGAAGGTGTCCAGATGCACCCAAGGCGTGTTTTCAGGCACGAAGCGCTTGAGGAACAGGGCCGCCGTGATCGCGCCCGCAAAGCCGCCTTCGCCCGCATTGTTGATGTCCGCCACGTCCGATTTCAGCATCTCGGCATAGCCGTCCCACAGCGGCAGGCGCCAGGTCGGATCGTCGACCACGCCGCCTGCGGCATCCATTTCCCCGGCCAGCGCATCGTCGTTGGTGAAGAGGGCGGGAAGGTCCGGCCCCACCGCCACTCGCGCCGCGCCGGTCAGCGTCGCATAGTCGATGATGAGGTCCGGCTTGTCCTCGCCCGCCAGCGTTAGCGCATCGCCCAGCACCAGCCGCCCTTCGGCATCGGTATTGCCGATCTCGACCGTCAGCCCCTTGCGCGACTGCAATATGTCGCCGGGCCGGAAGGCATTGCCCGAAACCGCATTTTCCGCCGCCGGGATCAGCAGGTGCAGCCTGACCGGCAGGCGCGAACCCATGATCAGTTGCGCCAGTGCCAGTGCGTGGGCCGCGCCGCCCATATCCTTTTTCATCAGGCGCATGGCTGAGGATGGCTTGATGTCGAGCCCGCCGCTGTCGAAGCAGATGCCTTTGCCGACAATGGCGATTTTCGGATGTTTGGGGTCGCCCCAGCGCAATTCGATCAGCCGTGGCGCGAAGCTCTTGTCCGCCGCTTTGCCGACCGCGTGGATCATGGGGAAGCCCTGCTCCAGCGCGTCGCCCTTCGTCACCTTGCATTCGGCATCGAAGCGTTCCGCCACCTTGCGCGCCGCTGCTTCCAGATCGCCCGGCCCCATGTCGGCGGCGGGCGTGTTGACCAGATCGCGCACCAACGCCACCGCTTCGGCCAGCCGCGTCGCCGCCTCGATCTGCGCCACCTCGCTGGTCAGCAGCACGCGGACGCCGGAGCCATTCTCCTCCTTGCGATAGCGGTCGAAACGATATTGCGCGGTCAGCCATCCCAGCATGGCTGGACCCGCTATTCCCTCTGCCAGCCGGTACATGCCTTCGGGCAATGCTTCGGCCAGTTTGGCAAGGCACCATGGCCCCAGCTTTTCGCAGGATGCGACTCCTGCGATCACGGACCAATCCGCCGGATCGTCGCCGGGCAAAATGGCATGTTCATGCGCCTTGCCCTTGAATTTCTGCGCCGCGACCAGCGTTCGCACCCGTTCCGGCTGGCTCGCGAGCCACGCCTCCAGGCCTTGCGCATCGATGATCCGGATCGATCGGGCGGGTTGATTGTTGTCGGCTTTGAGCAGGTCGGAAAAATCAGTCATGACGCACCTGTTTTGAAGAAAGGCGGCCGGGATGAAAAGCGCAATTTTTCGTCGCCTCCGCGCCTCCTTCGACCGCGCTATCATTTGCGTTGAACGGTCCGCAGGCATAGATTGAACGCAGCTACAATAAGGAGAGATGTGATGATGCACACCGACGATGGCAGGCTCCAGGCTCTTCGCGCCCGTGCCTATGCGCTGGCGGAAGGCGGGCGCTTCGATGGAGCGCATGCGGTGGAGCAGGCGTTGATCGCGGAAGGTTGGCCCAATGCGGGCGCTGCGCTCCAGAGCAGCTATACGCGCAAGGCGATCAGCGAACGGTGCATGGCGGCAACCAAGACCCACTGATGCGGCGCGGCCAGGGGAGGGGACAAGCGGGACCGCTGTTTGTGGCGGGGTTGTTGCTTGGCGCGTGCTCGGCAGCCAAGGATGCGGACAATGCGATGGCGACCGGCAATGATGTCGTCGCCAGCAATTTCGCCAACCGCATGTCCGGCCAACCTGAACCGCCCCTGCCCGCCAAGCCGTTCGAGCAGAAGGAAAAGACCGATCTGCTGGAGTTCGCCTACGGCTATCCCGCCCAGGCGGCGCAGATTCCCGCTTTGGTCGAAAAATTCGGCAACACGCTCAAGGTCAATAAGTCCGATGCGTTGAAAATGGCGCGCGAAGATCAGAAGGCGGCCAAGGCTTCGAGCTTTCCGTTCCATGCCCACGCCCTCGAAACCCATTGGACCGTGACCGCCGACACCCCGCGCTTCCTGGCGCTGGAATCGGAAAGCTATGTCTATACTGGCGGCGCTCATGGCATGACCGGCTATGACGCCCTGCTGTGGGACAAGGACCGCAAGCGCGAAACGGCGGTGGAGGCGCTTATGACATCGCCAACCGCCTTTGCCGCCGCCATTCATGACCGTTTCTGCGAGGCGCTCGACAAGGCGCGGGCCGAAAAGAGGGGCGAGCCGGTGAAGCGCAGCGATGATGACGACTTCACCAAATGCATCGATCCGATGAAGCAGGTGCTGGTGCCCACGTCAAAGGACGGCAAGCTGATCGACAGCGTCACCGTGGTCATCGGCCCCTACAGCGCCGGTCCCTATGCCGAGGGCAGCTACGACATTGCGCTGCCCGTCGACGCGGCAATGCGCAAGGCGATCAAGACCGAGTATCAGGACGCTTTCGTCGCAGCAGAATGATGCTGCCCCGCAATGCACCGTGTTCCTGCCTTCGCAGGAGCACGAAATGCCTAGCCCAGCGGCACGCCAAAAAGGTCATGCTCATCCGCATCCTCGATCAGCGCGTTGAGGATGCTGCCCGGCACCAATCCTTCGCCCACGTCGCGCAGGAAGACATTGCCGTCGATCTCCGGCGCATCGGCCTGGCTGCGGGCGGTGGCGCCGACCGAGCCGTCCTCATCAGCCTCGCCCACCTCATCGATGATGACCGGCAGCACGCGCCCCACCTTTGTGGCAAGCTTGGCGGCGGAGATCGCAGCGGTCTTCTCCATGATCCGCTGATAGCGCTCTTCCTTGACCTCTTCCGGCACTGCGCCCGGCAGGTCGTTGGCGGTGGCGCCCTCGACTGGCTCGAAGCGGAAAGCGCCCACGCGATCCAGTTGCGCCTCATCCAGCCATTGCAGCAGATAATCGAAATCCGCCTCCGTCTCGCCGGGGAAGCCCACGACGAAAGAGGAACGGATCGCGATATCCGGGCAGATGTCGCGCCATTTGCGAATGCGGTCCAGCACCTTGGCTTCGTTCGCGGGCCGTTTCATCGCCTTCAACACTGAAGGCGCGGCATGCTGGAACGGAATGTCGAGATAGGGCGTCAGCAACCCCTCGGCCATCAGCGGGATCACATGGTCCACATGCGGATAGGGATAGACATAGTGCAGCCGGACCCAAGGCGGCGTGCCCTCCGCGGTGCGGAGTTGCCCCAATTCCCGCGCCAGATTGGTCATATGCGCTCGAACTTCGCGGCCCTTCCACTGGCGCGTCTCATGCCGGGTATCGACTCCGTAAGCCGATGTATCCTGGCTGATGATCAGCAGTTCCTTCGTCCCCGCATGCACCAGCTTTTCCGCCTCGCGCAGCACCGCATCGACACGCCGCGACACCAGATCGCCGCGCAGCGAGGGGATGATGCAGAAGGAGCAGCGATGGTTGCAGCCCTCCGAAATCTTCACATAGCTGTAATGGCGCGGCGTCAGCTTGAGGCCGCCTTCCGGCACCAGGTCGACAAAGGCGTTCGGCACCGGCGGCGAAGCTTCATGCACCGCGTTCACCACCGCCTCATATTGATGCGCGCCGGTAACGGCCAGCACCTGCGGGAACTTGGCGCGGATCAACTCCGCCTCATTGCCCATGCAGCCGGTGACGATGACGCGGCCATTTTCCGCAATCGCTTCGCCAATGGCTTCCAGCGATTCTTCCTTGGCCGAATCGAGGAATCCGCAGGTATTGACCAGCACGACGTCGGCGCCGGCATAGTCGGCGGACATCTGATAGCCGTCGGAACGCAGCTTGGTCAGGATGCGCTCGCTGTCGACCAGTGCCTTGGGACAGCCCAGCGACACCATGCCGACCTTCGGCGCTTCGGGAATTTTGGTTGCCATGATCGCCGCGCACATAGGGATTTTTGCGCCCAATGTCACGGGGGATCTGAAATCAAGCCAGGCTGCGGGCTTCCCCGGCCGCATCCCCCTGCACGATCTCGATGATGATGTCGCCGGTCTGGAGCTTCACTCGTCCGTCGGATGCGGCCAGATCGGTCGTATAGTGCCTGGGCGGTCAGGGGCAGAACTGGGTTCCTGCCTGCGCAGGAACGCGCGTCAGCCAACGCTAATTCCCGAAGACCTGCGCTGTCGCCGCCATCGCGCTGTCCTGCGTCAGGTCATAATGCAGCGGCGTCACCGTCACATAACCCTCGGCAATGGCGGCTAGATCGCTCCCCTCGGGCACGGAGTCGCTTTTCCCGAGTCCAAACCAATAATAGTCATAACCGCGCGGGTCGGTGCCCCGGATGATCTTCGTCCGGTCGACATCATGGAAACCTTGCCGTACCACGCGAATGCCCTTCACCGCCTCCGGATCGATCGCCGGAAAATTGACGTTGAACAGCAGCCGGGGACTGGCCGGCATGGCGATCAGCGGCCGCAACACCCGCTCGCCCCATGCCCGCGCAGCCGCGAAGGGCACGGCATCGCCCATGCCCTCCCGCGCATAGACCTGGCTGAGCGCAATCGACTTGATCCCGGAAATCGCGCCTTCCATCGCGGCGGAAACCGTGCCCGAATAGGTCACATCCTCGGCCAGATTGGCCCCCCGGTTGACGCCGGAAAGCACCAGATCGGGCTTTGCGTCCTGCATCAGATGTCCGACCGCCATCATCACCGCGTCGGTCGGCGTACCCGTCACGCTATAATGCTTCTCGCCATGCTGGCGGATGCGCAGCGGCCGCGTGAGCGTCAGACTATGGCCCGCGCCCGACTGCTCCTCGCTCGGCGCGACGATCCAGATATCGTCGGATATCGTCCGCGCAATCTCCTCCAGCACGGTCAGGCCCGGAGCATCAACCCCATCGTCATTGGTAAGCAGGATACGCATGACGAGCCGCCCTTTACCGGGGCCGCAACCGCGTCAGGCCGCCCATATAGGGCGCCAGCGCCTCCGGCACGAGCACGCTGCCGTCCTCCTGCTGGTAATTTTCCAGCACCGCCACCAAAGTCCGCCCCACGGCCAGTCCCGACCCATTGAGCGTATGCAGGAAGCGGGTCTGCTTCTCGCCCTCCGGCTTGTAGCGCGCATTCATCCGCCGCGCCTGGAAATCGCCGCAGTTGGAGACGGAGCTGATCTCGCGATAGGTCTGTTGGCTCGGCAGCCAGACTTCCAGATCCCAGGTCTTGCGCGCGCCAAAGCCCATGTCGCCGGTGCAGAGCAACACCTTGCGATAGGGCAGTCCCAGCGCCTGCAACACGCCCTCGGCCGCCGCGCACATTCGCTCATGCTCGGCCTCGGACTCATCCGGCTTGCAGATCGCCACCAGCTCGACCTTCTCGAACTGATGCTGGCGGATGAACCCACGCGTATCGCGCCCAGCCGATCCCGCTTCCGACCGGAAACAGGGCGTCAGCGCCGTCAAGCGCAGCGGCAGGGTCTCCACCGGCACGATCTGCTCGCGCACGAGGTTGGTGAGGGAAACCTCCGCCGTCGGGATCAGCCAGCGCCCATCGGTGGTCCTGAACAGATCCTCCGCGAATTTCGGCAACTGCCCCGTGCCGAACAGCGCCTCGTCGCGCACCAGCAGCGGCGGATTGACCTCATCATAGCCATTCTCGCCCGACTGGCGATCCAGCATATATTGCGCCAGCGCCCGGTGCAGCCGCGCCATCTGCCCGCGCAGCGCGGTGAAGCGCGCGCCGGACAGCGCTGCGCCGCCCTCGAAATCCAGTCCTAGCGCCGGTCCGAAATCCGCATGATCCTGCGGCGTGAAGGTGAAGCTCCTCGGCTCGCCCCAGCGCGAAACCTCGACATTCTGCGCTTCATCCTCGCCCAGCGGCACATCGTCCGCCGGCAGGTTCGGGATTGCCGCCAGCCGCGCCGCCAAAGCCTCCCCGACTTCGCGATCCTCGGTCTCCAGCGCGGGCATGCTGTCCTTGAGCGCGGCGACTTCGGCCTTCAGCGCCTCGGCCTTTTCCATATCCTTCTGCGCCATCGCCTGCCCGATGGCCTTGCTCGCCTCATTGCGGCGCGCCTGGCCCTGTTGCAGCGCGGTTTTGATCGCCCGGCTGCGTTCGTCGAGCGCCAGCAGTTCCGCACTCAGCGGTTCAAGCCCGCGCCGGGCAAGTCCGGCGTCGAAAGCGGTGGGATTTTCGCGAAGGAAACGAATGTCGTGCATGGGTCAGCCCTATGCCGTTGTGCTTGCCGCCGCGCAACCCTGCACGCCGCCGACCGTTCGTGCTAAAAGCGATCGTTGAAAAGAGAGGAACGGGACGATGCAAATAGACCATGACGCGATGGTGCTGGTTGCCGACGGGCGCAAAATGCTGTTCTTTCGCAACAAGGGCAGCCCGGCCTTTCCCAATCTGGAAACGGAGGAAGTGAAGCAGCAGGACAATCCCCCCGATCGCGAGCAGGCCTCCGACGGGACCGGGCGCGGTCCCAATTCGGTGGGCAGTCACCGGGGAGCCGTGGAGCAGACCAATTTCCACGATCTGGAGGAAGCCCGCTTCGCTGCCGAAGCGGCCGAACTGCTCAAGCGCCGCGCCCTCGCCCATGACTATGACAAGCTGATCGTCGTCGCGCCGCCCGCCGCCCTGGGGGAAATGCGCAAACATTATCACAAGGAAGTGCAGAACCGGCTGGTGGGGGAGATCGCCAAGGATCTGTCCAATCACCCTGTGCCGGAAATCGAGCGAATCATCGCGACGAGCTGAACGCGATATCCGGCCGGCGCTTCCCCCCGGATGCGCCGACCGGATCGCCCCCGGTTAACCTTCGATCCCCGCCTTCGTTCGCGCGAACCGTTTGCGGGCCAGCAGGGCTGCTGCGCCTGCTCCAAATAGCAGCACCATTGGCGGCGCCGGAACATCGGTCGGCGGTGGCGGCGGATGATGATCGCCGCCCGACGAACTGGAGGATGAAGAGGAGGAGGATGTCGAGCTGCTGGTCGAGGAACTCGACGAAGACGAGCTGGAGGTCGAGCTCGAAGTCGAAGAACTGCTGGTCACATTGCCGCTCGATGTGGAGACGTTGCCCGACGAGGTCGAAACATTTCCCGAGGATGTCGACACATTGCCCGACGAGGTCGAAACCCCGCCCGTGGACGTCGATACCCCGCCAGTCGAAGTCGAAACGCCCCCAGTCGAAGTGGATACGCCTCCGGTCGAGGTCGACACCCCACCGGTCGTCGAGCTGGTCGAGCTGGTGATTCCGCCGGTCGAGCTGCTGGTGGAGGAGATCACCACCGATCCGCCTGAACCGCCGCCGCTGCCGCCGAAAAACCCGCCGATGAAGCCGCCGCCGCCAAAGCCGGGGCCGCCCGCCATCACGATGGGCGCGCCGCCGCCGCCCGACATGACCGGCATTTCCGCCGCGGCCACCGGCGCGGGCAGGGGGATGGGTGCGGCCTGGGTCGTCACCGTCACGGTTTGCGGCGCGCAGGACACCGTCTTTACCACCCGCTGGACCTTGCGCACGGCATAATGTCTGCGCGGGGCCGCCTTCACGCCCTTGGTGCTGTGGACCCCGGCCGGGCGCGCGCTTTCAGCGACATGGACAGCGCCGCCGCCGATGATCGCACCGCCAGCGGCGCAAGCGCATAATTTAGCCAATGCCATCCGTACCGACATAGGTTCCACTCTTGTTTATCTTTGCAGCCTGACAGGTCCCGTCACTGAAATTGCGCAGTAACGGTCGCGGGGCCGTTTCCTAACTCTATCAACGCAAAACAAAGCGTTAACTTCAATGGCGTTAACTCTGAATATCGGGGCCAAGTCGAGGAAAAATATAATAAATCATAAACTACTATGGTTAACGTCCCATAGTGACACGGCGGCTGGCCGCTGCGACAATACGGCTTGTCTATTTTCTTTTGGCATTGCCCCACCCTACGGAATCGTCGGTTTTCCGTGGGTAAGCGCGATGCGGTGCAGGATCGGCGCGCCGGACCACCGATTGCCCGCTTGTCTCCGGCCGTGCCGCTGGTTATTAGGCGCCGTCAATCACAAGTCACGGATACCCCGGCACTTTAAGCATTGGGGGTCCCGCGAGTCGGAGAGCCAGATGGCATCGGTCCTGAATTCCGATAAAGACGGCCCAAATCCGCCGAAATCGGCTGTAACCCTCCCCCCCGATTATCGTCCTTCCGCAGACGAAGAATTTATGAACCCGCTCCAGTTGGAGTATTTCCGGCAGCGCCTGTGGGACTGGAAAAAGCAGATACTGACTGAAGCGGAGGGGACGTTGGCGGTTCTGCAGAATGAACCGCTGCGTGAACCCGATCTCAACGACCGCGCATCGAGCGAGACGGACTGGTCGATCGAACTGCGCACCCGCGATCGCCAGCGCAAGCTGATCTCCAAGATCGACGCCGCGCTGCGCCGCATCGACGAGGGCGAATATGGCTATTGCGAGGTGACTGGCGAACCCATTTCGCTGGGCCGCCTGGAAGCCCGTCCGATCGCGACCATGACGGTCGAAGCGCAGGAACGGCACGAACGACAGGAAAAAGTCTCTCGCGACGATTAACCTTTTGTCCATGCGCCCATGGCAATATCGCTGCGATAATGTGGTGATATTGCAGGGCGTTGTGGATGGATGGCAATGAAAACATGGATCGGGGCCCCGCGCGATCGGGTCCGCGAGACAGTCTGTTCCTGCTCACCAATTTGAGTTCGGTGGACGGCACGCCGCTTGGCCGAGCGCGAGTCCGCAATCTTTCCGCGACTGGCTTGATGGCCGATTGCGAGCGCGCCGTGCCTGCGGGCACCCGCATCCGTTTCGATCTGCGCGGCATCGGCCAGGTCAACGGCTCGGTCGTCTGGTCGCGCGAAGACCGCATCGGCATCGCCTTCGATGAGGAAATCGACCCGCAACTGGCGCGCCGCCCGATCTCGGCGCAGGCGGGACAGGCTTCGGTGCCGGACTATCTGCGCCAGCGCCGGCTCATTCGCTGAATTTTCAAATCCTTCCCGTCGTCAGATGGGGAGGGGGCGCCGCAACGTTCGCCCATTTCCCCTCCACCAGCCTGCGGCTGGTCTCCCCACGGGAGGATTGAGAGGCTGCGCGCCTTTGCAGCCCATGGCGGACTTTCCCACCAATGCCAAAAAATAGCCCCGCAGGCCCATCCAGCCCCGGAGCTTTCGTCACCCGTCACCTCAAGAAAAGGGCTGGATCAGCGGCAAGGGACCGCTGATCCATGCCTTTCACTCAGGCGTCACCGGCTGTCAGTGTTGCGCCTCCATTTCCTCCTTCAGCCGAAGCTTCTGCTTCTTGAGCGAGGCTACCAGGATCGCATCGGGCATCGGACGACTCGTCTCCGCCTTGATTCGTGCCTCAAGCCCTGCATGCTTGGCCGAAAGAGCTGAAATGTGGCTATTTTCCATGACATTCTCCTAACGAGGGTGATGGACGGATGAATAAATCACGATTCGCGGGGATTGTCTTCGGGTGATTCGCGCTTTGCGACGGGACGCGTTGAAATTTGCGATGGTTCGTGTCGGCCGGTGGGGCTATCAAAGGAGGATGGGACGGCAATGGGTGCGAAAGTAGGTGTATGGTGAGCCGCGAAGACATCATGCGTCGGCTGGAATTGTTGCGAATCGAGCATCGCGATCTCGACGGCGCCATCGCCGCGCTGGTCGACTCCGGCTCGGGCGATCAGATGCAGATCGCTCGCCTTAAAAAACGCAAATTGCGGCTGCGCGACGAAATGGCGTTGCTGGAGGATCAGCTCGTCCCCGACATCATCGCCTGACCGGTTTTGGGCGGATTGTGGTTAATGCCGCGCCAACCGCCCCCGAATGAGACAATTCGGGGTTAACGGGCCGCATCGGGCCTGACAAGGGTTCCCGCTTATGGCACATGTCGGCCATGAAACTCGCCGCTTCTCTTGACCAGGGCCTGCACCGCCGTCTGGTCGATGGCCTTTATGTCGAAGCCATGATCATGGCGGATGAGGCGCGCGCCTATTTCGACATTCGCGAGACGTCCGGTCCGGAAGCCGACGATCCGCTCCGCCGCGTCGCCTTTGCCTGCGAATCGCTGAAAGTCACGACCCGCCTCATGCACATCATCGCCTGGCTGCTGAGCCAGCGCGCCTGGCAACGCGGCGAACTCAACGATGCGGAGATGCTGGACGAGAAATATCGCCTGGGCCATGCCGCCACCACCGATCCGGCGCTTTCCGCCAACTTCCCCTTCGCCGCCCGCGCGCTGATAGAGGCGAGCCAGGATCTTTACGAGCGCGTCGCCCGCCTGCAGGACCGCATGGCCCGCCCGCGCGCCCAGGCGGAACCCAATCCTGCCCGTGCCCTGATGGATCGCCTCAACGCCGCCTTTTGACGGTCTGGCGTGCGGAAGATTTGATTGACAGCCTTGGTTGGCCAGAATGGGACGTTGATAATATCGTCATCCCGGCTTGATCTTGGGGGCTGGCCTTCTGCCCAATAACTGGTCTAGATCAGGCATATGAACACCGGTTTGCGGACCTGCCGCCGCATTTCAGGCCTTCCGCAAGCTGCCCTTCTCGTGCCGCTGCTTCTGCTCGCGCCCGTCGCCTATGCGCAGACGGCGCCCCAGAGCGGTGTCCAGCGCGACCCCGATCCCGCCCTTGCGCCGATGCCGGACATAGGCGTGGACTGGCCCGACATGGGTCAACCGGACAGCATCGCCCCGATGGTCGAGCTGCCGCCCGAAACCTCCGACGCGCCGCATCAGGTCATCGCACCCGAAGCCTCCGACGAACCGGCGGAGGAGGCAGCGACATTTGCGGACACTGGCGAAGAGCGCCGCTACTCCGTCACGCTTTCCGGCGTGGAAGAGATTGCCGATGCTCAGTTTACCACCCGTTTCAAGGAATTGTCGGCATTGCAGCAGGGGGAGGGGAAGTTTGCCAACCTTGCCCAGATCAATCGCCGCATCAAGGAAGACAGCGACCTGCTGGACCGCCTGTTGCGCGCCAAGGGCTATTATGCCGCCCGCGTCCGCGGGGCCGTCGCCGCGCCGCCGCCCGGCAGCGACAAGCTGGTCGTCACCTTCCGGATCGTGCCGGGCGCCCGCTATCTGCTCTCGTCCGTCGACCTGACGGGCCTTGAAACCACTGGAGAGCGCGAGGCGGAATTGCGCTCAGCCTTCCCGCCCAAGCCCGGAGACCCGGTTGACGCCGACGCCATCCTCGCGGGCCAGGCATCGCTGACGGTCGCCCTTGCGGAAAACGGCTTCCCCTTCGGCAAGGTGGGGGAACCGGAAGTCCGCATCGACCATGATGAGCGCAAGGGCGAGCTGGACATTGTCGTCAATCCCGGAGCCTATCGCACCTTCGGCAAGATCGTCATGGCCGATGAGGATCTGTTCAGCGCCCGCCATGTCCAGCGCATCGCCCGCTTTCATCCCGGCGATACCTATATGGCCTCGGATGTCGAGGATCTGCGTCAGGCGCTGGTCGCCACCGGCCTCGTCTCCTCCCTGACTATGACGCCGAAGGATGCCGGCGATGGCGAGCATGTCGACCTTGCCATCGACGCCAGGCCTGCGCCGCTGCGCACCATTGCGGGCGAACTGGGCTATGGCACGGGTGAAGGCTATCGCGCGGAAGTCAGTTGGACGCACCGCAATTTCTTCCCGCCTGAAGGTTCCGTGACGTTGCGCGGTGTGCTCGGCACCCAGGAACAGACGGCATCCGTCATCTATCGCCGCAACAATTTCCGCCGCCGCGACAATGTGCTGACCGGGCTGCTGTCGGTCAGCAACATCCAGCGCGATGCCTATGACGCGCGCACCATCACCCTGTCGGGCTCGCTGGAGCGCCAGACCAACATATTGTTCCAGAAAAAATGGGTCTGGCGCATCGGCGGCGAACTGATCGCCTCGGACGAAGCGGATGCGTTCAGCAACGGCAACCGTCGCACCTTCTTCATCAGTGCGATCCCGTTGAGCCTCACCTATGACGGCAGCGACGACCTGCTGAACCCCACCAGGGGCTTTCGCCTCGGCGGTCGCCTCAGTCCGGAGCTCTCCTTCCAGAACAGCACTTTCGGCTATGCCCGCGTGCAGCTCGACGGCAGCGTCTATCAGCCGATGAGCGACCGCATCGTGCTCGCCGCGCGCGCCCGTTTCGGGACGATCCTGGGTTCCACGGTCGATCGCATCGCGCCCTCGCGGCGTTTCTATGCAGGCGGCGGCGCGTCGGTGCGCGGCTATGGTTATCAGGCGATCGGCCCGCGCTACGGCCCGGACAATGATCCGGTGGGTGGCAAGAGTCTGGCTGAATTTTCGCTGGAATCGCGCATCCGTTTCGGCAATTTCGGCGTCGTGCCCTTCGTCGACGCCGGCAATATCTCAACGAGCTTCCTGCCGCGCTTCCGCGACCTGCGCATCGGCGCGGGGCTGGGCGTACGCTATTACAGCAGCTTCGGCCCGATCCGCATCGATGTCGGCACGCCGATCAATCCACAATCGGGTGACCCGAAGCTTGCCGTCTATGTCTCGTTGGGGCAGGCCTTCTGATGACAGAAGATCAGTCCCAAACGACCCTGCCGCCACGCCGCCGCCGTGCCTGGGACGGCCGTTGGCAGCGCTGGATCGCGGGGCTGCTCGCGACGCTGCTGCTCATTATCGCAGGCACCTTGGCCTGGCTCGACACCGCGCCCGGCCACCGCTTCCTCGTTTCCCGCATCGCCCGGATCAGCCCGCCTTCGGGCCTGCGCATCCATGTCGACCGGATCGACGGCAGCATATACCGCAAGGCGATCCTCCACGGCCTCACCTTGTCCGATCCCAAGGGCGCCTTCCTTGACGCGCCACGCGTGGAACTCGACTGGTGGCCCTTCGCCTGGCTCTCCAACCGGCTCGACATTGATCGCCTCGTCATCCCGGAGGCGACCCTGCGCAAGCTGCCCAAGCTCAACCCCAGCGAGCGGCAAGGCCCGATCCTCCCCGGCTTCGACATCCGCCTGATGCAGTTTTCGGTCGGCCGCCTGATCATCGACTGGGGCGTCACCGGCAAGATTCAGCAGGCCACGCTGTTGGGCGACGCCGACATTCGTGGTGGCCGCGCGATCATCGACCTCTCGGCTCGCGTGCTGAACGGCGAGGATGCGCTCAACATCGCGCTCGACAGTCGTCCGGACGACGACAAGTTCGACCTCGACGTCACTGTCAACGCTCCCAAGGGTGGGGTATTGGCCGTCATGGCGGGCCTGAAACAGGACGCCAATCTGCGCATCCACGGCAAGGGCAGCTGGACCCGCTGGGATGGCCGCCTCGCCGGTACGCTCGACAGCGAACCCGCCATCGACCTGAAACTGGCCGCCCGCAGCGGGACCTATGCCGCCACCGGCACGATCGAAGGCTCCGCCATAGCGGGGCAGGGTCTGTTCCAGCGTCTTTCCGCGCCGCGCCTGGCCATCCAGGCCAGCGGATCGATGGCCGACCGTGTGATCGACGGCAAGCTCTCGCTCCGCTCCACCGCGATCGATCTTAGTGCCGATGGCGGCATCGACCTGCGCAACAATGCGCTCGATAATCTGCTGGTCGATGTGAAGCTCGCCCGCCCGCAGGCGCTGCTCAAATCGATGACCGGCCGCGACATCGCCGCCCGTATCCGCCTGGACGGTCCGCTTGCCGGGTTCGGCTATGAATATCTGCTGACTGCAAAGCAACTCGCCTTCGGCAAGACGGTGATCCACGATGTCCGCGCCGACGGGAAGGGGCGCAAGGCCAAGGGCGGCCCCGCGCTGATACCCGTCCATCTGCGCGCGCGCCGTCTGGACGGGCAGGGGGAGCTGGTCGAAGGCATCATCCGCAATTTCGTGCTCGACGGCGTGCTCCAGCTCAAGAACCAGCAGATCGTCAGCAACCCGATGACTGTCCGCTCCGACAAGTTGCGCGGCAAGCTCATCATGATCGCGGATCTCAGGACGGGCCGTTATGATTTCGGCCTTGACGGTCAGATCAGCGGTCTCGCCATTCGCGGCCTCGGCATCGTCGACGTCACGTCGAAACTGCGCGCGATCCCCGGTCCCAAGGGCGCCTTCACCCTTAGCGGCAACGCCATGGCGCGGATGCGGCGGCTCGACAACAGCTTCCTGCGCTCGCTGGGCGGCGGCTTGCCGGTGGCCCGCAGCGCGCTCTCGCTGGGGCCGGACGGCCAGCTTCAATTCACCAACCTCCACCTCGACGCGCCGCTGCTCACCCTCACGGCCAAGGGTTATCGCCGCCGCGATGGCACCTTCCATTTCGAAGGCGGCGGCCAGCACAAAAGCTATGGCCCGCTGCGCCTCATTTTGGAGGGCAAGATCGACCGCCCGACCGTCGACCTCGTCCTGCAAAGCCCATTGAAGGCGCTGGGCGTCACCGACATGCACGCGCATCTGATCCCTGACGCGGCGG
This sequence comes from Sphingobium sp. TB-6, assembly GCF_012927365.1. Lineage (NCBI taxonomy): Bacteria > Pseudomonadati > Pseudomonadota > Alphaproteobacteria > Sphingomonadales > Sphingobiaceae > Sphingobium > Sphingobium sp. TB-6. The sequence continues at coordinate 82,924 of NZ_JABBGL010000008.1, read as the reverse complement.
GTTACAGCTTCACGGCAGAGGGCGGCTCCACCCTTGGTCCCTTCACCGGCAATGGCGCGATCCTGCTGCCGCCCGGTGGGCAGGCCATCGTCCGCATCGCCCGCGTCACGGCCTCCGGCGTGACCGCCAGCGGCGACCTGCGCCCGGTCACGGGTGGCCTGAACGGCACGCTCAACGTCAGCGGCCCCGTCACCGGCACCATCGCCTTCGCGCCGGTCAGCGGCGTGCAGCAACTCAAGCTCGCGCTTGTCGCCACCGACGCCAGCTTTGACGGCCCCACCGCCATCACCGTCCGCCGTGGCAAGCTGGACGCCACGATCCTGCTCGATCCTTCGGGCACCTCGATCAACGCCACGGCGCAGGCGCGGGGGCTTCGCGTCGGCGCCATCCAGATCGGCCGCCTGGCCGCCAATGCCGATCTGGTCGACGGCAGCGGCAAGGTCCGCGCCAGCATTTCCGGCCAGCGCGGCCGCCTGTTCGACCTCACCGGCGAAGCGCAGGTCACGCCCGGCCGCATCCAGCTTCAGGCCGGCGGTACTGTCGACAAGCGCCCGATCAAGCTGACCCGCGCCGCCATATTCACCCGCACGCAAGATGGCTGGCGCCTCGATCCTGCGTCGATCAGCTTCGCGGGCGGCTCGCTCCAACTGGGCGGCGAACTGAGCGGCCAGACCACCAGCATAGAGGCGCGCCTGGAAAAGCTGCCGCTCTCGCTGCTCGACATCGCCTATGACAATCTCGGCCTCGGTGGCACGGCGACCGGCTCGCTCAGCTATGTCCATACTCGCGGCGGCATGCCCACCGGCAAGGCGGAACTGCGTGTGCGCGGCCTGTCCCGTTCCGGCCTGTCGCTCAGTTCCCGCCCGGTCGATGCCGGCGTCAACGCGGTCCTCACTCACGACCGGCTCGCGACCCGCATGATCTTCGTCGCGGATGGCCAGACCATCGGCCGCGCTCAGGCGTTGCTCACGCCGCTCGGGCCTGAAGGCAGCCTTGTCGAGCGCCTCAACCGCGCTCCGCTCTTCGCGCAGCTTCGTTATAATGGCACCGCCGACACGCTCTGGCGCCTGACCGGGGTGGAGATCGTCGACATATCCGGCCCCGTCAGCGTCACCGCCGACGCACGCGGCACGCTGGGAGATCCCGCCATCACTGGCTCGCTCGCCACCGACAGCGCTGCGATCAACAGCCCCATCACCGGCATGCGCCTGCACGGCGTCAAGGCGCGGGGCCGCTTCTCCGGCGCGCAACTGGTCATGACCGATTTCAGCGCCGCCGCGCAAAATGGGGGGACGGTCACGGGTACGGGCAGCTTCACCTTCAACGGCATCGCAGGCGTCGGCATGGATTTGCGCCTGCAAGCCGAAAATGCGGCCCTGCTGGAGCGGGACGACATAGCCGCCACCGTCACCGGCCCGATCACGCTCAGTTCCACCGGCAAGGGCGGCACCATCGGCGGCGACCTCATCCTCAACCGCAGCCGCTTCACCATGGGTCGCGCCGCCGCCGTCGCGCAAATCCCCGAACTTCGGGTCATCGAGATCAACCGCCGTGGCGATGAGATCGAGCGTCCGCGCACCGTCGTCCCCTGGGCGCTGGCGATCAAGGCGCGCGCCCGCAACCGCCTGATCGTCACTGGCCTGGGCCTCGACAGCGAATGGCGCGCCGATCTCGACATTGGCGGCACCGTCACCAATCCCGCCATCGGGGGCACCGCCGACCTCGTCCGCGGCACCTATGATTTCGCCGGCCGCCGCTTCGACCTCAAGGAAGGCAAGATCCAGTTCGACGGCCGCACCCCCGTCAACCCTATGCTCGACATCGATGCGGAGGCGAATGTCAGCGACCTGACCGCCACCATCCATGTCGGCGGCACGGGTCTCAAGCCCGTCATCAGCTTCACCAGCGTACCGGCGTTGCCGCAGGACGAACTGCTCTCCCGAATCCTCTTCGGCACATCGATCACCAACCTGTCCGCGCCAGAAGCGCTGCAATTGGCTTCGGCGGTCGGTTCGCTCCAGGGGCAGGGCGGCCTTGACCCGATCAACGCCGTGCGCAAGGCGGCGGGGCTGGATCGTCTCCGCATCATCGCCGCTGACCCGACGCAGGGGCAGGGGACTTCCATCGCGGCGGGCAAATATCTGACGCGCAAGACCTATGTGGAGCTGATCACCGACGGGCAGGGCTATTCCGCCACGCGCATCGAATATCAGGTCACGCGCTGGCTCTCGCTGCTGGGCGCCATCTCGACGCTGGGCCGTGAAAGCGTCAACGTCCGCGTTTCAAAGGATTATTGAGCGTGACCAAGTCCCGCATCGACGCCGCCGCCGCAATCAGCGTCATGGACCTGTTCACCATCGGCATCGGTCCGTCCAGTTCCCACACGGTCGGCCCGATGCGCGCGGCGCTGCTGTTCATGGACTCGCTGCCCGCAACCCCGACGCGGGTGCAATGCGAACTTTACGGCTCGCTGGCCCTCACCGGCAAAGGCCACGCCACCGACACGGCGATCCTGCTCGGTCTGTCCGGCTATCGTCCTGAAGGCGTCGATCCGGACGCTGTTCCCACGATCCTTGCCGCCATCCGCCGCGAAGGTCGCATCCGCGCGGGCAGCGCCGTCAAGCTCTTCATCCCCTTTGACGAAGCCACCGATCTCCTCTTCCGCAAGGGCGAATTTCTGGAAGCGCATAGCAACGGCATGCGCTTCTCCGCCTGGTTCGAGGGCAAGGACGATCCGCTGATCCGCGACTATTATTCCGTCGGCGGCGGCGCCGTCCTTCCCGGCACGGCGGAAGGGTTCGATCCGCAACTCGGCCATAATGTCGTCCAGCCGCATCCCTTTTCCTCCGGCGCCGAAATGCTCGCCCTGGGCGAAGCGACCGGCCTCAGCATCGCCACCCTTGTCCTGCGCAACGAGGGCGCCTGGCGCACCCGGCCGGAAACCGAAGCCTTTCTCGACAGCGTGATCGACGCCATGAGCGCCTCGATCGACCGGGGTCTCAAGGAAGAGGGTCTGCTCCCCGGCGGGCTCAAGGTCCGTCGCCGCGCCCGCTCCATCCACAATCGGCTGGTCTTGCAGCAAAACGCCCTCGGCCCGGCGCAGATCTTCGAATGGGTCAGCCTGTTCGCCCTCGCCGTGAATGAGGAAAATGCCGCAGGCGGCCGCGTCGTCACCGCGCCCACCAATGGCGCGGCGGGCGTCATCCCGGCGGTGCTGCATTATTATCGCCGTTTCGTCCCCGGCGCCGACCGCGAAGGGGAGCGCTGCTTCCTGCTCACTGCCGCGGCGATCGGTTTCCTCTACAAGAAGCGCGCCTCCATCTCCGCCGCCGAAATGGGTTGCCAGGGCGAAGTCGGCGTCGCCTGCTCCATGGCCGCCGCCGGCCTTGCCGCCGTGCTGGGAGGCACCAACCAACAGATCGAAAATGCCGCCGAAATTGGCATGGAACATAATCTCGGCCTCACCTGCGATCCGATCGGCGGCCTCGTCCAGATCCCTTGTATCGAGCGCAACACCATGGGCGCGGTAAAGGCGATCAACGCGGCCTATCTCGCCCTGCAAGGCGATGGCCGTCACATCGTCAGCCTGGATGCGGTGATTGAAACCATGCGCCAGACCGGCGAGGACATGGCCAGCCGATACAAGGAAACCAGCCTCGGCGGCCTTGCCGTCAATGTGGTGGAATGCTGATCGGCTCGTCGTCCCGCCCGCTCATCTTCGCGGCGAATGGACTTCATTTCGTGACATTAATGACACATAATCAATCGTTTATCTGAGGTTCATGAAACCTGACGGCATCTCCATGACTTCACCGTCTTCCCTCCTGACAGGGGGACGAGAAGAAGAATGGAGTATCCGAATATGCGTAAGATCCTGGCCGCAACCCTCCTGACCGGCGCAGCGGTCGCAAGCCCCGCTCTGGCGCAGGAAGCCGCCCCGACATTCACTGGTCCGCGCGTCGAAGCGATATTGGGCTATGATCATACCGGCGCAGGCAGCAGCGTCGACAATGACAATAATCGCAACGATCAGTCGATTGACGGCCTGCTCTACGGCGTCGGTGCCGGTTATGACGTGAACCTTGGCAGCGCCGTCGTCGGCGTGGAGGGGGAATATACCGACTCCACCTCAAAGAGCAGCCGGACCGACTTCACCGACCAGTTCGGCTTCGGCCGGGTCAAGCAGGGCCGCGATCTTTACATCGGCGCGCGGGCGGGCATCCTCGCCAGCCCCAACACGCTGGTCTATGTGAAGGGCGGCTATACCAATACGAAGCTCGACGTGCTGGCTGGCGACACCAATCAGGAAACCAGCACCAATTTCAAGCTGGACGGCTGGCGCATCGGCGCGGGCGTGGAGCGGGCCATCAACGCCAACACCTTCGCCAAGCTCGAATATCGCTATTCCAAATATGAGGATGCGCATATCGACTTCGCCAACGGCGCGACCAGCGACGAATTCGGCATCGACACCGATCGTCATCAGGTCGTGGCCAGCCTCGGCTGGCGCTTCTGACGGAAGGGAGGGGCCGGGTCGCTCCGGCCCCTTCACCTCACGCCATGGCGCGCAGCCCTGTCGGCGCCACTGCGGACCTGCTATGACGGTCGCCGTGCGCGACGCGATTCCCCATCTTTATTCTGTCGGCATCAAGCCGGATGACATCGACTTCATGGGTCATGTCAACAATGCCAGCTATTTGAAATGGGTGCAGGCGGCGGTGCTGGACCATTGGCGCGCACTCGCTCCGACGGAGGTGGTTACGCGCCATCTCTGGGTCGCGCTCAAGCATGAGATCACCTATCGCAAGCCGACCTTTCTGGAGGACGACGTGATCGCGACCGTCCTGCTTGAAAAGGTGCAGGGTGCGCGAGCCTTTTACGAAACGATCATCCGCCGGGGCGAAGAGGTTCTGGCGGAGGTCAAGTCGAGCTGGTGCTGCCTGGATGCCGACACGCTGCGCCCCGCGCGCCTGGCGCGCGAAGTCATCCAGCATTTCTTTGCGGCCGATCAGGAAAACGGTCGCAACGGCAAAATCTAGAGCGTCGCCTCGATTTCGCGAGCGGCAATATCCGGCTTCTCCGCCAGGCTGATCGGCCGCCCGACCACCAGGATCGAGGCGCCCCGATCCAGTGCCTCACGCGGCGTCACTGCCCGCTTCTGATCGCCCATCGCGCCACCGGCGGGGCGGACTCCCGGCACCACGAAGAAGCCGTCGCCCCAAGCCTTCTTCGCCAGCCCGACTTCCTCGCCGGAACAGACGATCCCGTCCAGCCCCGCGCTGCGCGCCAGATCGGCCAGACGCGCCACCTGATCCTCAGCCCGGCCGCCCACGCCGATGTCGAGCAGGTCGCCATTGTCCAGGCTGGTCAGCACCGTCACCGCGACGACCTTTGTATTGATGCCCGCCGCCGCCTTGGCATCCTCCAGCATTGCGCGCCCGCCCGCCGCATGGACGGTCAGGATAGCCGGTTCCAGCATATGCAGCGCCTGCACCGCCTTGGCCACGGTATTGGGGATGTCGTGCAATTTCAGGTCCAGGAAGATCGGCAGGCCGAACTTCATCATCTCATGCACGCCATGATGGCCATGGGCGCAGAAAAATTCCAGGCCCAGCTTCAATCCGCCCACATGATGGCGCACCTGCTGCGCAAGTTCCTGAGCCTTGCGCAGGTCGGGCGTATCGATGGCGACGTAGATCGGGCTGGTCATGCTTGTCCTGTAACGGAGAGGGAAGGGGCCGAAGCCGCCGGATTGACGGCGGCGGGGACGGCGGGGGAAGGGGCTGCGGTGGCGGCGACCAGCGCTCTTTCGGTGCTTTCCAGCTTGCGCTTCATTCGCCAGCGCGTGGCCCGCGCCATGATCCAGAAAGGCAGCGCCCCCAACAGATAGGCGCCGATCAACAGGACTGGGAGCTTGGTTTCCATGACCAGGTCGCCCCACAGATTGACTTCCACGCGAGTATAGTTTGCCACGCAGAATAACGCCAGGGCGACGGCGATGACGACCCAGAAGGCAGTCCGCAGAAATTGCATCAACGCTCCTATAGCTGCTGAACGATGCAGCTTAGGCGATTTTATCGCGCTTCGGAAGCGCTTCGTCGGATGTACCGGCCGCGATGCGCGGAAAGGCGCCTTTTTCCTGCCCGCGCCGTCTCCGCCGCCGCTCTTCGGAACCCGCGCCGCACCCCGCGCATTTCGTCCTGGCAAAGGAGGCAGCACGCCATGGCCGCGCGCGCATATTGGCAGGGCCAGATCCGTCTGGCGCTGGTGTCCATCCCCGTGGAGATCTACGCCGCCACCAAATCCGGTGCGCAGATCGCCTTTCACCAGATCCATCAGCCCAGCGGCAAGCGGGTCCGCTACGAAAAGACAGTCCCCGGCCTGGGGCCGGTCAAACCCGAGGACATCGTCAAGGGCTATGAGGTGTCGAAGGGCGACTATGTCCTGCTGCAACCCGACGAGATCGAGGCGGTGAAGCTGGAGAGCAAGAAGACGCTCGAACTCACCCAGTTCGTCGATGCGGCCGAGATCGACGTCCTCTATTATGAGCGGCCCTATTATGTCGTCCCCGCCGACGATCTGGCGGAGGAAGCCTTCATCGTCCTGCGGGAAGCGCTGCGGCGGACGAGGAAGGTGGGCCTTGGCCAGCTCGCCATGCGGGGCCGCGAATATATCGTGTCGCTAAAGCCCTGCGGCCGGGGCATGGTGCTCGAAACGCTGCGCTATGCCGATGAGGTCAACCGCGCCCAAGGCTATTTTCGCGACATTGAAGATGTGAAGCCGGACGCCGAATTGCTCGACCTGGCCGAAACGCTGATCGAGAAGAAGACCGCGCCCTTCAAGCCCGACAGCTTCCACGACCGCTATGTCGATGCGCTGGAACGGCTGATCGAGAAGAAGAAAAAGTCGAAGGGCCGCCGCATCATCGAGGACGCGGAAGAGGCTCCGGCCCGGCGCGGCAGCAATGTGATCGATCTGATGGCGGCGCTCAAGAAATCGGTCGATACAGGCGCTCCCCCCAAAACGCCCGCCGCCAAGACCTCAGCGCGGAAGGCGCCCGCCAAGCCGACTACCCGCAAACGGGCCTGATCCATGGCTGAGGTCGACCCGCTCAGCACCTATAACCGCAAGCGCGATTTCACCCGCACGAAGGAGCCGTCGGGCAAGCGCGGCCGCAGCCACGGCAACAGCTTCATCGTGCAGAAGCATGACGCGACCCGCCTGCATTACGACTTTCGCCTGGAAATGGATGGAGTCCTCAAGAGTTGGGCAGTGACTCGCTGTCCCAGCCTCGATCCGGAAGACAAGCGCCTCGCCGTCCGCACGGAGGATCATCCGCTGTCCTATGCGACGTTCGAAGGCACGATTCCCAAGGGCGAATATGGCGGCGGCACCGTGATGCTCTGGGACGAAGGGACGTGGGAACCCGTCCCCGGCAAGAGCGTGCATGATCTGGAGAAGGGCCATCTCCACTTCATCCTGCATGGGCAGAGGATGCGCGGCGAATGGCTGCTGATCCGGCTGAAACCCCGCGGCAGGGAGAAAGGGGAGAATTGGCTGCTGCGCAAGATCGAGGATGGCTATGCCGGCAGCGCGGAAGACCTGACCGCCCGCGAACTGACGAGCATCAGGAGCGGCCGGACCATGGGCGAAATCGCGACCGACGCGCCGGCCATATCCCTGAAGGGCAAGAAGGGAAAAGCCTTTGACGCGGCGATGAAACAAGCCGTTCGCGCAACCCCGGTCAAGCCGCCAGACAAGGCCAGGACGCGCCCCGCGCCCGCTTTCCAGCCGCCGCAACTCGCGACGTTGGTCGATGCCGTTCCCACTGGCAATGGCTGGATGCATGAGATCAAATATGACGGCTATCGCTGCATGCTCTCCGTGGCGGGGGAGAAGGTCAAGATCTTCACCCGCACAGGTCTCGACTGGACGGAGCGTTTCGCGGCTCTTGCGGGCGAAGTCGCGGCCATGGATCTTCCCGCTGCATTGATCGACGGGGAGATCGTCGCGCTCGACAGCGACGGAAACCCGGACTTCTCTACCCTTCAGCAGATGTTGAAGGGGGAGGCCAAGGCGGCGCTCCACCTTTTCGCCTTCGACCTGCTCCAGCTCGACGGACAGGATTTGACCTCGCTGCCCAATATCGCGCGCAAGGAAAAGCTGGCCGCTTTGCTGGGGGACGGCTCGGCGCATGTCCATGTCGGAGATCATGTCGTCGGCGCAGGGGAAAGGCTGTTCCAGGCCATGTGCGGGGCAGGGCAGGAGGGGATAGTCTCCAAGCGCGCCGACGCTTCCTATCGCGGCGCCCGCACGAAGAACTGGCTCAAGGTCAAATGCACCCGCCGCCAGGAATTCGTCATCATCGGCTGGACGCCCAGCAGCGCCAGCGGGCGCGCCATCCGCAACTTGCTGCTCGGGCAGCGGGAAGGGGAAGGACTGGTCTATGCGGGCAAGGTCGGCACGGGCTTCAACGCCGCCAATAGCGAAGGGCTGATCGCTGCCCTGCGCAGGCGGGGGCGCAAGACCGCCGCGCTGGCTGTGCCCCGCAGCGAAAGCCGTGGCGCGCAATGGGTCCGCCCCGATCTGGTCGCTGAAATCGCCTTTGCCGAGTTCACGGCGGAGAATATCGTCCGCCATGCCAGCTTCCTCGGCTTGCGCGAGGACAAGGCGGCCAGCGATGTTCAACGCGAGAAAGCCATGCCGACGCCCGAAACCCGCAGTGATGTCACGATCAGCCATCCCGACCGCCTGATCTTTCCGGAGGCGAAGGTCACCAAGGGCGAGCTTGCCGACTATTATGCCGCCATGGGTGCGGCAATGCTGCCCTGGATCGCGCACCGTCCGATCAGCCTGGTCCGCTGTCCGCAGGGGCGGGCGAAGAAATGCTTCTTCCAGAAACATGACAGCGGCAGTTTCGGTGATCATGTGAAGCATGTCGCGATCCGCGAGAAAGCGGGGAATGAGGAAGATTATCTCTATGTAGAAGATAGCGACGGACTTCTTGCCTGCGTTCAGATGGGGGCGATCGAATTTCACGGCTGGGGTTCCAGCGTCGCGGATGTCGAGCGGCCCGACCGCATGATCTTCGATCTCGATCCGGATGAAGGGCTGGATTTCGGGGATGTCAAAAAGGCCGCTCGCGATATCCGGCGGGCACTGGAGGATTTGGGGCTCACCAGCTTTGCCATGCTCTCGGGCGGCAAGGGCATTCATGTCGTCGTGCCGCTGACGCCGCAGGCGAAATGGCCGCAGGTCAAGGATTTTGCCGACCGTTTTGCCCGCGCGCTGGCCGCTTCGGAAGCGGATCGCTTCACGGCGACCATGAGCAAGGCGAAGCGCAAAGGCCGCATCTTCATCGACTGGCTGCGCAACCAGCGCGGCGCGACGGCCGTGCTGCCCTATGTTGTGCGAGCCCGCGAAAAGGCCTCCGTCGCCGCGCCGGTCAGTTGGGAGGAGTTGGACGATATCGACAGCGCCGCGCATTTCACGGTGAAGGATGCCGCCATATTGCTGGAGCGGGCCTCTTCGCGCGACCTTCGCGGCTGGGGTGAAGCGCATCAGCCCCTGCCAGCGCATTAGGGCGCGGGCGCGTGGGGATTCAGCCCATGCTGCGCGCAGGGAGGATTTTTTAGATCCAATATTTTCGCCGCATCCGCCTTTTCTGCGATCATGCTTTGTTGCATATCGGGAATCACCATGACGAAGCCGATCGAAGAAGCGCCCGAAAGCGGCGCCGCAACCCCCGTCTCCTCCACCGCCGACAAGACCGATATGGCCACCGCCGCGCGCAAGTCGGCGGGCAAGGCCGTCTGGATGGGCACCGCCGTCGGCATCGGCTCCGCCGCGATCGTCGCGGCTTTGCTCTACGCGAACAAGAAGCGCGGCTGACTTCCCTACGGCGCAAAAAAGAGGCGGCATGGCCTTCGCTCCATACCGCCTCATGATGCGACCCGTTTTGGGCTCTACCCCCGCCTCGGGACGGGGAATTTCTCCTATCCGGCGCCGCCGCTCAGATAGGCGATCAGTTCCGGCTTGCTGATGCTCGTGCTCTTGTCCGCATCGGCCGTGACGAAAGCGCCATCGGCCCAGGCCGTGACCTCGGCTGGCGCAAGCGATTTTCCGGTGGCCTTCAGTTCCTGATCCTTGAGCGCCACCATCCAGCGCGAAAATTCGGACTTGTCGAGCTGGCCGTCATGATTCTGGTCATAGGCCGGAAATTCCGTGTCCACGATCGAGGCGACCGCATCGCCGGATGTGGCGGGCTGCGCCTGATTGCCCTGCTGCGCGGGCGCGGCCTCCTGCGGCACGGCACCGGCCTGCGCCAGCGCGGGCGTCGCTACGAAAAAGGCACTCGCCAAAAGAAATGCGCGGATCATCCTATGCTCCAGGTCTGGCCGTCCGAATTTCGCATGTCACAATAGCCAAATAAAACATGGAGTTCCTGAACTTTTATTCACGATGCTCCATTCACCTGCCGATTCGGCTCGATTCGCCGCCTGATGCTGCGATTAATGGGACGAAGCACGGAAAAGCGCGTCGCTCCGCGTTCCTTGGCTGTCCGATTTGCCCCGGAAAGGCGGTGCTGCTAGGCGGCGCAGCGACTTTCAACTCATGCACGCAGGATTCGCCCGATGGTCCCCCGTTACGCCCGCCCGCAAATGACCGCCCTCTGGGAACCGGAAGCCCGCTTCAAAATCTGGTTCGAGATAGAGGCGCATGCGACCGAAAAGCTGGGTGAGCTGGGCGTGGTGCCCGAGTCCGCCGCCAAGGCGCTGTGGGACTGGTGGGCGACCAACCCCGCCATCGACGTGCCCGCCATCGACGCGATCGAGGCCGTCACCAAGCATGACGTGATCGCTTTCCTGACCTGGGTGGCCGAACAGGTGGGCGACGAAGCCCGCTTCATGCATCAGGGCATGACGTCGAGCGACGTGCTGGACACCTGCCTTGCCGTGCAGCTCACCCGCGCCGCCGATATCCTGATCGATGATCTCGACAAGCTGCTGGAGGTCGTCAAGCGCCGCGCCTATGAGCATAAGCTGACCCCGACCATCGGCCGCAGCCATGGCATCCATGCCGAGCCGGTGACCTTCGGCCTGAAAATGGCCGAAGCCTATGCCGAGTTCAGCCGCTGTCGCGCCCGTCTGGTCGCTGCGCGTGAGGAAGTCGCCACCTGCGCTATTTCCGGCGCGGTCGGCACCTTCGCCAATATCGACCCCCGCGTCGAGGAGCATGTCGCGGAGAAGCTGGGCCTCGCCATCGAACCGGTTTCCACGCAGGTCATCCCGCGTGACCGTCACGCCATGTTCTTCGCGACGCTGGGCGTCATCGCCTCGTCCATCGAGCGCCTCGCCGTCGAGGTTCGTCACCTCCAGCGCACCGAGGTATTGGAGGCTGAGGAATATTTCTCGCCCGGCCAGAAGGGCAGCTCGGCCATGCCGCACAAGCGCAATCCGGTGCTGACCGAGAATCTCACCGGTCTGGCCCGCATGGTGCGCAGCTATGCCCTGCCAGCGATGGAGAATGTCGCTCTGTGGCATGAGCGCGACATCAGCCACTCGTCGGTCGAACGCTATATCGGGCCGGATGCGACCATCACGCTCGATTTCGCGCTGGGCCGCCTGACCGGCGTCATCGACAAGCTGCTCGTCTATCCTGAGCGGATGATGAAGAATCTCGACAAGATGGGTGGCCTCGTGCACTCGCAGCGCGTGCTGCTGGCGCTGACCCAGGCGGGCGTGTCGCGGGAGGACAGCTACCGCTATGTCCAGCGCAATGCGATGAAGGTGTGGGAATCGGATGGCCAGCTTTCGCTGATGGAATTGCTGAAGGCCGATCTGGATGTGGCGGCGGCGCTGACCGCTGAGCAGATCGAGGAGAAGTTCAACCTCGATTACCACTTCCGTCAGGTCGATACGATCTTCCGCCGGGTGTTCGGGGAATAGGATCAGGGTGAGATAAGGACACGCTGAAAGGGCGCGGGAACGCGCCCTTTTAATCCTCCCCCTCTATATGCTTCCGCCCCGAGTCAGGTGCGGCTCTTGCTCCGGGGATGGCCGCTGGCGTCCAGCACGGTTTCCATCGCGACATAGGTGGAGGTGCTGGCGACATGTGGCAGGCTGGAGATCTTCTCCCCCAGCACCGCGCGATAGCGGCGGATGTCGGCCGTCCTGACCTTCAGCAGATAGTCGAAGCTGCTGGCGATCATATGGCATTCCTCGACTTCGGGAATGCGGCGGACGGCGGCGTTGAACTCATCGAGCGCCTTTTCCCGCGTGTCGGACAGTTTCACCTCGGCAAAGGCGACATGATCCATGCCAAGCTTCGCCGGATCGACGATGGCGCGAAATCCGCGGATCACGCCCGTTTCGATCAGCCGGCGCAGGCGGACCTGACAAGGGGTCTTGGAAAGGCCCACCGTCTGGGCGAGATCGGTGACGGTCATGCGGCCATCCTCGATCAGGGCGGCGATGATCTTGCGATCGAATTCGTCCATTTCGACCGTGGATGTCGGATTTTTCATGGATTTTGCCATGGAAGCAGGATGCCGTGAAATAGCTTAGGATTTCCGACAAGTATAATGGTCGGGGAGAGAGGATTCGAACCTCCGGCCCCTGCCTCCCGAAGACAGTGCTCTACCAGGCTGAGCTACTCCCCGACCGATAGCAGGTCCGTTTCGAGGCGGTCCCGCTGGGCAGGTCGCAGCCTATAGAGGCGGCTTTTCCGGCTGGCAAGCGGCGGAAGGCGTTTTTTTTGGGCGGCTCATAAAAGCCCCGCCTCGCGGAAGCTGAAACGGCTCTGGCCGCCGTGAATCACATGATCCGCCAGCCCGATTTCCATGGGGCGAAGGCGTTTCGACAGGGTTCGCGTCAGGCGGATGTCCGTCCAGTGGGGAAGGGGGCTGTCGGGGCGCTGCTGTTCGATGGCCAACCAGTGGCTGTCCCATTGGAGCAGCGTATCCACGGTACGGCGCCAGTCCTGGTCCGCGCGCAGCCGGTGGAGCGGGCGCCATTCGTCATCGAGGATGAGCAGATTGAGGGAAGCGGGATCGCGCATTCGTCACAGGATGCTCGTGTGACGCATTTACGGTAGGGGAAGGCTGGTCCCTTTTGGAGAGAGCGGCGCATAATCCGATCCGTTTCGCAGCATTTGGCGCGGGCGGTCGGCTGGGCTACATGACGATGCTATCGTCAGAATCATGGCTAAAGCTATGCCAGAAATCATGAGAGTGCCCGCTTTGACCAGCCTGCCTTCCTTGTCCGAGCCGCATTATGAGCAGCAATATCTGGACCTGATGCGGCGGATCTGGCTGCATGGCGGTGAACGGATCGACCGGACCGGCGTGGGAACGCGGTCTGTTCTGGGCGCGACGATGCGATTCCCTCTGGCGGATGACGCAGTGCCGCTGCTGACCACCAAGCGCGTCTATTGGAAGGTCGCGGCGCGGGAGATGCTGTGGTTCCTGACCGGCGACACCAATATTCGCGAGCTGGTGCGGCAGGGCGTGCATATCTGGACCGATTGGCCGCTGGATGCCTATCGGCGCGCGACGGGCGAGCAGATCGATCGCGATGCCTTCGAAGCGCGGATCGTCGAGGATGCCGCGTTCGCGGCGCGCTGGGGCGATCTGGGGCCGGTCTATGGCGCGCAGTGGGTGAACTGGCCGCGCTATGAGGAGGTGGGGGATGGCCTCTACCGGCGGGCGGCGCAGGGGCACAACCAGATAGCCGATCTGGTCGAGGGGATTCGATCCAATCCGGGGTCGCGGCGGCTGCTGTTCACAGGCTGGAATGTGGATGAGGTGTCGCGCATGGCGCTGCCGCCCTGCCATATGACCTATCAGTTCCAGGTAGCGGATGGGCGGCTCAATGGGCTGCTGTTCCAGCGGAGCTGCGACCTGGGGCTGGGCTTCGCCTTCAATATCTTCGGTCTGTCGATGATCACGCGGATGTTGGCGCAGCAATGCGATCTGGAGCCGGGTGAGGTCGTCTGGCAGGGCGGGGACGTGCATCTCTACCTCAACCATGCCGAGCTGGTGGAGGAACAGATCAGCCGAAATCCATCCGGCGCACCCAAATTGCGGATCAATCGGCGGCCTTCATCCATTTTCGATTATCGGATCGAAGATTTCGAGGTGATTGATTACGCACCGCAAAGGCACATCGCCGCGCCGGTCGCCGTCTAGCGGCGAGGACCGATCTGCGACGAAATGGGTCAGTAAGGCTTGCCTTTGCGGGCGTTGTAATATAATAATTGCACAGAGCAATATTATTGCAATGCACAAGAGGAGGCAGGATGAGCGACCGGATCGATTCGGACGCTGGAAGGGATGGGGCGGCGCTTGGATCGGGGCGCAATCTGCCTCCGCTCCGTCTGCATGTGCCGGAACCGAAATTCCGGCCGGGCGACACCGCCGATTTCAGCGATTTCGACATTCCGCCAGCGGGCGCTCAGGCGCGGCCTGATGAGGTCGCACAGCCGGGCGAGATGCGGGAACTGGCCTATGGGCTGGTGCGGGTGCTCGATGAAAATGGTGCGGCGGTCGGCCCCTGGGATCCGAAGCTGCCCGCCGAGACGCTGCTGAAGATGCTGCGTGCGATGGCGCTGACGCGGGCTTTCGATGGACGCATGTTCCGGGCGCAGCGCCAGGGCAAGACCAGCTTCTATATGAAGTCGACGGGCGAGGAGGCGGTGTCGATCGGCGCGGCGCTGGCTTTGGCGAGCGACGACATGTGCTTCCCCAGCTATCGCCAGCAGGGCATATTGATCGCGCGGGGCTGGCCGATCATCGACATGATGAACCAGATCTATTCGAACAAGGGCGACCGATTGAAGGGGCGCCAGCTCCCGATCATGTATTCGGCGCGGGAGGCGGGATTCTTCTCGATCTCCGGCAACTTGACGACGCAATATCCGCAGGCGGTGGGCTGGGCGATGGCCAGCGCAGCGCGGGGGGATACGCGGATCGCGGCGACCTGGTGCGGCGAGGGATCGACGGCGGAGGGCGACTTCCATTCGGCCTGTACTTTCGCCAGCGTCTATCGGGCGCCCGTCATCATGAACGTCGTGAATAACCAGTGGGCTATCAGCAGCTTTTCGGGCTTTGCGGGAGCGGAAGCGACGACCTTCGCGGCGCGGGCCATCGGCTATGGGATCGCGGGGCTGCGGGTCGATGGCAATGATGCGCTGGCGGTCTATGCCGCGACGCGCTGGGCTGCCGACCGGGCGCGGGCTAATGCCGGGCCGACGCTGATCGAGCATTTCACCTATCGGGTTGAGGGGCACAGCACGTCGGACGATCCCAGCGCCTATCGCTCCGCCGATGAAGCGAGCCATTGGCCGTTGGGCGATCCGATCGCGCGCTTGAAGAAGCATTGCATCGGCCTTGGCATCTGGGACGAGGAACGCCACGCGGCGATGGACAAGGAGCTGGCCGAAATGGTCCGCGACGCGGCGCGGGAAGCCGAGAAGAACGGCATCCTTGGCCATGGCCTCCACCATCCGATGGAATCGATGTTCGAGGATGTGTTCGAAGAGATGCCCTGGCACCTTAAAGAGCAGCAGCAGAAGATGCTGGACGAATGGAAGGCGGCTGGGCTGTGAGCGACACCGTGACGGAGGCACGCAGCGAAATCGTGCAGATGAACATGATCCAGGCGATCAATAGCGCGCTGGACGTGATGATGGGCCGTGACCCGGATGTGGTCGTGATGGGCGAGGATGTCGGCTATTTCGGCGGCGTCTTCCGCGCGACGGCGGGGTTGCAGCAGAAATATGGCAATCACCGGGTGTTCGACACGCCGATCACGGAGTGCGGGATCATCGGCGTGGCGGTGGGCATGGGCGCCTATGGGCTGCGGCCGGTGCCGGAGATCCAGTTTGCCGACTATATCTATCCGGCGCTGGACCAGTTGGTGTCGGAGGCGGCTCGGTTGCGCTATCGCTCGGCGGGGGAGTTCATCTCGCCCATGACCGTGCGGTCGCCCTTTGGCGGCGGGATTTTCGGCGGGCAGACGCACAGCCAGTCGCCCGAGGGCATTTTCACCCATGTGTCGGGGGTGAAGACGGTCATCCCCTCGACGCCCTATGATGCCAAGGGGCTGCTGATCGCGGCGATCGAGGATAATGATCCCACCATCTTCTTCGAACCCAAGCGCATCTATAACGGGCCGTTCGACGGGCATTATGATACGCCCGCGAAGAGCTGGGCGGGGCATGAGCAGGCTCAGGTGCCGACCGGCTATTATCGCGTGCCGCTGGGCGAAGCGCGGGTGACGCGGGCGGGCGAGGCGCTGACCGTGCTCTGCTATGGTACGATGGTGCATGTGGTGGAGAACACCGTGGCCGAAATGGGCGTGGATGCGGAAATCCTCGATCTGCGGACGCTGGTGCCGTTGGACATTGAGGCGATCGAACAGTCGGTGCGCAAGACCGGGCGCTGCCTGATCGTGCATGAGGCGACGCGGACCAGCGGCTTTGGCGCGGAATTGATGGCGCAGGTGCAGGAGCGCTGCTTCTACCATCTCGAAGCGCCGATCGAGCGCGTGACCGGCTTCGACACGCCTTATCCGCATAGTCTGGAATGGGCTTATTTTCCGGGGCCGGTGCGCATTCGCGAAGCCATCAACAAGATTTTGAAGGATTGAGGGGCTGTCATGGCGCTTTTTACATTCAAGTTGCCGGACATCGGTGAGGGCATCGCGGAAGCGGAGATCGTCGGCTGGCATGTGAAGGTCGGTGACCGCGTCGAGGAAGACCAGCCGATAGCCGACATGATGACCGACAAGGCGACGGTGGAGATGGAAAGTCCGGTCGCGGGCACGGTGGTCCGGCTGGCGGGCGAGCCGGGGCAGCAGATCGCCATCGGGTCGATGCTGGTGGAGATTGAGACGGAGGGGGAGGGTGAGGCTTCTTCCAAGGCCGAGGAAGCGGCTCCCGCGCCAGCACCCCTACCCAATGTGGAGGGATCGGGGAAGGGCGACGAGTCAAGCGAACCCGCTCCTGTTATTACAGAAGCAAAGCCGACAGTGCCGACGCCCTCCCCGATGGAGAAGGGGGCTATTAAGACGGAAGTTCTCGCTTCCCCCGCCGTTCGGGCTCGGGCGAAGGAATTGGGGATCGATCTGAGCCAGGTGAAGCCGAGCGGCGATCATATCCGGCATTCCGACCTCGACGCCTTCCTGCTCTATGGTTCGGGGCAGGGCTATCGGCCTGCGGGGCGGTCGACCAAGCGCGCCGATGAGGAGGTCAAGGTCATCGGCCTGCGCCGTCGCATTGCCGAGAATATGGCCGCCTCCAAGCGAGCCATCCCGCATTTCTCCTATGTCGAGGAAATCGACGTCACCGCGCTGGAGGAAACCCGCGAGCAGTTGAACGCCAATCGTGGGGAGCGGCCCAAGCTCACCATGCTGCCGCTGCTGATCGCGGCGATTTGCCGGGCGTTGCCGGAATTTCCGATGCTCAACGCTCGCTATGACGATGAGGCGGGCGTGGTCACGCGCTATGGCTCCGTGCATATGGGCATTGCGACGCAGACCGATGCGGGGCTGATGGTGCCGGTGATCCGGGACGCGCAGGACCGCAATGTCTGGCAGCTTGCGGCGGAGATCAGGCGGCTGGCCGACGCGGCGCGGACGGGCAAGGCGAAGTCGGAGGAGTTGTCCGGCTCTACGCTGACGCTGACATCGCTGGGGCCGCTGGGCGGGGTGGCGACGACGCCGGTCATCAACCGGCCGGAAGTCGCGATCATCGGACCCAATCGCATCATCGAGCGGCCGGTGTTCCGGGGCAAGGAAGTGGTGCCCGCCAAGCTCATGAATCTGTCGATCAGTTGCGACCATCGCGTGGTGGATGGTTGGGACGCGGCGAGCTTCGTTCAGGCGGTGCGGAAGCTGCTGGAAACGCCGGTCCTGCTGTTTGCGGACTAGGATATTGGAATTGGTTTAGGCACGCTTTGGGTGGGAAGCGGACGGTCTGCTTCGTAATGCTTTTCTTGAAGCGCATCGTGCTCCTGCGAAGGCAGGAGCCCAGTTCTTATGGTGCGATGATCCACAAGCGGCGGAACTGGGTTCCTGCCTTCGCAGGAACACGTATCACTTAATGGCTTGCATTGGCCAATTCCGGCCAAATTCCTGCATGCCTTAACGAACCGTGGCGCGGTAGCTGAGGCGGCCGCTCTCGCCGGGCGTGATCTCGTCGGGCACGGTCCAGCGGACATGGGTGATGTCGGCGGGGATAGCGCGGCGGGTGCCGCCCAGCGCGGTCGGCAGCCAGAAATCGGTGAGGCGGCCCCAATGGGCGCCGCCGTCGACCGAAACCTGCATCGCGGGATTGCTAAGGTCGAGCTGGGCGCCGCGTGGAACGGCGTTGGTGACGGCCAGGTTGCGGACGGGACGGCTGCCTTCGTTGCGCCAGTTGACCACCAATATCAGTTGGTCGCCTGATCCGGCACGGTCGGCGCTTTGCAGGATGCGGCGGGCGCGGCCGTTGATGTCGGTGCTCACCCGCTCGACGAACATTTGCGTGTCCAGCCTGATTCCCTGCCGGATATCCTGTCGGCTCTGGGCCATTTGCGGCGCGCCGATACAGGCCAAAGCGATGAGCCACCCCACCGATTTCATGCCAATCCCCCGTCTCTTTGTGGGCCGAATGTGGCAGCCAAGTGCCGAAGATTTGGTTAAAACCTTGTTTCCCTTGCTATCTGCCTGTTTCGCTGATGTAAATTGACGGGCGCAAATGGACGGGCCTAAATAGAGGGGCTGGGGCCGCCGGTGACATAAGGACGGCGGCGCGGGGATATTTCACGGGTGACACCTCAGGAACAGCAGGAGATCAACAGACGGCGGGACCGGCTGTTGGCGTCGATCGCGCTGACGACGGGAATCGGGCTGGTCCTGGCCATGCCCTTCGCCTTGCGCGAGGGGGCGGAGTTTTTTCTGCCGCTGACCGCCGCGCTGGTGATCGCGATCGCGCTGGTGCCCTTTCTGGAGTGGATGGAGCGGCGGCGGGTGCCATCGGCCCTTGCGGCGCTGACGGCGGTAATAGCCTTCCTCATTGTGGCGAATACGGCCTTGGTGCTGATCATCGTGCCGGCGGCGGACTGGTTTCGCCTCTTGCCTGAGCGCCTGCCCAAGATTCAGAATAATCTGGCGCCGCTGATCGACTTTTATTCGCAGCTTCAGCGCTTCGTGGATGAAACGGTGCGGATGCTGGCGACCGGGCCGGTGGCGGCGGCGCAGACGGCGGCAGTGGATGCACCCCGGTCGCTGCTGCAATTTGCCGCGACCTCTGCGCCTTCGGCCATCATCCAGATGGTGTTCGCGATGCTCATCATCTATTTTTTCCTGGCCGGTTGGACGAAGCTGCGGCGGCGGACGATCAACAGCCGGGAGAGTTTCGACGGCGCCATGGCGGTGGCGCGGGTGATCCAGAATGTCGTGGATGCGACCTCCGCCTATGTGCTGACCATCGCGACGATCAATCTGTGCCTGGGGCTGGCGGTCGCCTTTGCGCTTTGGCTGATCGGCATGCCGTCGCCGCTGATGTGGGGCGGGATCGTCGCGCTGCTGAATTTCGTGCCCTATTTCGGGCCGATGCTGGTCGCTGTGCTGCTGGCGCTCGGCGGCCTGATGGTGTTCGACGATGTGTGGAAGGCGCTGTTGCCCGCCGCGCTCCAGATCGGCTTTCATCTGGTGGAGGCCAATTTCGTGACGCCGACGATTCTCGGGCGGCGGCTCACCATGAATCCGCTGCTGATTCTGGTGTCGCTGACCTTCTGGGGCTGGGTGTGGGGGACGCCGGGGGCTTTGTTGGGCGTGCCGCTTCTGATCATCATCCAGACCGTCGTTTCGGCGGCCGGAACGCCCGATATTGCCGGTTTCCTGTTCGAGCGCGGCACGCTGACAGTGTCCCCGCGCAAAGAAAATGACGAAAGCCGTGAAACTGATGTTGCAGGCAGTTGACAGGGGGAACGGGGCCGCATAGATGCCCGCCCACACCGAACGCGGGTGTAGCTCAGTTGGTTAGAGCGCCGGCCTGTCACGCCGGAGGTCGCGGGTTCGAGCCCCGTCACTCGCGCCACTTTCCTTAGGGGCAAGTGGATGGTTTTTCAGATCAGCATCGTCTGGTGGCTTCATGAGGCCGCGCCAAGATGCCGCCCTGCGCGGGTGTAGCTCAGTTGGTTAGAGCGCCGGCCTGTCACGCCGGAGGTCGCGGGTTCGAGCCCCGTCACTCGCGCCATTCTCTTCGGATCGAGTTTGGCTGGAGCCAGCTTTCCCCATTTTCGTCATGCCAGCGAAAGCTGGCATCTCCGTCGAGATGGCACGATCTAGCCTCACGAGATCCCTGCTTTCGCTGGGATGACGATGAAGATGGTAAGGGAAGCCTTAAAAACCTCGCCAGCGCCCTGTCTCCATCCAGGCCAGCAGGCGCCGCAGCGGCAGGACCCAAATCCAGATCAGGCCGAGGAAAATATAAACCGGCACCTGCACGATCATCGGCAACTGCCCGATCATGCCGGACAGGCTGCCGACCAGCACCGCCCAGAGCGCGATCAGCCCCAGGATGATGAACATGCCCGCCGGTTTGCGCCAACTCGGCTTGTAGACGTGCCGGGGATCGATGCTCATGCTTCTTTGCCTTCGATCAGTTCGATTTCGGTCAGGATCAGGTGCAATGGCAAGTCCCACGGATCGGCGGGCAGGGCGTCATGTTCCTGCACCGACCAGGCGAGGCCTATGCGCAGGGCATCGGGATAACGCGCGAAAATGCGGTCATAATAGCCGCCGCCTTGCCCCAGCCGGTTCATCGCCCGGTCAAAGCCGATCAGCGGGGCGATGATGACGTCGGGAACCACCGGATCACCCGCGGCTTGCGGGTGGCTGGTGCCGAACAGGCCGGGGAAGAGCTGATCCTCCGGGCGCCAACTCAGGAAATCCATGCTGCCCAGGCGATCGATGACGCGGGGCAGGGCCAGCGTCT
This sequence comes from Sphingobium sp. TB-6, assembly GCF_012927365.1. NCBI lineage: Bacteria > Pseudomonadati > Pseudomonadota > Alphaproteobacteria > Sphingomonadales > Sphingobiaceae > Sphingobium > Sphingobium sp. TB-6. Next base: position 61,942 of record NZ_JABBGL010000008.1, on the reverse strand, counting down.
TGCCCAGGGCTTGCAGGGGCGCGGCCAGCCGCTGGGCCGGGGCTTCGTCATCCAGCCCCATATAAAGAGCCACGACTTGCGCATCGGCCAGCCGCCGGGCGAGGGGGGAGGGGATCACCTTGAACGCCAGCCGGTGCGCCAGCGGATCGAGCGAGGCCACGAAAGCGCGCCGCCTTTCCCGGGCGATCGCGCGCAGGGTCGCCTTTTCGGTGTCGTCGCTCATCTTGGGGCCTTAGGTCGGGGAAATGGGGCTTGGAGGGAGGAGGGTGACGGGACCGCCTCGGCCGTTTGCTGGAAGATCCTCTGACGCCTCAACGTCAGGTGGGAACCATGTAGATCGGGCCGGAACCCGCCCAGGGACAGCCCCCGTGGATGTGATTATCGCCTCAGGGATGTTCGCTAAAGCTCGTACCGCGCAGTACCCGTCACCTTCCTATCTAGGCTTCGGGCGCGGCTGCGACAAGCCTTTCCCGCAGCTTTTCTATGCGGGCGGCGAGGGATTCGAGCGCGCGGACGGCGGGTTCGTCCTCCGGCTCCAGCGCCAGGGTCTGCTGGCGGCCGATGGCCTCGCGCTTCAGGTCGTTGAGTTCGTCCGCCAGGAAAAGCGCGGCAAACAGCAGGGTGCGCACTTCGGTCAGGCCCGGCGTGTTCTGCTGGGCAAGGCGGGCCTTGCGTTCGATCAGGTTGGCGAGATGCGCCAGATGCGCTTCCTCGCCGTCGCGGCAGCGTATGTCATAGACGCGTCCGGCGATGTGCAATGTGGTTTCAGCCACCGGCCTGCCCCTTCAATTCGGTGATGAGACTGTCCAGCGATTGCAGCGCCGCTCGGGCAGCCGCAGTATCAACGCCGGAGGAGGTTTCAAAGGAGGCGGCCGACGAAAAGCCGTTCACATCCTGTTCGAGCTGGTCGATCGCGCGCTCCAGCGTGCGGATCGCCTGCATCATGCGGTCGCTTGCCATGTTCTCACGCATAGACAAAGTTTTCGCCGCGCAAAAGCAGTCATTCGGCGGCTTGGCGTACCCAGGGGGCCGCCCGTGGTTGACGCCTTGTCCCTGAGTCGACAAAGGGAGCGCAAACTCGACTCGACGGCCTGAACAGGGGGCCGGTTGAAAAGCCAGGAAAGACGCCGCTTCGATGACCGTTTCCGAAAAGTCCCTCGCCAACGCCATTCGGGCGCTCTCCATGGACGCGGTGCAGGCCGCCAACAGCGGCCATCCGGGCATGCCGATGGGCATGGCGGATGTCGCGACCGTGCTGTTCAAGGATTATCTGAAGTTCGATCCGAAGGCGCCGAAATGGGCCGATCGCGACCGTTTCGTGCTGTCGGCGGGCCATGGGTCGATGCTGATCTACTCGCTGCTGCACCTGACCGGCTATGCCAAGCCGACGATCGAGGACATCGCGAACTTTCGTCAGCTCAGCAGCCCCTGCGCCGGGCATCCTGAGAATTTCGAACTAGCGGGCGTCGAGGCGACCACCGGGCCGCTGGGTTCCGGCCTTGCCACTGCGGTCGGCATGGCGATTGCCGAACGGCATCTGAATGCGCAGTTCGGGGACGAGATCGTCGATCACCGGACCTGGGTGTTGGCCGGCGACGGCTGCCTGATGGAAGGCATCAACCATGAAGCGATCGGTCTGGCGGGGCATCTGAACCTGGGCCGCCTGATCGTGCTGTGGGACGATAACAAGATCACCATCGACGGCTCGATCGACCTGTCGAGCAGTGAGGATGTACGGGCTCGTTACGCCGCGACCGGCTGGCATGTCGTGTCCTGCGACGGGCATGACGTGGCCGATGTGCGCCGCGCCATCGATGAAGCGCTGGCCGATCCGCGTCCGTCGCTGGTCGCCTGCGCCACCAAGATCGGCTATGGCGCGCCCAACAAGGCGGGCACTTCGGGCGTTCATGGTTCGGCCCTGGGCGAGGCGGAAGTCGCTGCGGCCCGCGAGTTCCTTGGCTGGACGGCTGAGCCTTTCGTCATTCCCGAGGATATCGCCGCCGCCTGGCAGGCCATTGGCGCGAAGGGTGCGGATGCGCATGCGACTTGGGCCGATCGCCTGGGCAGCAACGGGCAGAAGGCGGAGTTCGAGCGGCGCATGGCTGGTGAACTGCCCGCCGATTTCTCGCTCGACGCCTATATCGACACGCTGATCGCCAATCCGCAGAAGGTCGCGACCCGCAGGGCGAGCGAACTGGCGCTGGGCGCGATCAACGACCTGCTGCCCGAAACGCTGGGCGGCTCGGCGGACCTCACCGGCTCCAACAACACCAAGACCAAGTCGACCGGACCGCTGACCAGGGACGATTATTCGGGCCGCTATGTCTATTACGGCATTCGCGAATTCGGCATGGCCTGCGCGATGAACGGCATGGCGCTGCATGGTGGCGTCATTCCCTATGGCGGCACTTTCCTGGTCTTTTCCGACTATATGCGCGGCGGCATCCGCCTGGCCGCGCTCCAGCAGATCCGCGCCATCCATGTGCTGACCCATGACTCCATCGGTCTGGGCGAGGACGGCCCGACCCACCAGCCGATCGAGCATGTCATGTCGCTGCGCATGATCCCCAATCTCGACGTCTATCGTCCGGCGGACATCGTCGAGACGGCGGAGTGCTGGGAACTTGCCTTGAAGGATGCGACCGGCCCGTCGGTGCTGGCGCTGACCCGCCAGAACCTGCCGCAGCTTCGCACCGAGAAGAGCGAAAATCTCTCCGCCAAGGGCGCCTATCGCCTGCGCGCCGCTAAGGGCGATCGCAAGGTGGTGCTGGTCGCCACCGGCTCCGAAGTCGAGATCGCCGTCGCCACCGCCGCCCTGTTGGAAGAGCAGGGCATCGGCGCCGACGTCGTCTCCATGCCGAGCTGGGCGCATTTCGACGCGCAGCCGCAGGCCTATAAGGATGATCTCCTTCCCCACCATGTCCTGCGCGCTTCGATTGAGGCGGGGACGACTTTCGGGTGGGAACGGTATGTCGGCATTGCCGGCCTGCGCTTTGGCATCGACACGTTCGGCGCTTCGGCTCCGGCGGAAGTACTCTACGATCATTTCGGCCTGACCGCCGCCAAGATCGCGCCGCAGATCGTGGCGGCGCTCGACTGATATTTCAATCCAACCGTAAAACCGGGAGACAAGTGCAGTGGCAACGAAGGTAGCAATCAACGGTTTCGGCCGCATCGGCCGTCTGGTGGCGCGCGCCATTCTTTCGCGCACCGACCATGATCTGGAACTGGTGAGCATCAACGACCTGGGCGATGCCAAGTCCAATGCCCTGCTGTTCAAGCGCGACTCCGTGCACGGCAACTGGGCCGGTGAAGTTAGCGTCGACGGCAATTTCCTGGTCATCGACGGCAAGCGCATCGCCGTGACTGCCGAACGTGACCCGGCGAACCTGCCGCACGCCGCGCAGGGCGTCGACATTGCCCTCGAATGCACCGGCATCTTCGCTGACAAGGCGAAGGCGAGCGCGCATCTGACCGCGGGCGCCAAGCGCGTGGTGATCTCCGCTCCCGCCACCGGCGTCGACAAGACCGTGGTGTTCGGCGTCAATCATGAAACGCTGAGCGCCGACGACGTGGTGATCTCGAACGCGAGCTGCACCACCAACTGCCTCGCGCCGCTCGCGAAAGTCCTGCATGATGCCATCGGCATCGAACGGGGCTTCATGACCACCATCCACAGCTACACCAACGACCAGAACACGCTGGACCAGCTGCACAAGGACATGCGCCGCGCCCGCGCCGCTGCCCTGTCGATGATCCCGACAACCACCGGCGCCGCTCGCGCCGTGGGCGAGGTTCTGCCGGAACTCAAGGGCAAGCTGGACGGCTCGTCGGTACGCGTGCCGACCCCGAACGTCTCGGTCGTGGACCTCAAGTTCGACGCCAAGCGCGCGACCACCGTGCAGGAAGTCAACGAACTGCTGAAGGCCGCTTCGGAATCCGGTCCGCTTAAGGGCGTACTCGGCTATTCGGACGAGCCGCTGGTGTCGATCGACTATAATGGCGACGCCCGCAGCTCGACCGTCGACAGCCTGGAAACGGCGGTGATCGACGGCACGCTGGTCCGCGTGCTGAGCTGGTACGACAATGAATGGGGTTTTTCGAACCGCATGATCGACACGACCGGCGTCGTGGCGAAGTTCCTCTAAGACCCGATAGCCCCGCCGGACCATCCGGCGGGGTTTTTGATCACTGATTATATTTTACTGCCAGCACAGGGAGCGATCATGGCAAAGCCGTTCAAGACACTCGACGACATGGGAGACATCACGGGCAAGGTGGTGTTGGTGCGCGAGGATCTGAACGTGCCGATGCAGGATGGCTCCGTGTCCGACGACACCCGCCTGCGCGCGGCGATGCCGACGGTGCTGGAACTGGCCGACCGGGGCGCGAAGGTGCTGATCCTTGCCCATTTCGGCCGTCCCAAGGGGCAGAAGAACCCGGAATATTCGCTCTCGAAGATCACCCGGCCGCTCTCGGCCGTGCTGGGCCGGGAAGTGCAGTTCATCCCCGATTGCCAGGGGGAAGCGGCGGTTGATGGCATTGCAGTGATGCGGCCGGGCGATATCGCGATCCTGGAAAATACCCGCTTCCATGCCGGTGAAGAGAAGAACGATCCCGCACTGGCCGAGGCGATGGCGGCGATTGGCGATCTCTATGTGAATGACGCTTTCTCCGCAGCGCACCGCGCCCATGCCTCGACCGAGGGGCTGGCGCACAAGCTGCCTGCCTTTGCTGGGCGTTCGATGGAGAAGGAACTGGATGCGCTCCAAGCGGCGCTGGGCGAGCCGGTGAAGCCGGTCGCGGCGGTCGTCGGCGGCGCCAAGGTTTCGACCAAGCTCGACGTGCTGAACAACCTGGTCGCGAAGGTCGATCATCTGATCATCGGCGGCGGCATGGCCAACACCTTCCTCCATGCGCGCGGGGTCGATGTCGGCAAATCGCTGTGCGAGAAGGATCTGGCCGAGACAGCCGATGCGATTTTCGACAAGGCGGAGGCCGCCGGCTGCACCATCCATCTGCCCTATGACGTGGTGGTGTCGAAGGAATTCGCCGCCAATCCGCCCAGCTTGCGTACCTGCAATGTGCATGAGGTGGCTGAGGATGAGATGATCCTCGATGTCGGCCCCGCTGCTGTGGAGGCATTGGGCGATGCGCTCAAGAACTGCCGGACGCTGGTGTGGAACGGGCCGCTTGGCGCGTTCGAGATCGCGCCTTTCGACAAGGCGACCGTGGCGCTGGCGAAGACCGCCGCGGCGCTCACGAAGGAGGGCGGCCTGACGTCCGTCGCGGGCGGCGGCGATACCGTCGCGGCGCTCAACCATGCCGGTGTGGCGGCCGATTTCAGCTTCGTTTCGACCGCTGGCGGCGCTTTCCTGGAGTGGATGGAAGGCAAGGAACTGCCCGGCGTCAAGGCGCTGATGGCCTGAACAAGATTGCGGGGCCGGCTTTGGAGAGTGGCCGGTCCGGCTCGACCGTGGACGCCGTGCAAGGCGTCCTACCCCTAGACGCGCTGCCGGGAGGGCGGCGCATCCAACAAAGAGGTATGTGCAGATGCAGTTCGAGGACATGAAGGCGAAGATCGAGGGCGGCAACGGCTTCATCGCGGCGCTCGACCAGAGCGGCGGTTCGACGCCCAAGGCGTTGAAGGGCTATGGCATCGAGGAAGACGCCTGGACCAGCGAAGAAGAGATGTTCGGCCTGATTCACGCCATGCGCAGCCGCATCATCACCTCGCCGGTCTTTTCGGGTGAGAAGGTGCTGGGCGCGATCCTGTTCGAGCGCACCATGGATGGCGAAGCCGGCGGCAAGTCCGTGCCTCAGGCGCTGATCGAGCGCGGCGTGGTGCCCTTCATCAAGATCGACAAGGGGCTTGAGGATGAAGCGAACGGCGTCCAGTTGATGAAGCCGAACCCCGGTCTGGACACGCTGCTGCACCGCGCCAAAGCTTTGGGCGTGTTCGGCACCAAGGAGCGTTCGGTCATCAACCTCGCCAATCGCGAAGGCATTGCCGCCGTCGTGAAGCAGCAGTTTGAAGTCGGCAGCCAGGTTCTGGCCGCCGGTCTGGTTCCGATCATCGAGCCGGAAGTCAACATCAAGAGCCCCGAACGCGCCGAGGCCGACCAGATTCTGCTGGAGGAAACCCTCAAAAATCTCGACGCGCAGCCGGGCGACGACAAGGTGATGCTGAAACTGTCGCTGCCCACCAAGGCCGGGCTGTTCGACCCGTTGGTCGATCATCCCCGCGTGCTGCGGGTCGTCGCTCTGTCGGGCGGCTTCTCGCGCTCGGAGGCCTGTGTCGAGCTGGCGAAGAATCGCGGCATCATCGCCAGCTTCAGCCGCGCGCTGCTGAACGATCTGCGTCACCAGATGAGCGAAGATGAGTTCAACGCCTCGCTGGGCGAAGCGATCGACGAGATCCACGGCGCGTCGACCCGGAAGGTGGCCTGATCCGATAAAGGAGCCGCCGGTGCCTAGAGCGTTTTCTAAGCAGATAGAATCATCTGCTGACTCGGAAAACGCGGCAAAACAAATGCCTAGAGCAGCCGATCCGATGCAATCGGGTCGGATTCTGCTCTAGACTCCGGCGGCTTCCTTCAAAATGCGGGCGTCGATGATCGCCTGCGCGTTATAATCATTGTTGAAATAGGGCCAGACGGTCCGATCCTCAGGATCCTGCACCTTCATTCATTCGGCCCAATCCACCAGCCTCTCGCGCGAATAACCGCCGCGATATTTTCCCTTGGTGCGGATGCCAATCGGACATAGGCGGTGGCGCCACGCAAAGGGCAACACTACCGTGTCGAATTGTTCGGCATCGAAGGCGAACCAGTTTTTCGCCGCCATCTTCTCCGGTAGAAGCGCCCGCGCCAATCCCGATAATTTCATCCCCAGCAACCGATCCTGATCATGGGGAGAGAAACGTTGCCGGGGCGGGATAGGCTCCGCTCTTTTCCAACCCGCCCAAAAGCGGCTAAGGCGATGGCATGACCGATTTCACAGATGAAGAACTGGCCCTCGATCCGAATTTCGCTGACCGCTTCGAGCAGGGCTTTCGCCCCGCCTGTCAGCTCTATCTGATCTCGCCGCCAGTAATCGAGGCGGGCTTTGTCGAGAGCCTGAAGGCTGCCTTGGACGGAGGCAGCGTCGCGGCTTTCCAGTTGCGGTTGAAGGGTCTGGATGACGACGCCATCGCCCGCGCCGCCGAGCCGCTGCAAAAACTCTGCGCCGAGCGGAACGTCGCCTTCATCATCAACGACAGTATGGCCCTTGCCAAGCGGCTGGGCGCGGATGGGGTGCATCTGGGGCAGGGCGACGGTGATCCGCGAGAGGCTCGCAAGCTGCTGGGGCCGTCGGTGCAGATCGGCGTCACCTGCCATGACAGCCGCCATCTGGCGATGGAAGCGGGCGAGGCGGGGGCGGATTATGTCGCTTTTGGAGCCTTTTATCCGACCATGACCAAGGAAACCCTTCATCGGCCCGATCCGTCGATCCTGGGCTGGTGGACCGCGCTGTTCGAGCTGCCCTGCGTCGCCATTGGCGGGATCACGGCGGACAATGCCGCGCCGCTGGTGAAGGCGGGGGCGGATTTTCTGGCGGTGAGTGGGGCGGTGTGGAACCATCCGGAAGGTCCGCAGGCGGGCGTGGCGGCATTTGGGGCGGTGCTGGCACGGAAATAAAAATCGTGCCGCCGTGCTCCTGCGAAGGCAGGAGTCCAATTCAGGCGTTGCGATAAAGAACCAGCAGCAGGACTGGGCTCCTGCCTTCGCAGGAGCACGGCGGGAAAGCGAGGCAGGCAGCTTTCTCGCACTTTGCGCGTTTCCTCTTCCACAATCGGGAGAGTATCGCTTTGAAAAACCATGCCCTGATCCTCGCGCTGCTATGCTCAGCCTGTAACATGACCATTACGGAAGCGGATGAAAGCGCCCCGTCAAATGCTGCCTCCCATCAACCGAAGCAGGCGGCGCGCCCCGCCGCACCCGCCACCGATCCCTACGCCTTCGTCCTCGTGCCGGAACCGGCAGGGGCGCCGGCGCGGGTTGAGGCCGTGCTCCAGGCGCAGGTGGCGCTCGACCGGGCGGGCTTTTCGCCGGGCGTGCTGGATGGAAAGGAGGGCATGTCCTTCACCAGCGCGCTCAAGGGATTTCAGGAGGCCAGGGGGCTGCCGCAGACCGGGCAATATGATGAGGCGACGGCCAAAACGCTGCTGGGCGAGCGGCCTCAGCCCGCGACATGGCTGGTGAAGATTCCTACAGGGTTCGCCAAGGGACCGTTTTTCGCGGTTCCCAAGGATCTGAACGATCAGGCGAAGCTGCCGGCGCTGGGCTATCGCAATCTGCTGGAGAAGCTGGCCGAGCGGTTCCACACCAGGCCGGAGGTGCTGATGACGCTCAACCGGCCCGATGCCAGGGTCGGCGCGGGCACCACTGTCCGCGTGCCGGCGATCGCGAACCAGCCGGTGGCGCGGATCGAAGGGGATGAGCGGGACTGGGGCGAGACGCTTGCGAGTCTGGGTGTCGCCAAGGAGCAGCCGCAGGCCGACCATATCGTGGTGGACAAATCGGACGGGCTGCTGCGCGCCTATGATGCGCAGAACCGGCTGATCGCGCAGTTCCCCGCCACCACGGGATCGCAGCATGATCCGCTGCCGATCGGAACATGGGAAATCAAGGGGTTGAGCCGCAATCCTGACTTTCACTATAATCCGGACCTGTTCTGGGATGCCTCTTCCACCGACCAGAAGGCGGTGTTGAAGCCGGGCCCCAATGGCCCTGTCGGCGTGGTGTGGATCGACCTCTCCAAACCGCATTACGGCATTCACGGCACGCCCGAGCCGCAGACGATCGGGCGGACGGAAAGCCATGGCTGCATTCGCCTGACCAATTGGGATGCGGCGCGGCTGGCGCAGATGGTGCAGTCCGGCGTCAAGGCGGTGTTCCAGCCATGAGGGCGCGCGGCTGGGCGGGGATCGGGTTTGCCGTCCTGCTCAGCGTGGCCTTTCTGCGGCTGTGCGTGCGGATCGTGCCGGCGGATGGGCCGAGCGAGAGGACGCCATCGCGTCCTGCCGCGGCGGAAGCTGGTGCATTGCTGATCCCGGTGGAGGGCGTTCCGCCGACCGCGCTCACCGACACCTTCACCCAAGCCCGCGCCAACGGCGCGCGGCCGCATGACGCGATCGACATCATGGCGGCGCGGGGCAGGGCGGTATTGGCGGCGGCGGATGGACGGATCGAAAAGCTGTTCTGGAGCGAGGAGGGCGGACGAACCGTTTACGAGCGGTCGTCCGACGGGCGGCATATCTATTATTATGCACATCTGGACGGCTATGCGCCGGGTCTGCGGGAAGGACAGGCGCTCCGGCGCGGGCAGCGGATCGGTACTGTCGGCAGCAGCGGCAATGCCGATCCATCGGCGCCGCACCTCCACTTTGCCGTGCATGAGATGGCGGCGGGCGAGCCATGGCATGGCGGGCGGGCGATCAACCCCTATCCCTTGCTGGCGAAGCCGCGATAGGATGCTCCCTCTTGCCCTTCGGCCCTTCCCGATGTAAGGGCGCGGCCAGCCTCCAGAGGCCGGCTCTTTTCACCTTCAGACATATAGGCAGGCTCTTCCCATGAAGATCAGCGGCGTCGAGATTCGTCCCGGCAACAACATCGAATATGACGGCAGCCTGTGGCGCGCCGTGAAGATCCAGCACACGCAGCCCGGCAAGGGCGGCGCCTATATGCAGGTGGAACTCAAGAATCTGATCGACGGACGCAAGAACAACGTCCGATTCCGCTCCGCCGAGACGGTCGAGCGTATCCGCCTCGACACCAAGGATTTCCAGTATCTCTATGCCGAGGGCGACATGCTCGTCTTCATGGATACCGAAACCTATGAGCAGATCAATTTGCCGCTGGACCTGATCGGTGACGCTGCCGCCTTCCTGCAGGACGGCATGATGGTCATCCTCGAAATGTATGAGGAGCGCCCGATCTCCGTGCAGTTGCCCGAAACGATCGAAGCGACGGTCGTGGAGGCGGACGCCGTGGTGAAGGGCCAGACCGCTTCGGCCAGCTACAAGCCCGCCATCCTCGACAATGGCGTGCGCGTCATGGTGCCGCCGCACATCGTCACCGGCACGCGCATCGTTGTCGATGTGTACGAACGCGAATATGTAAAGCGCGCGGACTAAAAGACAATTCACCCCTCCCTTTCAAGGGAGGGGAAGGGGGTGGGTGGCGAGCGCAGCGAGCCTTCTGCCCCCTCCTTTTTTGAGGGCCGCTTGGGCGGCCGCCCACCCCCGGCCCCCTCCCGCCTGTGGGAGGGGGGGAGAAAGAAAAATGGTTTCCCATTCAGGCCTTCTGACCGTCATGGAACGCGCAGCGCGCAAGGCCGGCTCCAAGCTGCGCCGCGACTTCGGGGAGGTCGAGCATCTGCAGGTGTCCCGCAAGGGACCGGCGGACTTCGTGTCCAAGGCTGACCAGCAGGCGGAAAAGACCCTGGTCGAGGAATTGCAGAAGGCGCGCCCCGATTGGGGTTTCCTGCTGGAAGAGGGCGGGGAAATCGCCGGCGATCCGGGCAAGCCGCGCTGGATCATCGATCCGCTCGACGGCACCAGCAACTTCCTGCACGGCATTCCGCATTTCGCGATCTCGATTGCCGTCGAGGAGCCGCTTTATGGCGGCAAGCGGGAGGTCACCACCGGCCTGATCTACCAGCCTGTCACCGACGAAAGCTATTGGGCGGAAAAGAGCCGGGGCGCCTGGCGGCATGACCAGCGTCTGCGCGTGTCGGCACGGCGGGACATGGGGGAGTGCCTGATCGCGACCGGCATCCCATTCATGGGCCATGGCGATTTTGCCCAGTGGACGCGCATCTTCGGCGCGGTGGCGCCTTCCGTCGCGGGCATTCGTCGCTTCGGCGCGGCGTCGCTCGACCTCGCCCATGTCGCTTCCGGGCGCTATGACGGCTTTTGGGAAAGCGGATTGCAGCCCTGGGATGTCGCCGCGGGCCTGCTGATGGTGCGGGAAGCTGGCGGCTTCGTCTCGGACTTCCGCGGCGGCGACCAGGCAATCGAGCGCAAGGAAGTCATTGCGGGCAACGACGCCATCCACAGCAAATTGCATAAGCTGGTGGCTGGCGCGCTGCGTTGAAGTCACGGTTTTGGTGACGCGATCGGCCCGCTGCAATTGTTGCGAATCATTCTCATGCCTGCGGGCCTTGCTTCGCATATGCAGCGGGCCTAAAGCGCGCCCGTAAATCATTTTCGCCCAGGGGACTCCGTTGGTCGATCTAGCCCAATATCTGCCGATCCTGATCTTTCTCGGGATCGCCTTGCTGCTTTCGAGCGCATTTGTGTTCCTGCCGATGCTCGTGGGGCGCCTGACCGGCTCTCATCAGCCCGACCCGGCCAAGCTCAGCGAATATGAATGCGGTTTCCCCGCCTTTGAAGAACCGCGCAGCCAGTTCGACGTGCGTTTCTACCTCGTCGCCATCCTGTTCATCATCTTCGATCTGGAAGCGGCGTTCCTCTTTCCCTGGGCGGTCAGCCTCGACCAGATCGGCTGGGCCGGCTGGGCGACGATGATGATCTTCATAGCGGAGCTGGTGCTCGGCCTCGTCTATGCGTGGAAGAAGGGAGCACTCGATTGGGAGTAGAACTTGACCGTCCGGTTCCTGGCACGCTGTTGCCGGCCGGCACGCAGCCCGACCAGGATTTCTTCAACGCGCTGAGCAGCGAAGTCAGCGACAAGGGTTTCCTTGTCACTTCGACCGAGGAACTGTTCCAGTGGGCGCGCACCGGCTCGCTATGGTGGATGACCTTCGGCTTGGCCTGCTGCGCGGTGGAAATGATCCACGTCAACATGCCGCGCTATGACATGGAGCGCTTCGGCGCCGCGCCACGCGCCTCTCCGCGCCAGTCGGATGTGATGATCGTTGCGGGGACCCTCTGCAACAAGATGGCTCCGGCGTTGCGCAAGGTTTACGACCAGATGTCCAATCCGAAATATGTGATTTCGATGGGCAGCTGCGCCAATGGTGGCGGCTATTATCATTACAGCTATTCGGTAGTTCGTGGCTGCGACCGCATCGTGCCGGTCGATATTTATGTGCCGGGTTGTCCGCCGACCGCAGAGGCCTTGCTCTACGGCATCATGCAGTTGCAGCGGAAGATCCGCCGGATCGGGACAGTTGAGCGTTAATATGGGTCATTCTGCTCCTAAGATCGCGAACCCAGAAGGGATCGCGCAGGAAATCGCCGGGCTGCTGGGATCGATGCTGGTCGAGACCGTCGACCATGCCGATGAGCTGAGCTTCACCGTCGTGCGCGAAAAGCTGGCCGAGGCGATGATGCTGTTGCGCGACAAGGCGGGCTATCAGCAGCTCATGGAAATCGCCGGGGTCGATTATCCCGATCGTCCCGACCGGTTCGAGGTTTGCTACCATCTGCTCAGCGTCACGCGGAACCATCGCGTCCGTGTGAAGGTGTCGACCGACGAGGATACGCCCGTTCCCACCGTCACGCATCTCTGGCCGGTCGCCGGCTGGCTGGAGCGTGAGGTGTTCGACATGTATGGCGTCATTTTCGAAGGCAATGCCGACCTGCGCCGCATCCTGACCGACTATGGCTTCAAGGGCCATCCGCAGCGCAAGGACTTTCCGCTGACCGGCTATGTCGAGCTGCGCTATTCCGAAGAGGATAAGCGCGTCGTCTATGAGCCGGTGAAGCTGGCGCAGGACTTCCGCAGCTTCGACTTCATGAGCCCGTGGGAAGGCGCGCAATATGTGCTGCCGGGCGACGAAAAGGCTGAGGCCAAGGACCAGGGGAGCAAAGCCTGATGTCCGATTATCTCGAAAAGCTGGATCATAAGGTCGACGCCGCCGACCCGACCTACGGCGACACCGAAATCCAGAACTATACGATCAACTTCGGCCCCCAGCATCCGGCGGCGCACGGCGTGTTGCGTCTGGTCATGGAGCTGGACGGCGAAATCGTCGAACGCTGCGACCCGCATGTCGGCCTGCTGCATCGCGGCACCGAGAAGCTGATCGAATATAAGACCTATATGCAGGCGCTGCCCTATTTCGACCGGCTGGACTATTGCTCGCCGCTCGGCATGGAGCACTCCTACGTTCTGGCCATCGAGAAGCTGCTGAATCTGGAAGTGCCGCTGCGCGCGCAATATCTGCGCGTGTTCTTCGCGGAACTGACCCGCATCTGCAACCACATGCTGAACCTCGGCTCGCACGTCATGGACGTCGGCGCGATGACGCCGAACCTGTGGCTGTTCGAAATCCGCGAGGATTGCCTCAACTTCTTCGAGCGTGCCTCGGGCGCCCGCATGCACTCGGCCTATTTCCGGCCGGGCGGCGTGCATCAGGATGTGCCGCTCAAGCTCTTGACCGACATTGCCGACTGGCTCGACACCCGTCTGCCGCGCCTGTTCGAGGACGCGATGAGCCTGGTGGTCGACAACCGCATCTTCAAGCAGCGCAATGTCGACATCGCCGTGGTGAGCAAGGAAGACGCGCTGAAATGGGGCTTCTCCGGGCCGATGATCCGTGGCTCCGGTATCCCTTGGGATATTCGTAAGGCGCAGCCTTACGACGTCTATGACCGCATGGAATTCGATATTCCGGTCGGCACCAACTATGACTGCTATGACCGCTTCATGGTGCGCGTCGAGGAAGTCCGCCAGTCCGCGCGGATCATGAAGCAGTGCCTCAATGAAATGCCGGAAGGGCCGATCGCCAGCTTCGACCGCAAGGTTTCGCCGCCCAAGCGTGGCGAGATGAAGCGCTCGATGGAAGCGCTGATCCACCATTTCAAGCTCTATACCGAAGGCTTCCACGTGCCCGCTGGCGAAGTCTATGTGGCGACCGAAAGCCCCAAGGGCGAGTTCGGCGTCTATCTGGTCGCGGACGGCTCCAACAAGCCCTATCGCTGCAAGATCCGCCCGACCGCCTTCTCGCACCTTCAGGCGATGGATTTCATGATGAAGGGCCACATGCTGGCCGATACCACCGCTGTCCTGGGCGCCATGGACATCGTGTTTGGAGAATGTGACCGCTAATGGCTGACGCAGTTCATATCCCGGACGAGGCCGAGACCCGCGCGCGCTGGGGCGCGTTCGCGTGGACGGCCGAGAACGCCGAACAGGCGAAGAAGGTCATTGCCCGCTATCCTGCCGGCCGTCAGCAGTCGGCGGTGATGCCGCTGCTCGATCTGGCCCAGCGTCAGGTGGGCGCGGAAACGCAGACGAACGGCTGGCTGCCGGTGCCGGTGATGGAATATATCGCTGACCAGCTCGAAATGCCGTACATGCGCGTTTACGAGGTCGCGACCTTCTACACCATGTACAACCTCGCGCCGGTCGGCCGCTATCATGTGCAGGTCTGCGGCACGACGCCGTGCATGCTGCGCGGCTCGGACGATGTGTTTTCGGCCTGCAAGAACAAGGGTCTGGTCAAGGGCGGCACGACCCCCGACGGCCTGTTCACGCTGAGCGAGGTCGAGTGTCTGGGCGCCTGCGCCAACGCGCCGATGGTCCAGATCAACGACGATAATTTCGAAGACCTGACCTATGACAGCATGAGCGCGATCCTCGACGATCTCGCCGCTGGCAAGCAGCCCAAGATCGGGCCGCAGATCGATCGCCAGACGAGCTGCCCCGAAGGCGGGCCGACCACGCTCAAGGAGATGGTCAACGGCAACCATGATTATCGCGAGGAATGGGCATGAGCGACGTGATTGCGCCTCTCAGCGACAAGGATCGCATCTTCACCAACGTCTATGGCTTCCAGGATTGGGGCATCGACGCGGCGATCAAGCGCGGCGATTGGGACAATACCAAGAAGCTGCTGGAAATCGGCCAGGACGAAATCATCGAGCGCATCAAGGCGTCTGGCTTGCGCGGTCGTGGCGGCGCGGGCTTCCCGACCGGCATGAAGTGGAGCTTCATGCCCAAGGAAAGCAAGGATGGCCGTCCGAGTTTCCTGGTCATCAACGCCGACGAATCCGAGCCGGGTTCGTGCAAGGACCGCGAAATCATCCGCCACGATCCGCACAAGCTGATCGAAGGCGCGCTGGTCGCCGGTTTCGCGATGCGGGCGCGGGCCGCCTATATCTACATCCGCGGCGAGTTCATCTATGAGGCGAAGGTCCTCTTCGCCGCCGTCGAACAGGCCTATGAAAAGGGCTTCCTTGGTAAGAATGCGTGCGGTTCGGGCTATGATTTCGACGTCTTCGTCCATCGCGGCGCGGGCGCTTACATCTGCGGCGAGGAAACCGCGCAGATCGAGAGCCTGGAAGGCAAGAAGGGCCAGCCGCGTTTGAAGCCGCCTTTCCCGGCGGGTGCGGGTCTTTATGGCTGCCCGACCACGGTGAACAATGTGGAATCCATCGCGGTCGCGCCGACGATCCTGCGCCGTGGGTCCGAATGGTTCTCCAGCTTCGGCCGCGAGAATAACAAGGGCACCAAGCTCTTCCAGATCAGCGGCCACGTGAACAAGCCCTGCGTCGTCGAAGAGTCGATGGGCATCAGCTTCAAGGAACTGATCGACCGGCATTGCGGCGGCATTCGCGGCGGCTGGGACAATCTGCTGGCGGTGATCCCCGGTGGGTCTTCGGTGCCGCTGGTGCCAGCGCGTGAGATCATGGACGCGCCGATGGATTTCGACGGGCTGAAAGCCGTGGGGTCCGGCCTTGGTACCGCCGCTGTTATCGTCATGGACAAGTCGACCGACATCGTCCGCGCCATTTCGCGCCTGTCCTATTTCTACAAGCATGAGAGCTGCGGCCAGTGCACGCCCTGCCGCGAAGGCACCGGCTGGATGTGGCGCGTGATGGAACGGCTGCGTTCGGGCGATGCCGATATCAGCGAGATCGACATGCTCCAGCAGGTGACCAAGCAGGTCGAAGGTCACACCATCTGCGCGCTCGGCGACGCGGCGGCCTGGCCGATCCAGGGCTTGATCCGGCACTTTCGTCCGGAAATCGAGCGCCGGATCAATGAAAACAAGGGTAGCGCCCCCGTCATGGAGGCAGCGGAGTAACCATGCCGAAGGTCAAAGTAGACGGCGTAGAACTCGAAGTTCCGGCGGGCGCCACTGTCCTCCAGGCCTGCGAGCTGGCGGGGAAGGAAATACCCCGTTTCTGCTATCATGAGCGGCTGAGCATCGCGGGCAATTGCCGCATGTGTCTGGTCGAAGTGAAGCCTGGACCGCCCAAGCCGCAGGCGTCTTGCGCATTGCCCGCCGCCGAAAATCAGGAAATCTTCACGCAGACCGAGATGGTCAAGAAGGCGCGCGAAGGGGTGATGGAGTTCCTGCTCATCAACCACCCGCTCGACTGCCCGATCTGCGATCAGGGCGGCGAATGCGACCTTCAGGACCAGTCGGTTGCTTACGGCAAGGGCACGAGCCGCTTCGACGAGAATAAGCGCGCCGTCACCGAGAAATATATGGGTCCGATCGTCAAGACGGTCATGACCCGTTGCATCCAGTGCACCCGTTGCGTGCGCTTTGCCGAGGAAGTCGCGGGCGTGCCGGAAATCGGCGCCATCTATCGCGGCGAGAATATGCAGATCACCACCTATCTCGAACATGCCGCGAAAAGCGAGCTGTCGGGCAATGTGGTCGATCTCTGCCCGGTGGGCGCGCTGACGTCCAAGCCCTATGCGTTCGAAGCGCGTCCGTGGGAGCTGAAGAAGACCCATGCGATCGACGTGATGGACGCGGTCGGCACCAACATCCGCCTCGACAGCCGTGGCCGTCAGGTGCTGCGTGCCGTGCCGCGTATCAATGACGACGTGAACGAGGAATGGGCGAGCGACAAGACCCGGCACAATGTCGACGGTCTGGTTCGCAAGCGTCTCGACAAGCCCTTTATCCGCAAGGACGGCAAGCTGGTTCCGGCGACCTGGAACGAGGCTTTCGTGGCGATTGCCACCGTCAAACATGGCGGTTCGGTCGCGGCTCTGGCCGGTGATCTGCTCGACTGCGAGACGATGTTCGCGGGTAAGGCGCTGGTCGAGAAGCTGGGCGGTAACCTGCTCGAAGGTCGTCAAACCGGCCTTGCCTATGATGTGTCGAGCCTGTCGGCGGTGAACTTCAACACGACGCTGGCCGGTCTGGAGACCGCTGACGTGATCCTGCTGGTTGGCACCAATCTGCGCTGGGAAGCGCCGCTGGTGAACACCCGCATCCGCAAGGCGATCAAGAAGGGCGCGAAGGTCTTCGCCCTCGGCCCGCAGGTTGACCTCACCTATAAGGTCGAATGGCTGGGTAACGACGCGTCGCTGCTCGCCAAGCTGCCGCAAGCGGTGGTCGAAGCGTTCGGTAAGTCGGCCCGTCCGGCGATGATCGTCGGTGGCGGCGTGCTGGCCAAGGACGGCGCGCATGGCGATACGCTGGCGCTGGTCGAGACGCTGGGTCTGATCAAGGACGGCTGGAACGGCTATAATGTCCTGCACTTCGCGGCGGCGCGCATGGGCGGGCTGATGCTCGGCTATGCGACGCAGGGCGGCATCAAGGCGGTGGCGGCGGCCAAGCCGAAGCTGCTTTTCTCGCTCGGCGCGGACGAGGTCGATTATTCGGCGTTCGAGGATAGCTTCAAAGTCTATGTCGGCCACCATGGCGACAAGGGTGCCCATGCGGCGGACGTGATCCTGCCGGGCGCGAGCTATGCCGAAAAGGCTGGCACCTATGTCAATCTGGAGGGCCGGGTGCAGCGTGGCGAAAAGGCCGTGTTCGCGCCGGGCGATGCCCGCGAGGACTGGTCGATCCTGCGTGCCCTGTCGGAAGTGCTGGGCGCGACCCTGCCGTTCGACAGCTTCGAAGCGCTGCGCGCCGAAATGGCCAAGGCGGTTCCGGCGCTCGGCGTTGAGGGTCTGGCTGACTATGGCTGGCCAAAAGACCTCAAAGACTTGCCGTCGCTGCCGACTGGCGCCACCGGCGAGTTCGGTTCGCCGATCAAGGATTTCTACCTGACCAACGCCATCTGCCGCGCCAGCCCGACGATGCAGCAATGCTCGGCCGAGCTGATCCATGGTGTGACCTTCGCGGAGGCCGCAGAGTGACCGCTTTCTTCAATAATCTGGGCCTGCCCTATGAAGGGGCGTGGCTGCTTTCGACGATCATCGGCATTTTGCTGATCGCACTGCCGCTGATGTTGGCGGTCGCGATGATCATCTATGCCGACCGCAAGATCTGGGCGGCCATGGCGCTGCGCCGCGGCCCGAACGTCGTGGGTCCCTTCGGCCTGCTCCAGTCCTTCGCGGACGGCGCCAAGGTTTTCCTCCAGGAAACCATCATCCCGTCGGCGTCCAACCGCGCACTGTTCCTGATCGCGCCGATCATCACCTTCACGGTCGCGCTGATGGCCTGGGCGGTGATCCCGTTCCAGGTGGGCGTGGTGCTGGCGAACATCAATGTGGGGCTGCTCTACATTCTCGCGATCAGCTCGCTCGGCGTGTACGGCGTGGTGCTGTCGGGCTGGGCCTCCAACTCCAAATATCCCTTCTATTCGGCGATCCGCGCCAGCGCGCAGATGATCAGCTATGAAGTCTCGATCGGCTTCATCCTGATCTGCGTCGTCCTCTGGGCCGGCAGCTTCAACCTGACCCAGATCGTCGAGAGCCAGAAGGGCTATTATGGCTTCCTGAACGGTAACGGCTTCAACCCGCTGCTCTTCCCGATGGCGATCATGTTCCTGATTTCGGCCATGGCGGAAACGGCGCGCGCGCCCTTCGACCTCACCGAAGCGGAATCCGAACTCGTCGCGGGTTACCAGACTGAATATTCGTCCATGGCCTTCGCGCTGTTCTGGCTGGGCGAATATGCGAACGTGATCCTGATGTGCGCGCTCAACGCGATCCTGTTCTGGGGTGGCTATCTGCCGCCATTCGACTGGGCGCCGCTTTATTATGTGCCGGGCATCCTTTGGCTGTTGGCCAAGATTCTGTTCTTCTTCTTCGTCTTCTCCTGGGTGAAGGCGACGGTGCCCCGCTACCGTTATGATCAGCTGATGCGGCTGGGCTGGAAGATCTTCCTGCCGACCTCGCTGCTGTTCGTCTTCCTGGTTTCGGGCTTCCTCATGTTCACGCGTTACGGAGGCGCTCAATGAGCCTCGGATACTACGTAAAATCCTTCACCCTCTGGGAGTTTGTGAAGGCGCATTGGCTGACCTTGAAATATTTTTTCAAGCCCAAGGCGACCATCAACTACCCTTATGAGAAGAACCCGATCTCGCCGCGGTTCCGGGGAGAGCATGCGCTGCGCCGCTATCCCAATGGGGAAGAGCGCTGCATCGCGTGCAAGCTGTGCGAGGCGATCTGCCCGGCGCAGGCGATCACCATCGAAGCGCAGCCGCGCGACGACGGCAGCCGCCGGACGACGCGCTACGACATCGACATGACCAAGTGCATCTATTGCGGCTTCTGTCAGGAAGCCTGCCCGGTGGATGCGATTGTCGAGGGTCCGAACTTCGAATTCGCCACCGAAACGCGCGAGGAGCTGATCTACGACAAGGCCAAGCTCCTTGAAAATGGGGACAAGTGGGAGCGGGCGATTGCCGCGAACCTTGCCGCCGATGCACCCTACCGTTAAGCCGCAGCCGCCCAAGGGGAACATGGTCCTGTGATTCACGTGCTTGCCTTTTATCTGTTCGCCACGCTGGTGGTGTGCAGCGGCGCGCTGACGATCCTGTCGCGCAATCCGGTTCATTCGGTGCTGTGGCTGATCCTCGCCTTCTTCAACGCGGCGGGCCTGATGGTCCTGCTGGGCGCCGAATTCATCGCGATGCTTCTGGTCATCGTTTATGTCGGCGCGGTCGCCGTGCTGTTCCTGTTCGTCGTCATGATGCTTGATATCGATTTCGCCGAGCTGCGCGCCGGTTTCGTCGATTATCTGCCCTTCGGGCTGCTGATCGCGCTGGTGCTGCTGGCCGAGATCGTGCTGGGTATCGGCCTGTGGAGCGCCGGTCCCATCGAGCTGGCGCAGCGCGCCGCGCCGGTGAACCCGGAACTTAGTAACATTCAGGCGATCGGCGGGCTGCTCTACACCCGTTACATCTTCCTGTTCGAAGCGGCGGGCATCGTCCTGCTGGTCGCGATGATCGGCGCCATCGTGCTGACCCATCGTGCCCGTGGCGGCGTGCGTGGCCAGAATGTCGCGAAACAGAACCGCCGCCGTCCGCAGGATGCCGTGCGGAACGTCAATCAGCCCGTCGGGCAGGGGGTGGAGCTGTGATCGGCCTTCAGCATTATATGGTGGTCAGCGCGATCCTCTTCGTGATGGGCGTGCTGGGCATCTTCATCAATCGTAAGAATGTCATCATCATCATGATGGCGATCGAGCTGATCCTCCTCAGCGTGAACATCAACCTTGTCGCCTTTAGCGCTTTCCTTGGCGATCTGGTGGGTCAGGTCTTCTCGATGTTCGTGCTGACCGTCGCGGCGGGTGAGGCAGCCATTGGCCTTGCCATCCTCGTTATTTACTTCCGTGGTCGCGGCACCATCGCCGTCGACGATGTCAACCGGATGAAGGGCTAAAGCTCGATGATCCAGCTTATCGTCCTTCTCCCGTTGCTGGCTGCTGCCATCGCCGGTCTTGGCAACAAGGCCCTTGGCAAGCTGCCCGCGAAGATCGTCACCACCGGCGCGCTTTTTGCCTCCTGCGCAATGAGCTGGCCGATTTTCCTGAGCTTCGTGACTGGCCATGCTGAGCCCTATGTCGCGCCCGCCTTCACCTGGATTCAGTCGGGCAGCTTCGATGCTCAGTGGGCGCTGCGCGTCGACACCATGACCGCGGTCATGCTGGTGGTCATCACCAGCGTGTCGAGCCTCGTCCACCTCTATAGCTGGGGCTATATGGAGGAGGAGCCGGATCAGCCGCGCTTCTTCGCCTATCTGTCGCTTTTCACCTTCGCGATGCTGATGCTCGTGACGGCGAACAATCTGTTGCAGATGTTCTTCGGCTGGGAAGGCGTCGGTTTGGCATCCTATCTGCTGATCGGCTTCTGGTTCCGTAAGCCCTCGGCCAATGCCGCCGCGATCAAGGCGTTCGTCGTCAACCGCGTTGGTGACCTTGGCTTCATGATGGGCATTTTCGGTACCTATCTGGTGTTCAACACCATCTCGATCCCGGAAATCCTGGCCGCCGCGCCGTCCATGGCCGGTTCGACCATCGGCTTCCTCGGTCATCGTTTCGACACCATGACCGTGCTCTGCCTGCTGCTGTTCATCGGCGCGATGGGTAAGTCGGCGCAGCTGGGCCTCCACACCTGGCTGCCGGACGCGATGGAAGGCCCGACCCCGGTGTCGGCGCTGATCCACGCGGCGACCATGGTGACCGCGGGCGTGTTCATGGTGTGCCGCCTGTCGCCGATGTTCGAAACTTCGCCGACGGCATTGCATTTCGTCACCATCATCGGCGCGGCCACCTGTCTGTTCGCGGCGACCGTGGGCACCGTGCAGAACGACATCAAGCGCGTCATCGCCTATTCCACCTGTTCGCAGCTCGGCTATATGTTCTTCGCGGCGGGCGTCGGCGCCTATGGCGCGGCGATGTTCCACCTCTTCACCCACGCCTTCTTCAAGGCGCTGTTGTTCCTTGGCGCCGGTTCGGTCATCCACGCGATGCACCATGAGCAGGACATGCGTTACTATGGCGCGCTCAGGAAGGAGATTCCGATCACCTTCTGGACGATGACGTTGGGCACGCTGGCCATTACCGGCGTAGGCCTGCCGCTCGTTGGCGTCGGCTTTGCGGGCTTCTATTCGAAGGACGGCATTCTCGAAGCGGCCTATGCTTCGGGCGGTGCGGGTGTGGGCGCCTATCTGGTCGGCGTCTTCGCGGCGCTGCTCACCAGCTTCTACAGTTGGCGTCTGGTGTTCCTGACCTTCTTCGGCAAGCCCCGCTGGGCCGCTTCGGAGCATATCCAGCATGCGGTCCACGGCCATCATGAGACGCCGGAAGAAGAAACCGAGCATGACGGCCATGGCCATCATGACGAGCATGGGCATGAGCTGACGGGCACGGCGGGCTATCATCCGCATGAAAGTCCCTGGGTCATGCTGGTGCCGCTGGTGGTGCTGAGCCTTGGCGCGGTGTTCGCGGGCTTCCTGTTCCATGACCAGTTCATAGGGCCGGAAGGCGGCATCGAGTTCTGGAAGGGCGCGATCGCGTTCGACAGCCACCTGATGCACGCGAGCCATGAAGTGCCGACCTGGGTCAAGTTCGGTCCGTTCACGGTGATGCTGACCGGTCTCGTGATCGCCCTGCTGGCCTATCTCAAGTTCACCGACTGGCCGCGTCGCTTCGTCGCGACCTTCGGCGCTCTCTACCAGTTCCTGCTCAACAAATGGTATTTCGACGAGCTGTACCACTTCCTGTTCGTCAAGACTGCCTTCGCCATCGGCCGCTTCTTCTGGAAGTTCGGTGACGTGGGCTTCATCGACCGCTTCGGGCCTAATGGTCTGGCTGCGCTGGTCGTGCAGGGCAATAAAGTCACCCGTCGGCTTCAGTCCGGCTACCTCTACACTTACGCGCTGGTGATGCTGATTGGCCTCGCCGCAGCCGCAACCTGGGCGATGACACGATAATGGACGGCTTCCCCATCCTTTCCCTGATGATGGCAGTGCCGATGGCGGGGGCCATCGCCTGTCTCTACTCGGGCGCCAGTCAGGCGCGCCTGATCGCGCTGGTGGCGACACTGGTCGATCTGGTGCTGGGCGTCGTGCTTTGGGCGCATTTCGACCAGTCGGGCACCGCCGCGCAGTGGCAGTTCCAGGAATATGCGCCGATCTTCGGGCGCTTCGCCTGGGCGCTGGGCATTGACGGCATCGCGCTGGTGCTGATCATGCTGACCGTCTTCCTGATGCCGATCTGCATCGGGGCGAGCTGGCACGCGATCGAAAAGCGCGTCGGCGAATATATGGCGGCGTTCCTGTTCATGGAGGTGCTGATGATCGGCGTCTTCACGGCGCAGGATCTCTACCTCTTCTACATCATGTTCGAAGCCGGCCTGATCCCGATGTATCTGATCATCGGCATCTGGGGTGGCGCGGATCGTATCTACGCTTCATACAAATTCTTCCTCTACACGCTGCTCGGCTCGGTGCTGATGCTGATCGCGATGATGTGGATGGTGCATGACGCGGGCACGACCGACATCCCGACGCTGATGGCCTATAATTTCGACCCGAAAATCCAGATCTGGCTGTGGCTGGCCTTCTTCGCCAGCTTCGCGGTGAAGATGCCGATGTGGCCGGTCCATACCTGGCTGCCCGACGCGCACGTTCAGGCGCCGACCGCCGGTTCGGTCATTCTGGCGGGCGTGCTGCTGAAAATGGGCGGCTATGGCTTCATCCGCTTCTCGCTGCCGATGTTCCCGGAAGCCTCGGCGCAGTTGGCGCCGCTGGTCTGGGGTCTGTCGATGGTCGCGGTGGTCTATACCAGCCTCGTCGCCCTCGTTCAGTCGGACATGAAGAAGCTGATCGCCTACTCGTCGGTCGCGCATATGGCGATCGTCACCGTCGGTCTGTTCGCCTTCAACCAGGCGGGCATCGAAGGCGCGATGATGGTGATGCTGGGCCATGGTCTGGTGTCGGGCGCGCTCTTCCTGTGCGTCGGTGTCATCTATGACCGCCTGCACACCCGTGAGATCGCCCGTTATGGCGGCCTCAGCATCAACATGCCGAAATATGCGGTGCTGTTCATGCTGTTCACCATGGCGTCGGTCGGTCTGCCCGGCACCAGCAACTTCGTCGGGGAATTCCTGTCGCTGATGGGCATTTACCAGGCGTCGAGCTGGGTGGCGCTGGTCTGCACCACGGGCATCATCCTGGGCGCGGCCTATATGCTCTATCTCTATCGCCGCATCTGCTATGGCGACCAGAAGAATGCCGACGCGGCGGCCATGCCCGACCTGTCGATGCGGGAAGTCTGGCTGCTGGCGCCGATCGCTGCGGCGGTGCTGTGGATGGGCATCTATCCGGAAAGCTTCCTCAGCCCCATGCGTTCCGACATCCGCGCGCTCGAAGCGCGCATCGCCTCCGCCGCTCCGGCGGGTGATTCCAGGATCAAGATGGGTCCGGTGCTTCCGGGTGCTGAGGCTCATCATGAACCTGCCGCTGCAATATCCCATGAAAAAGCGTCGGGGGAGGCGCACTGATGATTGATTCCGCTTCCCTTCTGGCGGTCCTGCCGGAGCTGGTGCTGACGGCCGGTGGCCTGATCCTGCTGCTGATCGCGGCCTATGGCGGCGATGGCACGACCCGGCTGATCAATTGGCTGTCGGTCGCCACGCTGGCGATTGCCGGGCTGACGCTCTCGACCTCGCTGGCCCATGGGCCGGTGGCCTTTGACGGGCTGGTCCGGGCTGACGCCTTCTCGGTCTTTGCCAAGGCGCTGATCTACGGCGCGGCGGCGGCGGCGATCCTGCTGGCGCCTCGCTACTTCATCACTGGCGGCGCCCTGCGTCCCGAATATCCGATCCTGATCCTCTTCGCCGCCATCGGCATGGGGATGATGGTGTCGGCGGGCGACATGCTGACGCTTTATGTTGGCCTCGAAATGAACAGCCTTGCCTCCTATGTGCTGGCGAGCTTCATGCGGCAGGACGAGCGTTCGTCCGAAGCGGGCCTCAAATATTTCGTGCTGGGGTCGCTGGCGAGCGGCATCCTGCTTTACGGCATTTCGCTGCTTTACGGCTTCACCGGCGGCACCGGCTTTGACGGCATCGCGGTCGCGCTGGGCGACGGCGTGTCGAAGGGCGAGCTGTTCGGCCTGGTGTTCGTGCTGGCGGGTTTGGCGTTCAAGATCAGCGCCGTACCGTTCCATATGTGGACGCCCGACGTCTATGAAGGCGCGCCCACGCCGGTCACGACCTTCTTCGCCAGCGCGCCCAAGGTCGCGGCCATGGGCCTGACCGTCCGCGTGGCGATCGAGGCGCTGGGTCCGGCGGGGCTGGACTGGCAGCAGATCGTGATCTTCGTGGCGCTGGCCTCGATTCTCTTCGGCGCGGTCGCGGCCATCGGCCAGACCAACATCAAGCGCCTGATGGCCTATTCGTCGATCAACAATGTCGGCTTCGCGCTGATCGGCCTGGCGGCGGGCACCCCCGCTGGCGTGGCCGGGACGATGAGCTACATGGCGATCTATGTCGTGATGACCATCGGCGCTTTCGCCTGCATCCTGCAAATGCGCGATGCGGATGGCCGTCCGGTCGAGACGATTGCGAGCCTTGCCGGTCTGTCGCGTTCGCGCAAGGGTCTGGCGGCGGCGCTGGCGATCTTCATGTTCTCCATGGCCGGTATCCCGCCGCTCTTCGGCTTCTGGGCGAAGTTCCTGGTGTTCGATGCGGCGGTGGCGGCAGGGCTGACGGCGCTGGCCGCCTTCGGTATCGCGGCCTCCGTGATCGGCGCCTTCTATTATCTGAAGGTCATCAAGACGATGTATTTCGACGAACCCGCTGACGCCTATGAAGCGCGCGGCGGGGCGGTCGAAAATGTCATCCTGACGGCCTGCGCCGTGGTGATCGTCTTCGGCTATCTGCTCAACCCGATGCTCGACAAGGCGAGCGCTGCGGCAGCGGCGGCGTTGTTCTGACCGATCTTCGCTTCGTTGAGGAGACTGGCTCCACCAATGCCGACATGCTGGCGTTGGTGGAGCAAGGCGTTTCAGAGGGCTGCTGGCTGCGCGCAGGACGCCAGACCGGCGGGCGGGGGCGCATGGGGCGCAATTGGGAAAGCCCCGACGGCAATCTCTATTGTTCGACGGTGATCCGCCTGCGGGCGGGCGATCCGCTGCCGCATACGCTGGCGCTGGTGGCGGCCAATGCCGTTCATGCGCTGGTGGCGCCGCTTTGCGCGGGTCAGGCGCGGATCAAATGGCCCAATGATGTGCTGGTCGATGGCGCGAAGATCGCCGGCATCCTGCTGGAGCGGGCTGGCGATGCCATCGTCGCGGGGATCGGCATCAATGTGACGGGGCATCCGGTCGGGCTGGATCGTCCGGTGACGAGCCTCTTCGCGCAGGGCGCGTCGGACGTTGACGCAGCCGCCTTGCAGGCGCGGCTGGCGGAACTGTTCGCGCACTGGCTGGCGATCTGGCGGGTGCAGGGGCTGGATCCGGTGCGGACGCATTGGCTGCTCAACGCTCATCCCACCGGTACGCCGATGCGGGTGGTGCAACCCGATGGCGAGACGATCGAGGGAGCCTTTGATACGCTCGACCGGCAGGGCATGCTGATCCTGCGCTTGGCGAATGGGCAGAGCCGTGCCATTCATGCCGGCGACATCCTTCTCATCTGATATCCGGGGACGGGCTATGCTTCTCGCGATCGACGCGGGTAACACCAATGTGGTTTTTGCGCTGCTCGACGGGCGGGACATCCGCGCGCGGTGGCGGATCGCGACCGATCCCCGCCGCACGGCCGACGAATATGCGGTATGGCTGAACCAGCTTCTGATGCTGGAGGGCTTTGCCATCGGAGACGTCGATGCGGTGATCATCGCGACCGTCGTGCCGCGGGCGCTGCATAATCTTCAGGTGCTGGCCGAGAAATATTTCAAGACGACCGCGCTCATCGCCGGGCAGGCGCCGGTGGAGTGGGAGATTGAACTGGACGTGGCCGAACCGGCCTCGGTCGGCGCGGACCGGGTTGTAAATGCCATCGCCGCCCACCATCTCTACGCGGCCGATCTTATCGTCATCGATTTCGGCACGGCGACGACCTTCGACGTAATCGACTATCATGGCGCTTATAAGGGCGGCATCATCGCGCCGGGCATCAACCTGTCGCTGGATGCGCTGGTGGCGGCCGCCGCCAAGTTGCCCAAGATCGCGATCGCGCCGCCGGAGAACCGGTCGGTTATCGGTCGGACCACCGAAGCGCAGATGCATATCGGCGTCTTCTGGGGCTATGTTGCGATGATGGAGGGGTTGGTCGCCCGCATCCGTGCGGAGATCGGCCGGCCGGCCAAGGTGATTGCGACGGGGGGCTTAGCGGTCCTCTTTGATGACAATAGCGATATTTTCGATGCGATCGCGCCCGATCTCACGATCCAGGGCCTCGCATTGCTGTATGAACGGAGTTTGAAAACATAATGACACCTGGAAATGAGCTGATCTTCCTGGCCCTTGGCGGGTCGGGGGAGATCGGCATGAATGTGAATCTCTACGGTTGCCAGGGCAAATGGGTAATGGTCGATCTGGGCCTCACCTTTGCCGATCCGGCCTATCCGGGCGTCGAGCTGGTGTTGCCCGACCTCGCCTTTATCGAGGAACGCAAGGACGACCTGCTCGGCATCGTGCTGACGCATGGGCATGAGGATCATATCGGCGCGATTCCCTATCTCGCCGCCGATCTGGGCGTGCCGCTCTATGCGACGCCCTTTACCGCTGGGCTGATCCGGCTGAAGCTGGAGGAAGAGGGACTCAGTCGAGAGGTCGAGCTCAACGTCATCGACAATGAGGGCAGCTTCGCGCTGGGGCCGTTCGGTTTCCGCTATGTGCCGCTGGCTCACTCGATCCCCGAAGGCAATGCGGTGCTGATCGACACGCCTTATGGCAAGATATTCCATACCGGCGACTGGAAGCTGGATGAGGCGCCGCAGTTGGGCCAGCCCTCAACGCCCGAGGAACTGACCGCGATCGGGGATGAGGGCATATTGGCGCTGGTGTGCGACAGCACCAATGTCTTCAATGCAGAGGCGAGCGGCTCCGAAGGCGATGTGCGCATAGGGCTGATGGAGACGATCAAGGGCGCGAAGGGCCGGGTGCTGGTCACTACCTTCGCCTCCAACGCCGCGCGTCTGCAGACCTTGGGCGAGGTCGCCAATGCCGTGGGGCGCAAGCTCTGCGTGGCGGGGCGGTCGCTCGACCGGATCATCTCGACGGCACGCACTGCGGGTTATCTCAAGGATTTTCCGCCCACCGTCGATTGGGACGATGTGATGGCGCTGCCCCATAATGAGGTGATGATCATCGCCACCGGCGGGCAGGGGGAGGCGCGCGCGGCATTGTCCCGCATCGCCTTTGACAGCCATCCGATCAAGCTGGACGAAGGCGATTTGGTCGTCTTCTCCTCCAAGCAGATTCCGGGCAATGAGATCGCCATCGGGCGCATCCAGAATGCGCTGGCGACCAAGGGCGTGCTGATGGTGACGGATCGTCAGGCGGAGGTCCATGTGTCGGGCCATCCGGGGCGGCCTGAACTGGAGGCCATGTATCGCTGGGTGCGGCCGCAGATCCTGCTGCCGGTGCATGGCGAGCGGCGGCATATGGCCGAGCAGGCGCGGCTGGGGCTGGCGAGCGGGGTGCCTTCCGCCGTGGTGCAGTCCAACGGCGATATGCTGCGGCTGGCACCGAACGGGCCGGAGATTATCGGCCAGGAAGCCACTGGGCGGCTGGTGCTGGACGGCGATGTCATTCTGCCGGCAGATGGCTCGACGATGAATGAGCGGCGGAAGGTCGCGCTGCATGGGCAGATCAGCGTGGCGGTGGCGCTCGACGGCAAGGGGCGGGTGATCGGCACTCCTGCCTTGCGGACCCAGGGCGTGCCGGTCGAGGAAGACAAGACGGCCTTTCTGCAGGAAGCCGCCGAGGAAGCTGCCGCCGTCGTGGCCAAGGGATCGCAGGAAGAGGAAGCGCTGCGTGAGCGGGTGCGACTGGCGGTGCGGCGCACGGCGACGCGCTGGACAGGCAAGAAGCCCGTGGTAGACGTGCTGCTCATTCGCGCCTAAAGCCTGACCTCCATGAACTGGTATGCGATTTTTGCCATTTATGTGCTGTTCTGGGTGATCAGCGCATTCATCGTGCTTCCCTTCGGCATTCGTACGCCTGACGAAACGGGCGAGGTGTTGCTGAAGGGGCAGGCGGACAGCGCGCCCGGCAATTTCCGGCCGGGCCGGGTCGCCATCCGGGCGACCATCCTGTCGGCGGCCTTGTTTGGCCTCTATTATGCCAATTATGTCGAAGGCTGGATCACGCTGGAGCGGTGGACGCATATCGGCTGAGCGTCTGGTGGAGCGGCGCGCGGAGGCGATTTCACCGATTTATCGCGCGTCAGCGGCGATCACCATCATGTGCATCCGCGCCCGCACCCGAAAGCCGAGCGTCTCGTAGAGCGCGACCGTTGCCTCATGCGCGGCATAAGCATGGAGGAAGGGCGTTTCTCCCCGTTCCAGCATGGCTCTGGCGACGATCTGCATCAGCCTTTTCGCATGGCCCTGTCCGCGATGGTCGGGATGGGTGCAAACCCCGCTGACTTCGGCAAAGCCGGGCATGCGCATCCGCTCGCCCGCCATGGCGATCAGCTTACCCTGCTCCTTGATGCCGATGAACCGGCCGAGCCGGTGGGTGAGGGGCAGGAACGGTCCCGGCTTCGTCATCAGAGCCAGGGCGCGCATCTCCGCCGCATCCTCTTCGGTCAAGATGACGGGGTCGAAGGGGACGGGATCGCCAAGGATTTCTTCCGCCACCATCTGCGCCAGCATCGCTTCCCGCACCAGGCGGGCGCCGGGTGGTGGCGTCGGGGCTTCCGGTTCGACGATCCATGCCTCGCCATCCTTCGGCACCAGCGCCGCCAGTGCGGCCTGCGCCGTCGGCCCATCATCCGCGGCGGCGGCGAAGGGGCCGTAGCGCGGATCGATCCGCAATGCATGCGCATCGCCTTGGGCCAGCGGCATCCAGCCGCTGTTGAGGGCGTTCCAGACGGGGCGATGCAGAGGATGATCTGTCATGACGGTCCTATTTTCCGGTTAAGAGCAGGGATGGCAAGCCCTTCCCGTCTCCATCCGGCGGCGGGCCGTGGAAACTGTCGATTCCGTAACAATCCGCTTGTTTCGGGCGTCTTTGCGGGGCGTGATTTACCAAATGGAAATCATGTTTCGGCAAAGGTGGCGATGACGTGCCACGCCATGAACGAAACTTGATCGCAACCTTGCGCGGGCGCCTTGCCCCGGACACTCAGCAAAGCGCTGAAGTGCAGGCGAATCTCGTCAAATCCCTCTATGCTTCCCCGGCATCGCTGATGATCGGCGCGGTGGCGGGCGGGGCGCTGAGTCTGGTGGTCGCGTGGCATGCGCAGATTACCGCCATTACCGTCATTTGCGGATTGATCTGTTTGGTAGGGCTCAGCCGATCGATCTCCGCCGTCTATTTTCAGCGGCAGCTTGCCCATCAGCATGGCGTGACCCAGCCGATCTGGGGGCTGGCTTATGAGCTGGGCGCCTGGTGCTATGCGGCGCTGCTGGGAATTTTGTCGTTCGCGACACTGCTATTGTCCAACGACGCGAAGCTGCACGTCCTGGCCGTCTGTCTGGTGGCGTCCTATTCAGGTGGCATTTCCGGCCGCAATGCGGGGCGCATCCAGGTCGCGGTCGGCCAGACCTGCCTCTCGCTGCTACCGACTTCGCTGGGCCTCATCCTTTCGGGTGGGCTGGGCTATACGGTGCTCGGCATCCTCTGCTTCCTGATGATCTTCGCCATGGCGGACATCACCAAGACGACGCACCGCATCGTTCTGGAGGCGTTGCAGGGCAAATATGAAAAGTCCCAGCTCGCCACCAAGTTCGAGCGTCTGGCCCGGTTCGACAGCCTGACCGGCGTCGAAAACCGCATGGCGATGCAGATGCGGCTGCGCGAACTGTTCGACGGGCGACGATCCGATCAGGATCCGATGGCCGTGTTCTGGATGGATCTGGACCGGTTCAAGGAAATCAACGATTCCCTGGGGCATATGATTGGCGACCAGCTATTGTGCGGGGTCGCTGAAAGGCTTTCCCATGCGCTGGACGGCCGGGGCCATGTCGCGCGCTTCGGCGGGGACGAGTTCGTCCTGATCTGTCCGGGCGCCGACCGGCGTGCGGCGGAGCATATCGCCGCCGATGTGATGGCGGAATTCGCGCATGACTTCGATGTCGGCGGCTATCGTCTGGGCGTGACCGCCTCCATGGGCATCGCCGTCGCGCCGGAGGATGGGCAGGACAGCGAGGAACTGCTCCAGCATGCGGATATGGCGCTCTATCAGGCGAAACATGCCGGGCGGAACCGCCATGCGCAGTTCACCTGGTCGATGAAGGAGCGGCAGAACCGCACCTACGAGCTGGAAATGGGCCTGCGCAGCGCCATGGCCAATGATGAGCTGATGCTGCACTATCAACCGATCTTCGATACGGAGACGGGGAAGATCGCGATCTGCGAAGCGCTGATGCGCTGGGATCATCCGACGCTTGGCCGCATTTCTCCGGCGGAGTTCATCCCGATCGCGGAAAGCAGTTCGATGATCGAGCCGATCACCGCCTGGGCGCTGGAGCGGGCCTGCGAGGATGCGATGGAATGGGATGAGAATGTCCGCGTCGCCGTCAATATCTCGCCCGTACTGATCAAGAGCGACGGTCTGCCTCGCGCGGTGATATCGGCGTTGATGCAGTCGGGGCTGAAGGCGCGCCGGCTGGAGCTGGAGGTGACGGAATCGATCTTCCTGGAGGATAGCGGGCGGACCAACCTGATCCTGTCCGACCTGCGGCGCATCGGCCTGCGGCTGGCGCTGGACGATTTCGGCACGGGCTATTCCTCGCTCGGCTATCTGCGCGACTATGCCTTCGACACGATCAAGGTCGACCAGAGCTTCATGCGCGGGGTGGATGGCAATTCACGCCACCGGGCGATCGCCCAGTCGGTCGCTTATCTGGCCCATGCGCTGGACGTGGAGACGGTGGCCGAAGGCATAGAGACGGAGGATCAACTGCGGTGCGCCCATGAGATGGGCTTCACCAATGTCCAGGGCTTCGTGCTGAGCCGGCCGGTGCCTGCGGCCCAGGTGTTGGAGATGATGCGGCGCATGAACGACGACAGCGGCACCGTGGCGATGTTGCAGGACCGGCGGCGCGCCTGATCCTATTTCTGCAGGCGGGTTTGGGCCGAAGCCAGGCGGCGCATCATCCGCACGCTCTTCGGATCGAGCTTGAGCGCGGTGGCCGCCCAATTTTCGACGATGTCCTTGAGTTCCTCATATTCCAGCGGATCGACACGTCGGCCCGCCTGGAAAACGCCGACATGGCCCGCATGACGGGACAGGCTGCCCGCTATATAGTCGCGCACCGCCTGTTCGCCTTCGCCATCCTCCACCAGCGTATGGACGACGCCCATGTCGTACATTTCCTGCGCGCTATAGACCTTCCCGGACAGGATCATCCGCTCGGCCATCAGCCGGCCCAGCTTGCGCGCCAGGATGGAATAGGCACCCATGCCGGGGAACAGACCGAAGAGCATTTCGGGCAGGCCGAAACGGGCGCTGCGTTCAGCGATCACCACGTCGAAGCAGAGCAAGGCTTCGAACCCGCCGCCCAGCGCATCGCCCTGCGCCAGCGCGATCGAGATCACCGGCAGGTCGCCATTGCGCCAGGTGCGGTGCACCACGTCGATGCAGGCGTGGCCATAATCGACCAGTCCCGGCAGGTCGCCCCGCTCGATGCAGCCGGCGAACAGTTCCAGATCGCCTCCCAGGTTGAAGACGCCGGGAAAGCGCGATCCCGCCACCATATATTTGACCGGCAGCTTGCCGGCGTCGAACAGCCGCTTCGTCTCCACATACCAGTAACGGACGTCGCGCAGCATCGCCGGACTGAAGTTGGGCCGATTCGCGGGTGTCATGAATGCCCACAAAGTGGCCGCCGCCGCGTCCCAGCTCACGTCGATCTGGCCCAGGTCGAACATCGTCGACGTGCCGATGTCCGGCGCGGAAGTCACGCTTTCCGTAACGGCAATGAGGGCAGCGTCCTCCTCCGCCGGGAGATGGGCGGGAGTCAGCTCGTCCATATGTTCACGCGCGGAATTAAATCGCCCGGAATCAACCATCTGAGCCCCCAAACTGCGACAGATAATGAGCAGAACAGTGTTGCGGCACTTATGCAACCGCCGCGGTCGAGGTCGCTCCGGAATTAACCATTTTTATTAGCTACTGTTGCGTACATGTCGCCCAAAAGAGGGTTATCGAAGGGTAAATGTTGCACTAATGCAACAAATCGCTGTTTTGACTGCCGGTCGCAAATTCGGCGCAGGCCTTTGTTAACCTTTATTAATTAGGACGGGCGGCATGAATACGCCCCGAACCGATACGCAGCTTGTGACCCTGCTGCTGCACGATCTGCAAGGTGAGTCATGGCGGCTCAGCCTGTCTGCGGATTGCCTTTGCTTCATCGGCAATTATCGCCGGGTGGAGGGCTTCAACGTCGACGCGATCGTGGCATTGGACGGGTTGCGCAAGAAGGGCTGAACCGCGCCTTTGCGACCTTGTATGGCGCGTCTTTCAACCTTACAGCGCGCAGCGTGACCAATCCCCGTTTCTCCTTTTCGATCGCCGCGACCGACGGCAAGGCCCGCACCGGCACCATAAAGATGCGGCGCGGCGACATCCGCACGCCTGCCTTTATGCCGGTGGGCACGGCTGCCACGGTCAAGGCGATGCGCCCTGCCGAAGTGCGCGCGACAGGCGCCGACATCATCCTGGGCAACACCTATCATCTGATGCTGCGTCCCGGCGCGGAACGCATGGCGCGGCTGGGCGGGCTGCACGGCTTCATGGGCTGGGACCGGCCGATCCTGACCGACAGCGGCGGCTATCAGGTAATGAGCCTCAGCGCGCTGACCAAGATGAGCGAGGAGGGCGTCGCCTTTTCAAGCCATATCGACGGGTCGAAGCATATGCTGACCCCGGAACGGTCGATGGAAATCCAGCGGCTGCTGGACAGCGACATCGTCATGGCGTTCGACGAGTGCACGAAAAACGGCTGCACCCATGACGAGGCAGCCAAGTCCATGGAGCGCTCCATGCGCTGGGCGAAGCGTTCGCGCGACGGCTTCGATGCGGGCGGGGAGCATGCCGCCAAAGACCACCCCGAACGAGCGGCTTTGTTCGGCATCCAGCAGGGATCGCTTGACGAAGGGTTGCGGCGGATTTCGGCGGAAAAGCTGATCGAGATCGGCTTCGACGGCTATGCCGTTGGCGGGCTGGCCGTGGGCGAGGGGCAGGAGGCGATGTTCGCCACGCTTGATTTCGCGCCGGACATGCTGCCGGTGGACAAGCCGCGCTATCTGATGGGCGTGGGCAAGCCCGACGACATCGTCGGCGCGGTGGAGCGCGGCATCGACATGTTCGATTGCGTGCTGCCGACGCGCAGCGGGCGCAACGGGCAGGCCTTTACCTGGGCCGGGCCGCTCAACATCCGCAATGCGCGCTTTGCCGAGGATATGGGTCCGCTTGATCCACGCTGCGACTGCCCGGTCTGCGCGACCTGGAGCCGCGCCTATCTGCATCATCTGGTGAAGGCGGGCGAGATGCTGGGCGCGATGCTGATGACGCAGCACAACATCCATTTCTACCAGGCGCTGATGCAGGGGATCAGGCAAAGCATAGCCGAGGGGCGGTTTGCGGGTTTCGCGGCGGATTTCCGGCGGGATTATCGGCGGGCTTGAGGGGCGAAGACGGCGTTGGGGCGGGGCGTGCGGATCGTCCCTCGCTCCAGGCCTAATCCAGCACCGTAATCGCTATCGCATAATCCCCCGTTTCCGGATCATGCTCCAGCGGCGCGCGCAACTGGCGGGACAGGCCGGTGAGAACCCGTCCATAGCGTTCCTCCAGCCGGGCGGTCATGTCCGGCGATCCGCGCAGGGCGGGCGAGAGAATGTGGAGCACCGCCCGGCCGGTGCTGCCCGGTTCCAGTTGCACCGATATCCGCATCGCGGTGCGCGGGTTGGACAGCATGGCGAGTTCGACCAGTTCGGTCAGCAGGAAGGCGATCGGCACGGCGACGTCCTGGCTGATATGCAGATTGTCGCTGTCGATCTGAATGCCGAAGCGGCGCGCTTCGGCGGGGGCGGTGCTGCGCAGACTGGCCGACAATTCGCTGATGAGCGAGCGCACGCCGACGCCGCGATGCTCCTCCAGCTCCGCATAATGGTTGCGGTGGACGACGGACAGCGCATCGACCCGGCGCTGGATCGTCGCATAGGCCTCGATCGCTTCCGTATCATGGGCAGATCGCGCGTGGAGATTGATCAGGCTGGCGATGATCTGAAGGTTGTTCTTGACCCGGTGATGGACCTCGCGGGTCAACTTGCGCTGGGTTTCCAGACCCTCCGCCATTTCCGCCTCATGGGTCGCGACATCCTCGCTGATTTCGCGGAAGGTGTCGCCCAGCGCCACGATCTCCTGCGCGGGGGTGCGGATGCGGCGCATCGGTTCCAGCACCTCGCCGGGCTGATAGGCCGCCACCGATCGGCGCAGCAGCACCAGCGGCCGGATCAGCAGGCGGTTGACCACGAACCAGCCTATCGCCGCCGCCGCGAACCACATGACCAGCGGCAGGAACAGCGAGAGCATGCGCGCAACCGTGACCGGGGGATCGCGCAGCGTCATGGTGAGGATGATGCCCGGCGAATCGAGCCGGGCCGAAAGCGTCGTGCTATGGCCGCTCGGCAAGCTGGCGGGGCGCGTGATGAGCAGGCTGTGGCGGCTATCGTGCAGGGTGATCTGCCGGTTCTGCAACGTGCCTGCCGGGTTGGTCATCGCCTCCAGATAGGCGCGCGAATAATATGCGATCGCCACGACCGCGCCGTTGCTGCTTTGTGCGCGGCTGACGAGATAGGGCGCATTGGGAAGCAACTGGGCGGGGGCGCTGCTGAAGCGCAGCGAGGGCGGCAGGCCGGTGGGCTCCGGCAAGGAGGAGCCGCATAGCCGCCGGCCTGCGCGGTCGTAAATATAATAGCGCCCCCCGCCGCGATCGTGGGAGTTCAGGAACACCGAAAGGCGCGCACACATGCCCCGATCCGGCCCGGACGTGGCGAAACTGTTGGCCGTCAGCATCAGCGCCGTACGATCCGAGGCCAGATCCGCCGATAATTTACGCGCGCTCTGGGTGACGGCGACGCGCAGCAGGGCTTCCTTTTCCAGATCGGTCGTGCGGATCGCCTGGAGCGACGCCACCAGCGCGATGAGCCCAAGCGGCAGCAGCGCCAGCGTCAGGATGAGGAACATCTTGACGCCGGTCGAATGGGAAATGTTGTTCAATCTTTGCACGAAGGAGAGAAGGGCCGGAGGAGGCGTGGCTTCGATGGGCGGCGGTGCGGGGCTTGTGTCCATTATCTGACGCTGAACATCAAACGCCGGTTTTCCCAGGAAGGCAACATCCGCCCGCCGGATTTTTCCAGAAGCGCCATATCCCCTCCGGTTGTTCTGGTCCGGCTGATCAGGGAGAGTCAGTCCAGCTTGCTGAGAAGGTCGAGCATTTCGGCGGGAATATCCTCATCCACCGCCCGCTGGTAAACGGAACGCAGGGCGTTGGCGACCTGGCCGTCATCTTTCGCCGCGGATGCGCGTTTCTTGCGGGCGACGCCGCCCTTCACGCCAGAACCCGGAGTGCTGGTGCCGACATCTTTCTTGTCCCCTCCCGTCACATCCCGTTCCGTCGTTGAAGCAACCAAAACACGCCCCTCTGCAGCCATCAATATCATGCCAGCCTGCTCTTCTTGCGGCTTTCCCCTATGACGTCAATTCAACGTCTGGGAAATCAAATCACAAAATTCCAAAGATTTCGAAAAAACCGAACGGCAGTGAAACAAATCCCCCGGTTGTTGGTTCCCTTGGCGAAGCATTTTTTGCCCGCTGGGCAGGCCGGTGCAGGAATGGGGGAGCGATTTCGGCAAGCCTGCCGAAAGCCTTTCCGTTCTGAAAGGGGGAAGGGGGGCTTGCCACATCGGCATCGTCCATCCATCCTTCCGATCCGGCGAATGTTTCGACGCATATGTTAAGCCATGACAAGGCGCCCGATGGGCTGGGAGATTTTTTACAGATGTCGCTTGGTCAGCAACTCCACCCCCACCTTCCTTTCCTGCGTCGTTATGCGCGCGCGCTGACGGGCAGTCAGGCGCATGGCGATGCCTATGTCCGTGCCACGCTCGAAGCCATTGTGGCGGCGCCGGACGAATTTCCCGCAAATGTCGACCCGCGCCTTGGCCTCTATAAAACCTTCCATGCGATCTGGTCTTCCTCCCATCTGGAAGACGGGCCGGTGCTGACCGGCGTCGACGGGCAGGAAGCGATCGCGCAGGCGCGGCTGGCCCGCCTGACGCCGCTGCCGCGCCAGGCTCTGCTCCTCACGGCGCTGGAAGGGTTCACCGTCGACGATGTCGGCTATCTCATCGGTCTGGAGAGCGATGACGTCGAGGCGCTGGTCAAGGAAGCGCTGAGCGAGATCGAGTCTCAGACCCTCGCCAAGGTGCTGATTATCGAGGATGAGCCGATCATCGCGATGGACATTGAAACCATCGTCCGCGACCTGGGCCATGAAGTGACCGCGATCGCCGTCACCCGCGAAGATGCGGTGCGCGAAGCCTTGGCGGAACGGCCGGGCCTCGTGCTGGCGGACATTCAGCTTGCCGACGATTCGAGCGGGATCGACGCGGTGAAGGATATCCTTGCCGAATTTTCCGTGCCGGTGATCTTCATCACCGCATTCCCGGAGCGTTTGCTGACAGGCGAGCGTCCGGAGCCGACCTTCCTCATCACCAAGCCTTTCCAGCGGTCCACCGTCAAGGCGGCGATTTCCCAGGCGCTGTTCTTCGACGAAGCCACGGCTCCGGCCTGATCGTTGCTGTCAGCTTTCTAAAATTAGGCCGGAAAAAGCGGGAACCCCGATCCGCGACTCGCGTTATTGATGCGTAACGATCGGGAGAAGCTTGATGGCTGAACAGGAACAGCACATTGCGACCGAAGATGCCAGAGCGGGCTCTACGCGGCATAATGTGCGTTACGTCCTGGGCATTTCGCTGACACTCGCGATCATCGTGATGATTGTGATATTATGGGGCTATTGAATGCTGCGGCAATTGGTCCTTGAGAAGAAAAAAATTGGGATGCGGACGCACATATGGCTTTGACGACTTCCGTTCATGCAGCGAGGGCGACGGCCGGTGAGGGGGTTGTTTCCATGAGCGAGGGCATAAGCCAGGATGTGGAGCGCGAAACCCTGTCGGACGCGGATTTCAAGCGCGAGCTGGCAGCCGTGATCCCGCATTTGCGCGCTTTTGGCCGGTCGCTGTCGGGCAATCGCGATGTGGCGGACGATCTGGTGCAGGAAACGCTGCTGAAGGCCTGGGCCGCGCGCAGCCGCTTCCAGGCGGGCACCAACATGCGCGCCTGGACCTTCATCATCCTGCGCAATCACTATCTTTCCCAGATGCGCCGCTCCCGTTTCCGGGGCGACTGGGACGATCTGGCCGCCGACCGCCTGCTTGCCGCGCCTGCCGGGCAGGACAAGCATGTCGAATTGTCGGACATGCAGCGCGCTTTGCTGCAATTGCCGCAGCCGCAGCGCGAGGCGCTGATCCTGGTCGGCGCGGGCGGCTTTGCCTATGAGGAGGCGGCCGAGATTTGCGGCGTCGCCGTCGGCACCATCAAGAGCCGGGTCGCGCGCGGCCGCGCTGCGCTGGAACAGATATTGGAAAATGGCGAACTGCCTTCGCGCCGCAGCCATGAAACCAGCGACACGTCGGTGCTGGACGAGATCATGGACGATGTCGACCGGTTGAGCCGTGGCCGCGAAGCCAGGGAAGTGAGCGAAGATACCGACTCCGACCTGGAATGATCTGTGTTACACTCTCCACCTCTGGATGTGAGGATCGGGAGAAGGAGAATGGACGAGGGGCGTAAGGATGAATCCTACGAACCGGCTTCCGTACCGGGCCGGTCGCGCGGCAGCTTGATCATCTTCCTTTTGGTGGCCATCGCCCTGATCCTGGCGATCGGCTTTTTCTACATGACCAAGGAACGGGATGATCGCCGGGCCGATACTCTGACGGAAGCGGCCGGGTCTGTCGACAGCGCGGCCCATGTGGTGGGCGATGCGGCGAAGAATGCGGCGGATACGCTTCGAAATCATGATTGAAGCGTCCTTGCATGCCCATGCCCGCCGACACCATTTTGCGGCATTGATAAGACATAGGCTCCCGTTCAGAAAATCTTTGTGATTGTCGTGCATTGTCCCCGGCGGTGTCGGATCGCCTTACAGCACCTGTAAGGCGATCCGGCGATGGCCTGCCCGCCGGGCGCAGCGGGAAACGCGCGACGAATGATAAGATTGTTCAAACATTATGTGCCGCATGCGGTGTTGCTGCTCGGTCTGCTGGACTTCCTGCTGCTGATCGGCGCGGCGGAAGGCGGCTGGATTTTGCGCGCGCATCAGATCGGCATGAATGTCGATCATGTAACCACGCGCATCGGGCCGCTCGTCAGCTTCGGCATCGCGATCCAGACGGCGATGATCGCCGTCGGCGTCTATGGCCCGGAGGCGCTGCAATCGATCCGTTATGCACTGGCGCGGTTGCTGGTCGCGATTTCGCTGGGCGTGCTGTTCCTGTCGGTCATGCATTTCCTGCTTCCGGACATCACGCTCTGGCGATCCAATTCGCTCTACGCCATGGGGCTGGCCATCGCTATGCTGCTGGCGATCCGCATCCTTCTGGGGTCGATGCTGGGCGGCGAGGCGTTCAAGCGGCGGCTGGTCGTGCTGGGCGCGGGCAATCGTGCCGCCCGCATCAGGGAGATTGAACAGCGCAAGGGCTCGGGCTTTCTCATCGTCGGCTATATCGCGATGAACGACGGCTCGCAGGTCATCCCCGAAGCGATCAACCGCGGCGCCATTTACAATCTCGCTGATTTCGTGGTCCGCCTGGCCGCGAGCGAGGTCGTGCTGGCGCTGGAGGAGCGGCGCAACGCGCTGCCGCTGGGCGACCTGTTGCGCATCAAGACCACCGGCGTCCATGTGAACGAGATATCGACCTTTCTGGAACGCGAAACCGGCCGCGTCGACCTGGATAGCGTGAATCCGAGCTGGCTGATCTTCTCCGACGGCTTTTCCGCCGGCCGCCGGATTTCCAGCATCGCCAAGCGGCTGTTCGACATCATCGCCAGTTCCATCCTGCTGCTGCTGACCGGCCCCATCATCCTGCTGGCGGCGATCCTGGTGAAGCTCGACAGCAAAGGCTCCGCTTTCTACCGCCAGCAGCGCGTCGGCCTGTTCGGCGAGGAATTCTGGATCGTGAAGCTGCGTACCATGCGGCAGGATGCGGAATCGTCCGGCCAGGCGGTATGGGCGGAAAAGGACGAT
Source organism: Sphingobium sp. TB-6 (assembly GCF_012927365.1). NCBI lineage: Bacteria > Pseudomonadati > Pseudomonadota > Alphaproteobacteria > Sphingomonadales > Sphingobiaceae > Sphingobium > Sphingobium sp. TB-6. The sequence goes on along the minus strand of NZ_JABBGL010000008.1, from coordinate 21,785 downwards.
CCGCGCATCACGCGCCTCGGCTACTGGCTGCGCAAGCTGCGCATCGACGAACTGCCCCAGACCTGGACGGTGCTGAAGGGCGAGATGAGCTTTGTCGGCCCGCGTCCCGAACGCCGCCAGTTCGTCGAGGATCTGGAACAGCATCTGCGCTATTATGCCGAGCGGCATATGGTGAAGCCCGGCATCACCGGCTGGGCGCAGATCAACTATCCCTATGGCGCGTCGATAGAGGATGCCCGGCACAAGCTGGAATATGACCTTTATTACGCCAAGAATTACACGCCCTTCCTGGACCTGCTGATCCTGATCCAGACCCTGCGCGTCATCCTCTGGCCAGAGGGCGCGCGATGAGCATGCTGCTGCAATTCGTCGGGGATTGGGGCCATGCCCTGGCCGCCGTGCTGTTCGCGGCGCTGGGCATCTTCATCCTGCGCCGCCGGGAAGAGGCGGCCGAACAGCGGCTGCTGGCCGCCGCGCTGCTGCTCACTTCCTGCTGGTCGCTCTACGTCTCCTTCGGCGGGGTGGAAAAGCCGCTGACCGGCATTGGCGAGAACATCCGCAACGCCGCCTGGCTGCTGTTGCTGTTCGCCATGCTGCGGCGGAATGGGGCAACCCGCGGAGGATCGCTGGTGGCGATCGGATCGGTTTACGCCGCCGTGGCGGGAATCATCCTGCTCCAGACCTTCACCGACCTCATCTGGCGGCAATTGCCTTCGTCCAGCGACCTGCATCGCGCACTCACCCATGTTTCGCTGGTGCTGCACATGATGACCGCGATCGGCAGCCTGATGCTGGTCCATCATCTCTACATCAGTTGGCCGACGCGGGAACGGGGGCGGGTGGCGCTGCTGCTGGGCGCGTTGGCGGCGATGTGGACCTATGATCTCAACCTCTATGCCATCGCCACCTTCGCCATGCACCGCGCCAACGAGCTTTACGCGCTGCGCGGGCCGATGATGGCGCTGCTCGCGCCAGTAATCGCGGCGGGGATGCGCAACGACATGGCGGGGCGGCTGCAATTGTCGCGCGCGCTGACCTTGCAGTCGCTCTCGCTGGCGGCGATCGCGCTGTATGTCGTGGTGCTGGCGGCAGCGGCGGTGCTGGTGGAACTGGTCGCCGGCCCCTATGCGCGGGTCGTCGAAATCGGCTGCGTCTTCTTCATGGCGGTCAGCGCCTTGGTGCTGCTCCCCTCCCGCCGGATACGCGCCTTCTGGAAGGTGCAGGTGGCCAAGCATTTCTTCCAGCACCGCTATGATTATCGCACTGAATGGATGCGCTTCGGTGACACGATAGGGCGTCCGGGCGACAATGCCCTGCCTTTGGGAGAGCGGGTGGCGAAGGCGGTGGCCGACATCACCGATTCCCCCGCCGCCGTGCTGATGCTGCGGGCGGAGGATGGCGCGCTGGCGTTCGAGACGCAGTGGAATTGGCCCGGCGAGATGCCCGATGGGGCAGTGGTGCCCGCACCGCTCGCCGCACTGATCGAACAGAGCGGCTGGATCATCGACATCGATCGCCCGCCAAGCGGCGCGGGAGAAATCAGCGCGCCCGGCTGGATGAGCCTCGATCGCCGCGCCTGGGCGCTGGTGCCGCTCATTCATTTCGGTCGGCTGATCGGTGCCATCCTGCTCGCCCGGCCGCCGATCGACCGGCGGCTCGACTGGGAGGATTTCGACATGCTGCGCGCCGCCGGACGGCAGGCCGCCAGCTATCTGAGCGAGGCGCAGGGGCAGCAGGCGCTGGACGATGCCCAGCGTTTCGAGGAGTTCAACCGCCGCTTCGCCTTCATCATCCATGACGTGAAAAATCTGGTGAGCCAGCTTTCGCTGCTCGCCCGCAATGCGGAGCGGCATGCCGACAATCCGGACTTCCGCGCTGACATGGTGCTGACGCTGCAAGAGTCGGTGGGCAAGATGAACGACATGCTTGCCCGCCTGTCGCAACATAACAAGGGCCGGGCGGAAGAACCGCGTCCCATGGCGCTGCTCGAGGTGGCGCAGCAGGTGGCGCGCACCCGTTCGCGCCAGCATGAGATACGCGTCACGGGCGATGCGCCGCAGGTGCTGGCCGATCCGGCGCGGGTCGAGCAGATCGTGATTCATCTGCTCCAGAACGCAATCGACGCCAGCAGGCCCGATAGTCCTGTGGAATTGCGTCTGTCGGTTGAGGCCGAAAATGCAGCGTTAGACGTCGTGGACCAGGGCCGGGGCATGACTGCGGAATTCATCCGCCGCGAGCTGTTCAAGCCCTTTTCGTCCAGCAAGACGGGTGGTTTCGGTATCGGCGCGTTCGAGGCGCGGGCGCTGGCCCAGGCCATGGGTGGCCGGATCGACGTGGAAAGCAAGCCGGGGGTGGGGAGCCGTTTCACGCTGCGCCTGCCGCTGGCCTCGGGGGAAGAATTTAGGGGGAAGGCCGCCTGATGAGCGACATGCGACCGAAATTGCTGATCGTCGAGGATGATCCGGGGCTTCAGCGGCAGTTGCGCTGGGCCTATGAGGAATATCAGCTTTTCATCGCGGGCGACCGCGAGGAAGCGATCGAAATGCTGCGCGAGCAGGCGCCCGATGTGGTGACGCTGGACCTGGGTCTGCCGCCCGATCCCGACGGCACCAGCGAGGGTTTCGCCACGCTGGCGGAAATCCTGCGGATCAAGCCTGATACGAAGGTCATCGTGGCATCCGGCCATGGCGCAAGGGAAAGCGCGCTCCATGCCATTTCGGGCGGCGCTTATGATTTCTATCAGAAGCCGGTCGACATCGATGAGCTGGGCCTGATCGTCCGCCGCGCCTTCCACGTCCATGCACTGGAAAAGGAAAATGCGCGGCTGGCCGAAACCGCGCCGGAGGGCGGGCGCGTGCTGGGCCGCCTGATCACCGCCGCGCCGGAAATGATGAAGGTCGCCCGCACCATCGAGCGGGTCGCGGGGGCGGACGTCTCCGTCCTGCTGCTGGGGGCGAGCGGCACCGGCAAGGAATTGCTGGCGCAGGGGCTGCACGATGCCAGCCCGCGCCGCGAGGGTGCCTTTGTCGCGATCAACTGCGCGGCGATCCCGGAGACGCTGCTGGAAGCGGAACTGTTCGGGCATGAGAAGGGCGCCTTCACCGGCGCGATCAAGACCACGCCGGGCAAGATCGAACTGGCGCAGGGCGGGACGCTGTTCCTTGATGAAGTGGGCGACATACCGCTGGCTTTGCAGGTCAAGCTGCTGCGTTTCCTGCAGGAGCGGGTGATCGAGCGGATCGGCGGGCGCCAGCCCATATCGGTTGACACGCGGATCGTGTGCGCCACGCACCAAAATTTAGAGGAAATGATCGCGGCGGGCAGCTTCCGCGAGGATCTTTACTACCGGCTGGCCGAGATCGTGGTGCGCATTCCCGCGCTTCGGGAGCGGCCGGGCGATCCGGCGCTGCTGGCGCGGCATTTCCTCAACCGCTTCGCCAAGGATATGAATCCGCAGGTCAAGGGTCTCGCGCCCGATGCGCTGGCGGCGCTCGATGGCTGGGGCTGGCCCGGCAATGTGCGTGAGCTGGAGAACCGGATGAAGCGCGCTGTCATCATGGCGGATGGCAAGCATGTCACCGCCGCCGATCTCGATCTGGACGGGGATCGGGCCGAAGGGGGTGATGCGGTGAACCTCAAGGCGGTACGGGAAATGGCCGACCGCCGCGCGATCCGCCGGGCGATTGCGCGAACGGATGGGAATATTTCAGGCGCGGCGAAGGTGCTGGGGATCAGCCGGCCGACGCTCTATGATTTGTTGAAGCAATATCGGATGCAGAATTGAGGGTTCTTCCGATTGGCCCAAAAATGCAACGTGCTCCTGCGCAGGCAGGAGTCCAGTCCCGTCCTTTGGGGATTATCGCGCCGTTTGAACTAGGCTCCTGCCTTCGCAGGAGCACGGCGTGCTGGTCCTAAACCCTCTCAACTCCCAGATCCGCCGCGCTGATCCCCAGCCGCCTGATCTGCTCCGCCACCGGAGGCCACACGGCATCCAGGAATCGCGCCCGTTCCATATCCCGCAGCCGCCGCGTGGCGCCGTCCGCGACGAACATGCCGACGCCGCGCTTCACCACGACCAGTTCGTCATCCTGGAAACATTGATAGGCCTTGGCCACCGTCAGCGGATTGGCGCCCTGTTGCGCGGCCAGGGCGCGCACTGAAGGCAGCATGTCGCCGTCTCGAAATTCCCCGTCCAGAATCGAGGCGGCGATGATCTCCCGCAGGCGGAGATAGACGGGTTTGGAGTCGTCGGCCATGGTGCATCAGTGCCATAATACAGCCGTGCGGGTCAAGCCACGCTCTTGCGCCATGTCAGGCTGGATACGTAACTATCTATCCCAAACGGAAACTATATTGTCATATTCTGGCCGGGGCCGTTCTTCCTGTTCTCTTCCCGGCGTACCGATGAAGACGAAGCCCGCGATCCGTTCCTTGCCCTTTGCGAAGGCTGCCCGCACATCCTCATTATAGCAGGCCCAGCCGGTCAGCCAACCGCCAGCAAAGCCCAGGGCATGGGTCGCGTGGAGCAGGTTCATGATCGCCGCCCCTGCCGACAATTCCTGTTCCCAGAGCGGAATCTTGCTGCCCTCCACCGGCGCGGAAAGCGCGACGACCAGCGTCGGAGCCTGATGCGCGAACTGGTGCATCGCCTCTATTTCCAGCCGGCCCGCATCCGGCTTTTCGGCACGATAGGCGGTCTCCAGCAGCGCGGCGAGAGCCTCGCGCTTTTCCAGCGGCACGATCACGAAGCGCCAGGGCGTCAGCTTGCCATGATCGGGCGTGCGCTGCGCCACCTCCAATATCGTGCGGAGCTGGTCGGCATCCGGTCCCGGCGCGATCAGGTCGCGGGGCTTGCCGGATCTGCGGGTCTGGAGAAGCGAGAGCGGAGAGCTGAGGTCATTGAACATGGCGCTCCAGATGGCTCGCCCGCTGATCGGACGCAAGGGCATGGCCGCTCTTTGACAGATGAATAATTTCGGCTCTAGGCTGGCGGCGACAAGGGGTGCGTTCCGCAGGCCCCGCAACAAGATAGGATAAGGGGCCGGATGGCGACCTCCGTTACAACCGCCGCCGGGGCAGGGGCGGGCACAGGCAAGACCTGGCTCGGCCATCCGCGTGGGCTGTTCCTGCTGTTTTTCGTGGAGATGTGGGAACGCTTCTCCTTCTACGGCATGCGCGCGCTGCTGATCTTCTACCTGACGCAGCATTTCCTCTTTTCCGACCGCGACGCCAGCTACGCCTATGGCGCCTATATGTCGCTCATCTATATTTCGCCGCTGATGGGCGGCTATCTGGCGGATCGCTATCTCGGCCAGCGTAAGGCGGTGCTGTTTGGCGGCGTCGTGATCGCCATCGGGCATATCATCCTTGGCATGGAAAGCGACGATGCGGGCGCCATGGGCCTTGGCCTGTTCTGGTTCGGCCTGGCGACGGTGATCACCGGCACCGGCTTCCTCAAATCCAGCGTGTCGGCGCTGGTGGGGCAGCTCTATCCGCGTGACGATATGCGGCGCGACCCGGCCTATACGATCTTCTACATGGGCATCAATCTGGGCGCGACCATCGGTCCGGTCATTTGCGGCTATCTGGGTCAGACATGGGGCTGGCATTGGGGTTTCGGCGCGGCGTCGGTCGGCATGATCGCGGGCGTCATCGGCTTCATGCTGTGCAAGCCGCTGCTACAGGGCCGGGGAGAGCCGCCCGATCCAGCGCGCCTGAAGGAGCGCGTCGGCGGCGTCATCAGCCGCGAATGGCTGGTCTATCTGTCCAGCCTGGCGTCGATCGCGCTTTGCTGGTTCCTGATCCAGAGCCACGCAGTCGTCGGCTGGATGCTGGCGGCGGCGAGCGTCGCCGTCGTGCTGTACATCCTCTGGGAGGCTTTTGGCCGGATGGAGCGGATCGGCCGCGACCGGATGCTGGCGGCGCTGTTCCTGCTGGTCATCAACCCGATCTTCTGGGGCCTGTACGAGCAGACCGGATCGTCGCTCAGCCTGTTCACCGATCGCTACACGAACCGGCATATATTGGGTTTCCATGTCCCGGCGTCGATGTTCCAGTCGGTCAACGCCGCCTATATCCTGATGTTCGGGCCTGTGATCGCGGGTTTGTGGATCTGGCTGGCGAAGCGGGGATGGGAACCCTCCACCCCGGCCAAGTTCGGCATTGCACTGGCGCTGGTCGGCGCTGGCTTCCTGATCCTGGTGGCGGGGACCGGCGCGCCCGGCACGCTGACGCCGGTGCTGTTCATCTTCCTGCTTTATCTCTGCCACACGCTGGGCGAACTCTGCCTGTCGCCGGTCGGCCTTTCCGCCATGTCGAAGCTGGCGCCGTCGCGCATGATCGGCCTGATGATGGGCATCTGGTTCTTGGCCATGGCGCTGGGCGAATATGCCGCCGGGTTGATCGCGGCGGCTACGGGCGGAGAGGGGGGAGCGGCCTCCCGTGGCGATGTGCTGGCGGTCTACAGCCAGATCGGCTGGTGGTCCGTGGGCGCGGGCCTGGTGGTGATGGCGCTGGCGCCGCTGGTGAAGCGGCTGATGCACAGCGATCGCTTTGGAGAGGAAAACGCCTGAACGGGCGTTACTGCGTCGCCCCCCAGATATCGCTTTCGCGGATGAAGCCCTTCTGCCCGCCGACATCGAACGCGCACCAGCCCTTGCCGCAGGAGGAAAGCCGCCCCACCACGCCCTTCTGCGCGCGGAAGAGAGGACGGGCATCCTCGCGGGGGGAATTGCGCATCGGCGCGATGCCGGCAGTGACGATGGCGGTGGGCGTGTCGCTGAGCAGCCGGACATGCATCCAGCCCTGGGTGCCGGTGGAATCCTCGATCTTGCGCCACAGGCCCAGCACCTGCACCACCTTCACCGGCAGGTCGCGGCGGCGATAGACCCAGTTGGACGGGTAATCCAGGCTCGGCCCCACGCGCATGCGCGCCTCGGCCTGCGTCAACGACGCCCAATAGGGAACCGGCTTCGCAGGCGCGGCCCATGCCCCGCCCGTCCAGCACAGCGCGGCGACGATGCCCGCGCCCAGATAGCCCTTCATGCCCATATATTCCCCATCATGCGACCCCGCGACCATAGCCGCTCGCGCCTATGACCGACAACCGCTCTCTTGCACATTGGGGATAAGCGCTTGACCATCGCGCTTACGAAGAATAGCGGCCAGACATGGCCAAGAAACCGCGCCCCGCCAAGCCGCGCGTCATCGTCACGCGCCGCCTGCCTCCCAATGTCGAGGCGCGCATGGCCGATCTGTTCGATACAGTCTTCAATATCGGTGACGTGCCGATGGATCGCGCCGCGCTGACCCGCGCCATGGCGCAGTGCGACGTGCTGGTGCCGGCCGTCAGCGATCAACTGGACGCGGCGTTGATCGAGGCTGCGCCGGAGCGGCTGCAACTGATCGCCAGCTTCGGCAGCGGCGTCGACCATATCGACCTCAACGCAGCGCGGAAGAAGGGGATCATCGTCACCAACACGCCCGGCGTGCTGACCGAAGATACCGCCGACATGACGATGGCGCTGATCCTGACCGTGCCGCGCCGCCTGGCCGAAGGGGAAAAGCTGGTGCGTTCCGGCGCCTGGGCCGGCTGGAGCCCATCGGGGATGCTGGGCCATCGCATCGGCGGCAAGCGGCTGGGCATCATCGGCATGGGCCGCATCGGCCGCGCCGTCGCCCGCCGGGCCGTGGCGTTCGGCCTTTCCATCGCCTATCACAATCGCCACCGCCTGCCCTTCGAAGTGGAGCAGGAATTGCAGGCGCATTGGTATCCGGATGTGGATTCACTGCTGCGCGACTGCGACATCGTTTCCATCCATTGTCCGCTCAATGCCGACAGCCGGTGCATGATCGATGCGCGGCGGATCGCGCTGATGCGGCCTGATGCCTATCTGATCAACACGTCGCGCGCCGAGATCACGGATGAAGCGGCGCTGATCACCGCGCTTGCCGAAGGACGGCTCGCAGGAGCGGGGCTGGACGTCTATACCCATGAGCCGGCGGTCGATCCGCGGCTGCTGGACCTCTCCAACGTCGTGCTGTTGCCGCATATGGGGTCTGCGACGTTCGAGGGACGCGACGCCACCGGGGCGCGGGTGATCGCCAATATCCGGAGCTGGGTCGACGGTCACCGGCCACCCAATCAGGTGCTGGAAGGCTGGGTCTGAACCTGTCGCCGGTGGGATGGTGGAAAGGGTGGAGAGCGGACGCTTCCTGTTTTGTCATTCCCGCGAAGGCGGGAATCCATCTCCCAGCGTTGCATCAAGCGGTTAGGTCAGGAGATGGATCCCCGCCTTCGCGGGAATGACGAACTTCGAAAATGTCCGGAAATGGCCGTTACCGGAAGTGTTTCCAATCTCCAGGTCGCTTACTGCCTCAGCCTCTCAATCGCCTGAGCGAGCGCGACATAGAGCTTGCCCATATCCGACGATAGGATCGCAACGCCCAGCGCATTGCCGTCGCGGGCCGACAGGATGATCCGCAGCATCGATTCGAAATCGTGGATATAGCGGTTCACATGTTCCTGAAATTCAGGATCATTGTCGTAATGCAGGGCTATTTCGCGGGACTCGCCGGCGTCCAGCAGCTTGACCGCGCGCCGGGTGAAGACGCCGCGATCGCCCTTCAGATAGGCTGACCAGGCCGAATCCGTCACATCGTTGGACAGAATCTTGGACACGTCGATCGCCGTGCTGTTCAACGATTCGATGATCAGAGCGGAGCGGCGCGCAAAATGGTCGCGGTCGCGATCTTCGGTGGCGCGTTCGGCCTCTTCGATCCGCGCTTCGACGCTGGCGCTGGTGTCAGCGATGGTCAGAAGCTGGCGGGTCAGGCGATCGGAGGCCTGATGAGCGGCCTTCACGGCTTCCTCGGCCACCTTGGCGACCATCTCGATTTGCGCCGTGACCTTTTCACCTATGGCGCGCCGCATCGCTTCTTCGCTCGCGTCGGCAAGCGCCTCGGCCGCTTCGGGAATGGCTCGGCTGAGCGCCTGACGAGCGCGCTCGGCCGCCTGGTCGGCGGTGTCCTTGACGCGCAGCAGGGCGGTGACGAGCAGCGGGCCTGCGCCTTCGGTGATGCGGGTGGCGTCCTGATGCGCATTGTCGAGCGCGGTGCGCAGCTTTTCCACCAGCTCGCGATTGGCGTCGACGCCGCTCTGCGTGCTTTCCAGCCATTCGGTCAGGCGGCGGCCCTGGCCGCGCAGCAGTTCTTCCGCTTCCTGGGTGCGGCCGAGCAGCGCCTCGGAAATCGCCTCCAGCCGCTCCATTTCCGGCGCGGCGCTGTCGAGCAGGGTACGGCTGGTCTCGATTCGCCCGTTGAACCGCTGAAGCGCTGCGGGGAAGGTTTCATCAAGTTCGCGCACGCTGGAATCGAGCGCCATCATCAGCGTCTCCGCGCTGCCGATCAGCCTTTCGGCGGTCAGTCCGCCGGCGGCCAGCGCCGAGTCGATGCGTTGCGTTTCGGCGGTCAGACGGCTCAACGCCTCGGTCAGCCGCTCGTTGCGGGCCAGCGCAGATTGTTCCATCGCCGCGAAACGGGATTGTGCGGAATCGACCGCATCGTCGAGGCTGCCCTGCAGGCCGGAGACGAGCGCCCGCTGACCCTGCACCAGATCGTTGATCTGGTGCAGGCGGCTTTCGATTTCGCCCACATGATCCGCAAGATTGGTGACGGTTTCATCGCCAATGGCGGCGATGCTGTTGCGCGACCGGGCGATCAGCGTCTCCAGCGCCTCGGTCTGACGGGCGATGCCGTCGTCCGTCAACCTGATGCCTTCATGGGTTTGCGCAATGGCGGCTTCGACCCGCTGGCGCAGTTCCGCCTCGACGGTCTCGGCATCGCGAGACAGGATTGTGAGCGCGGACTGGCTGGTCGCGGCGATCCCGGCCTGCGCGCCTTCGATCAGCGATTTGAGCGACAGAGCCTGAGCCGTCAGATTGGCATCGACCGCCGCCATGGTTTCCTGCGCCCGGCCATGGGTGGTTTCCAGGCGATGCAGCACGTCGATTTCGACGCGGTTCAATTCCTGCGTCAGAAGGGCGATGACGGACTCAGTCGTCTCCGCGATGTCCGCCTTCGTTCGATCCGTCAGCCCGCTCAGGACGACAGACTTCTGCTCGATGTCGAGCCAGCTTTCCTCCATCGCCTTGCGGGCGCTTTGCGTTGTCGCTTCGATCCGGCCCGAAGCCAAGTCCGCCATGCCCGTGACCTCCTGCGTGGCGGAACGGGTGGCTTCCTGTAGCTGGGTGAGCTGGCTCGACAGGCTCTTGGTCGCGGACAGCGTGCGCGCGCGGGCGTCGTCCGACAGTTCGCCCAGCGCATGCAGCCGCGCCTCCAACGCGTCGATGCGTTCCGACAGCGCATGGCCATTGTCGATGATCTGCGCCGACACGCGGGTGGCGCGATCCTCCAGTTCGGGGATCGATGCGATCAGCGTTTCCATCCGCTGGACCAGGGCCAGTCCGGCGCGTTCGGCGGCTTCGGCGCGTTCGGCGGTGCTGTTGGCGCGGCTCGCGATCAGTTCGGCCGACGCTTCCATATTGCTGCTGGCCGCCGCGCCATAGCTGTCGAGCAGTTCCGCCTGATCCTGCATGGTCTGGCGCGCCGTCTCCAACTGACCGGCGATTCGGCCGAGGCGCAGTTCGAGCAGTTCCGCCTCGGTCCTGAGAGCCTGGGCGGTGTCGAGATAGCGGCGGGATTCGCTGCGGCTGTTCCGCAGCAGCAGCAGATAGCAGACGCCGAGCAGGATGAGCGGCACCAGGATCGTCGCGACCAGGCTCGGCCAGGCCGCCGGCCCCGCCCGCCATTGCCCGGACGAAAGCGTGGCCCAGCCGGCAAAGCCGATCCAGGCGATGCCTGCGGCTAGCAGCGCCCATTGGGTGCCGCGCACGCCGCGCTCGCCATTTTCGATGGGGATGCCTTCGTCCTCCAGATCCAAAACGGCCTGTTTCAATAGCAAGCTGTCGTCTGCCCGCGCCGTGTCATCGGCCGCTGCGTCCTTGTCCCGCCAGAATTCGACGATTGTGCTGCCCCCATTCATGGTTGCTATCCTAGCAGCTTTTACGCGCACGAAAATGCCCTGTTACCAAAACTTAACGCAAGCCAGATAGCGTTGACCCCATGTCCTATGACCCAGGCGCCCTGAATGCGGCTTTGGCCGCTGCTGTCGGTGACGACAGGCCGTTGATTGAGGATCTGCGCGTCGCCTTCATGGAAAGCGCGCAGCGGCATCTCGATTTGCTCGGGCGCGCCCGTTGCGACGCCAATTGGCAGCTTGCCGCATGGCGGCTGAAAGGGCTGGCGGCCAGTTTCGGCCTTACCAGCCTGATGACCATGGCCGATGAAGCGGTCGACGCCGCGCCCGGCGATCCGCGCATCCTGCGGCGCTTGCGGGCGTTGATTGACGATCTTGCGCGGGGGTGATGCGTGACGCTGCTTGCGTGAACGCGTCCGCCTTGTAACAAGGTGGCAGAACAACGATCGGGTCGGTTTCATCACGCATGACTTTTGCGGCTATTCTCAGCGCGAGCCGGGCCGGTGGCGATTCGGCCGGGTCGCTGCGCGGCAGTCTGCATTTCGCCGGGCAGACGCTGGTGGAATATCAGGCGCGGCAGGCCGTGCGCGCGGGCGCCGACCGGGTGATGATCCTGGTCAGCGTCATCACCCCGGCTCTGTCGCAGGTGGTCGACCGGCTGTCGGCGGACGGCATTGCCGTCGCGCTGGTGCGGGACATGGTGTCGATGGTGCGCGATGCGCCGCGTGACGCCGATACGCTGCTGGTCGCGGATGGAGCGATCATCGGACAGAACTATTTCGAGGCGATGGCGGGCCATGAGGGCAATGCCCTGCTGGTGACGGACGACAGCCGCGCCAGCGCGCCGTTCGAACGGATCGATGCCGGTCAGCGCTGGGCAGGGTTGGCGCGGGTCAGCCCGGACCTGTTGTTCAACACGCTCGACATGATCGGTGACTGGGATCTGGCGCTGACCCTGGTGCGGGCCGCGGTGCAGGCCGGGGCGCGGCGGGTCACCGTGCCGCAGGACGATCTGCTGGAAGGCCGGGTGGCGCTGGTCGAGGCGCAGGAACAGGCCGATCTGGCGGCCCAGGCGGTACTCTCCCACGGGCCGCGGCAACGGCGGGTAAGGGGCGCGGCGGAACATTATCTGCTGGGTCCGGTCGCGCGGTTGATCAGCCCGGCGTTGATGCGCATGCAGGTTCCCGCCCTGCAGGTGCGGATCGCGGCCATGGCGCTGGGTGCGATCGCGCTGGTGCCGATCGAACTGCTTTGGACCGGGGCGGGCTTTTGCCTGTTGCTGCTGTCGCTGTTGATGGCGGAAACCGCCGACCGGCTGGACGAAATGGCGTTGCGGCCGCTGCCCATGGGCTGGACGGCCTTTGTCGCGCCCGCTTTCGCGGTGGGCGGGATAGCGCTGGCGGCGCAAGGCGCCACGCCGCTTTATCTGGCGCTGCTGCTGGCGATCATCCAGTTGGCCGACCGCGGGCAAAAGATGGGCGCGGCGCGGCCGTGGACGATCTTTACCCCTGCCAGCGCGCTGCTGCCGTTGCTGGCGGGGGCGCTCTTGGGCGTGCTGCCGCTGATGTTCGATCTTGCGATGCTATGCGCCATTGCCTCTGCCGGAGCGATGATCCTGCTGCGGCGGGTTTGAGCGATTTTGCTCGTTACGGTTTAGTGCATTTTAACGACGTGCCATTATGCTGGCCGATATGAGCGCCTTTTCGTCCCTGATCGGACCGACCCAGGCGGACTGCTGGCCAATGGCGCAAGTCATGGCGGGCATGTCCGCCGTTCCTGTTGGTCATGCCATTGATCTGGCGTTTTTCTTTCCCGATGAGGGGCGGGAGCGGCACGATGCGCTGGTGGCGGAAACCCGGCGGCATCTGGGCGGATGCCTGACCGCGATCGAGATCGGATTGCGCTTGGCGCTGGAGGAAACGCCCGAAATCGCAGCAGCCCTGGCGCAATGGCCGCGGCCTGTCTGCTGGCCGACCCTGCGCGCGCAGCCGACCCTGCTGGGACCGGCGCTACTCGCCCATATGCAGATGCGGGGCGGGATCAGCCTGATGCTGCGCCAATTTGGCGTGTCCGATGGCAACGCTGGCGGCGAATCGGAAGCGGAGTCGCTGTTTCCCGCCGACGATCCTGCCTTGGGGAATGCGCTGGCGGCGCTGATGTTGGCCGAGGGGCGATGGCTGATGACGGCGGCGGAGGATCAGCCGATGCAGCCCGATCTGCCTGCGGATTTTTTCGCGGAATTGCTGTGGACGGCGGCGGCTTGCCTGGCGGCGATCGTCCAGCGGAGCGGCCTGATGGAGCCCGAGGCGGTGTTGCCCTTGGTCGAAGCGGCGGCGCAGCGGCTGCTCGCGCGGCATGATGAGGCTTTGGGACCGATTGCGGCGGCCGACAGGCTGGTCCGTCAACTGGGCGATGGGGCAGACGCGCCGGAATTGATGGGCGCGGCGCTGGGGCAGAGGCAATTTCTGTTGTTTGCGGCGCTGGCCGGACGGCGGTTGCGGATGGAGAGCGCGCAGGTCGCTGACATATTGGTCATGGGGCCGGTGGGACAGGTCGCCGCGCTCTGCCGCGCCCTCGGGGGATCGGATGCAGATTACCGGCATTTGCTGCTGGCGTTGCGGCCGGTGCGGCCGTCCCTGTCCGACGCGGCGATTGTCGGGGAAGCGGTGCGCTATCAGGATCTCACCATGGCGCAGGCGGATGCGGCGGTGAACGCCCTGCGCGCGCCCGCGGCGCTGCGGGCCAAGCTCGATCATCTGCTGCGGATTAGCGGTTGATGAACATGCCGGCGCATCCTGCCATCATCCGGGCGACAGTCGCTGCGGACGGTCGGCTGCTGAGTGCGGATGCGCCCTTGCTCGCCTTGCAGCAGGAGGCAGGGGGGGATTTGGGAACTATGCTGGCGATCCCGCAACTGGCGGCGATGGTTCGGCTGGCTGGACATCTGGGAATCGCGCTGTCGCGGCCTGTCGTCGCTGCGGCGGAACGCGGCGATATCGACATGTGGGTGCGCGCCAGGCCGGAAGCGGAACTGGTTCAGCTTGCCGTCATCGATTGGCATGAGCGGCAGCCGGCTGTCGCGCCGGTCGATCTGATGCGGCGGGATACCCACATCGCCGCCCTGTCGGACGGCTGGACATGGCAGATCGACACGCAATTGCGGTTCCAGATGGTGCTGGAGGGCTTTGGCGAAGAGGGCGCGCTGCCTTCGGCGGCGCCCGTGCCGGGCAGCCGCTTCACCAGCTATTTCGAATTGCGTCCGGATGCGGACGGCGATCTGTCGATCCTGCGCGGCTTTGCCCAGCGGCGCGCCTTTCGCGATCAGGTTGCGGCGCTGACCGGCGATGCTGCGCAGCGCTTCATGCTGTCGGGCTTTCCGATGTTCGATCTGGCCGGGCAATTGGTGGGCTATCGCGGGAAGGCGCTGCCGCTGGATCGCGCAGTGGCGGCGCCACTCGCCGCGCCGGAGCCGGTGGTGTTCTATCCCGCCGAGTTCGGCAAAAGGCTGGACCGCTCGTTGCGCCAGCCTTTGGGCCGGATCATCGCCAATGCGGATTCGATCGGTGCGCAATTGGAAGGGCCGTTGCGGCCGGATTATGTCGGCTATGCCCATGACATATCGGCGGCGGGGCGGCATTTGATGGCGCTGATCGACGATCTGGCCGATCTGCAAGCGATCGACCGGCCCGATTTCAGCGTGATAGCCGAAGAGATCGATCTGGCCGACATAGGGAGACGGGCCGCCGGGCTGTTCCTGGTCAAGGCGCTGGATCGCGGGATTTGCGTGGTGGCGCCCGCGCCGGAGGTGAAGCAGCCTGCGGTCGGGGAATTCCGCCGTGCCTTACAGATATTGATGAACCTTGTCGGCAATGCGGTCCGCTATGCGCCCGAAGGATCGACCGTGCGGATCGAGACTGGCCGGGAAGCCGGGCAAGCCTGGATTGCGGTGCTGGACCGGGGGGATGGCATTCCCGCGGACAGCCGTGAGCGCATCTTCGACAAGTTCGAGCGACTGGGCCGCAGCGATGCGGGCGGCAGCGGATTGGGGCTTTATATTTCGCGGCGTCTGGCGCGAGCGATGGATGGAGATATCCGCATCGACGACGCGCCGGAAGGGGGCGCGCACTTTACGCTTTTGCTTCCTGTTTTTGCGGGGTAGCCAAGGGGAAGGGCCGGTAGCGGACGTTCTGTTCCGCGCTGTTTTCCTTGAAGCGCAGCGTGCTCCTGCGAAGGCAGGAGTCCAGTTCCTACGGTGCGATGATCCACAAGCGGCGGAACTGGGTTCCTGCCTTCGCAGGAACACGGATGCGCTCAATGGCAGCTAATGGCTATTTTTGTAAAACATCACATGTTCCGGCTGAAAAAAAACGGCGCCTATCGGGCGCCGTTTCTCTTTTCTCATTGTCAGCGCCGCTTAGCGCTTTTCGACCGGGACATAGTCGCGCTGCGCGGGTCCAGTGTAGAGCTGGCGCGGACGGCCGATCTTCTGCGCGGGGTCCGAAATCATTTCGTTCCACTGCGCGACCCAGCCGACGGTGCGGGCGAGCGCGAACAGCACGGTGAACATCTCGGTCGGGAAGCCGATGGCCGAGAGGATCACGCCCGAATAGAAGTCGACATTCGGATAGAGCTTCTTTTCGACAAAATAAGGATCGTGAAGCGCGATCTGCTCCAGTTCCTTCGCCACGTCGAAGATCGGGTCGTTCACGCCCAGCTTGGCCAGAACATCCTTCGCGGTCTTCTGCATCACGGTCGCGCGCGGATCGTAATTCTTGTAGACGCGGTGGCCAAAGCCCATCAGGCGGAACGGATCGTCCTTGTTTTTGGCGCGGGCGATATATTCGGGAATGCGATCGACGGTGCCGATTTCGCGCAGCATGTTGAGCGCCGCTTCGTTCGCGCCGCCATGCGCCGGACCCCAGAGGCAGGCGATGCCGGCAGCGATGCAGGCGAAGGGATTGGCGCCCGACGAACCGGCCAGACGCACGGTCGAGGTCGACGCATTCTGTTCATGGTCGGCATGGAGCGTGAAGATCTTGTCCATCGCATCGACGATGACCGGATCGGGCTCATATTCTTCCGCCGGGACGGAGAAGGTCATGCGCAGGAAGTTGGCGGTGTAGCTCAAATCGTTGCGCGGATAGACGAAGGGCTGACCCACCGAATATTTATACGCCATGGCCGCGATCGTGGGCATCTTGGCGATCAGGCGGTGGCTGGCGATCTTGCGCTGTTCCGGATCGTTGATGTCGGTCGAATCATGGTAGAAGGCCGACAGCGCGCCAACCACGCCGCACATGATCGCCATCGGGTGCGCGTCGCGGCGGAAACCGCGGTAGAAGGTGGTGAGCTGTTCATGCACCATGGTGTGGCGCGTGATCGTGCGGGTGAAATCCTCCAGCTCCTTCTTGGACGGCAGTTCGCCGTTGAGGAGCAGGTAGCTGACTTCCATGAAGGTCGACTGCTCGGCAAGCTGGTCGATCGGATAGCCGCGATGCAGCAGCACGCCGGCGTCGCCATCGATATAGGTCAGGCCCGAATCGCAGCTCGCGGTCGAGGTGAAGCCCGGATCATAGGTAAACATGCCGGTGTTGGCGTAAAGCTTGCGAACATCGATGACCTGCGGGCCGACCGTGCCATTCAGAATGGCATAGTCTTTCGCGTCGCCTCCGACGGTCAAAGTGGCATTATTATCCGACATGCTGTTCTCCTGATACTTCAATCGGCCGATGCGTGCCTCACAGCGGCCAATCGTTCCAAGCTCTCCGCCTTCCCCAAAAGGAAAAGGACGTCGAAAATTCCCGGCGAAACCGTGCGACCGGTCAGCGCCGCGCGCAAAGGCTGCGCGACCTTTCCAAGCCCGAGGCTGGCATCCTCTGCCACGCGGCGTATTGCTTCCTCGATCGCTTCGACCGTCCAGGACTGGATGGGTGCAAGAGCGTCGGCTGTCTGTCCCAGCAGCGCGCGCGCCGAGTCGTCTAGCAGAGCAAGAGCCTTCTCGTCAAAATCGAGCGGGCAATTTTTGAACAAGAATTCGGCCCCCTCCGCAATTTCGTTAAGCGTCTTGGCGCGGGGTTTCAGCGACGCCATGGCGTCGGTCAGCAGCTTTTCGGCGCCTTCGGGCAAGGGAGTGCCCAGCCTTTCCCCGATTCGCGGCGCGACCAGCGCAGCCAGGCGCGCATCATCGGCTTCGCGCAGATAATGGCCGTTCAGATTTTCCAGCTTCTTGATGTCGAAGCGTGAAGGTGAGCGGCCGACGCCCGTGATATCAAAAAGTTCGACGGCGCGGTCGAGGGAGATGATCTCTTCATCGCCATGGCCCCAGCCGAGTCGCAGCAGATAGTTGAGCACCGCTTCGGGCAGCATGCCCATTTCGTCGCGATAAGCGTCAACGCCCAGCGCGCCGTGGCGCTTGGAGAGTTTCGCGCCATCCGATCCGTGGATCAGCGGGATATGGGCGTAGACTGGCTCTTCCCAACCCATGGCTTTGATGATGCCAAGCTGGCGGAACGCATTGTTGAGATGGTCGTCGCCGCGAATGACATGAGTGACGCCCATGTCATGATCGTCGACCACCACGGCCAGCATATAAGTAGGCGTGCCGTCGGAGCGCAGCAGGATCATATCGTCCAGCTCCGCATTTTGGACGACGACGCGGCCCTGCACGGCGTCCTCGATCACCGTTTCGCCTTCGCGCGGCGCTTTCAGGCGGATGACGAAGGGTGCGCCTTCAGGCGCCTCCTCGATCGAGCGGTCGCGCCAGCGCCCGTCATAGCGCATGGGTTGCTTCGCGGCGCGCTGCTGCTCGCGCAGTTCCGCCAGTTCCTCGGGCGACGCATAGCAGCGATAGGCATGACCGGCGGCGAGCAACTGGTTCGCCACTTCGGCATGGCGGGGGGTGCGCTCGAACTGGAAGACCGCGGGTTCGTCGCCGCCCAGACCCAGCCATTCCAGGCCGTCGAAAATCGCGGTCACGGCTTCCTCAGTGGAACGCGCCCGGTCCGTGTCCTCGATCCGCAGCAGGAACTTGCCGCCATGATGACGCGCGAACAGCCAGTTGAAGAGCGCGGTGCGCGCGCCGCCGATATGAAGAAAACCGGTAGGCGAGGGCGCAAAACGGGTTACTACCTGTTTGTTCGAACCCGTAGCACTCACCGCTTCATTCCCTGACATTCGCCCTGATATCCACCCGGCCTATCCATGATCGCGACGCCCCCTAGCATGGCTTTCGAGCCACGACAAACCTCCGTTGTCACTTCCGCCCGGGCAAGGGCGGAACGGATTCGGCGCGGCTTGGAACTTTGGCTGGAGGAAGAGCGCGAGCGGCTGCCGCTTTGGGTTCCGGTTGCCTTGGCTGTTGGTATTGCGGCCTGGTTCGCCTTGCCTAATAGATTGCAATGGCTTGCCTTTTGCTGCGCCATGTTGGCGGGGGCATGCGCCGCGCTTGTTTTGCCGATCGGCGGACGGGTGCGTCAGGCGATCCTGGCGGGCAGCCTTTTGGCCTGTGCAGGATGCCTGCTGGTCTGGGCAAAGGCGATGATGTGGGGCGCGCCGCCCTTGCCTCGGGCGGCTTTTGTCGAGCTGACGGGGGAGGTCAGATCGGTCGACCGGCGCCCTGCGCAGAAGATGAGTCGCGTGCTGGTTCGTCCGATCGGCATGCCCGCGCTGCCGTCTCTGATACGCGTCAATCTTGACGATGCGCTGATGCCGGCGGGTATCGGGGAGGGGGCGGTCCTGCGCTTCCGGACGAGGCTGATGCCGCCTGCACCACCCAGCCTGCCGGGCGGCTATGATTTCGCGCGCCGGGCCTATTTTGACGGGATCGGTGCGACCGGGCGCGTGCTGCGGCCGATCACCGTCCTGCGGCCCGCGACGGCGGGGCCGCCGCTCAGGGCTCGGCTGTTCGCGCATATTCTGGAACGGGTTCCGGGGAAGGGCGCAGGCATTGCCGCCGCTCTGGCTACGGGGGATCAAGGCGCGATTTCCGAAGTCGATGCCGCGGCGATGCGGCGGAGCGGGCTTGCTCACCTTCTGTCCATCAGCGGCCTGCATGTCACGGCCTTGATCGCGGCGGTGATTTTCCTGCTGATGCGGGCGATGGCGCTGAGCCGTCGGGCGGCGCTCGACTGGCCCCTGATGCTGGTCGCGGCGGGCGGCGGGGCTTTGGCGGGTATCGGTTATACGCTTCTGACGGGTGCGGAAGTGCCGACCGTGCGGTCATGCGTCGCTGCCTTGCTGGTCCTGGGCGGGCTGGCAATGGGGCGGGACGCGATCACGCTCAGGCTGGTGGCGGCGGGCGCGTTGGTGGTGCTGATCCTCTGGCCCGAAGCGCTGGTGGGGCCGAGTTTCCAGATGAGTTTCGCCGCGGTGGTCGCCCTGGTGTCGCTGGGTGAGCATCCGCGCTTTCGTGCTTTCCTGTCGGCGCGGGACGAAGAAATATGGCGCCGGATCGCCCGCAATCTTATGGGCATGCTGGCGACGGGACTGGTGGTCGAACTGGTGCTGGCCCCCATCGCGCTTTTTCATTTCCACAAGGCGGGCATGCTGGGTTCGGTCGCCAATCTAGTGGCCATACCGCTCACCACTCTGGTCGTCATGCCGTTGGAGGCGATGGCCTTGCTGTTCGATATGGGCGGATGGGGCGCCCCCTTCTGGTGGCTCACCGCCCGCTCGCTGGACCTGTTGCTGCTGGTTGCGCATGGGGTGGCGTCCAGCCCCGGGGCGGTGGTTCTGGCGCCCGGGCAATCGGGGGTGGTGTTCGGCTTCATCCTGTCAGGCATGTTGTGGTGCCTGTTATGGCGAAGCCGGTGGCGCTGGGCGGGTTTGATGCCAGTGACGGCTGGCGTGGTGATGATCGTGACCAGTTCGCCACCCGCCATCTTGATAACGGGAGATGGTCGCCATGTCGCGGTCCGGACTGCGAATGACGGCATGGCGACGCTGCGCGGGCGGGCGGGCAGCTATGTGCGGGAGGTCATGGCGGAAAGCGCGGGCTATGACGGCACGCTGGAGGCAATGGCGGCGTTGCCGCAAGCCCGCTGTTCTCCCGATCTTTGCGCCGTTCGCGTGACGGGCGGAGGCCGGAACTGGAACCTGCTGCTGACGCGAAGCAGCATGAAGATCGACAATGCCATATTGGCGCGGGATTGCGCGCGCGTCGATATCGTCGTCAGCGATCGGCGCCTGCCGGGGGTCTGCCGACCGCGCTGGTTGAAGGTGGATCGACGATCCCTGGCCGCAACGGGCGGCCTTGCCATCGATCTCGACCATGGCTCCATCCGCAGCGTGAAGACCGGGAATGACGAGCATCCCTGGGTCGCGCGGCCTTTGGGTCGACCGCGCGGATTGCCGGGTCGTCAGTTATAGCGCCGCAATAACCCCGCCAGCTTTCCCTGTATCCGGACCTGCTGCGGATTGTAGATTTGCGGTTCATAGGCACTGTTGGCGGGATCGAGCCGAACCTTCTGTCCTTCGCGGTGGAAATATTTGAGGGTGGCCTCATTCTCGTCGATCAGCGCGACCACGATCTGTCCTTCGCGCGCCACCTCGGTGCGCTGGATGAGCGCGAAGTCGCCGTCGAGTATTCCCGCCTCGACCATGGAATCGCCTGCCACTTCCAACGCATAATGATCTCCGGTCCCGAGCAGCGCCGCGGGGACGGAGAGCATATTCTGCCCCTCCAACGCTTCGATCGGCACGCCCGCCGCGATGCGGCCGTGCAGCGGAATCTCAAGGATGTCATTGGCGGCAGGCGGCGTGATCAACGCCGGTCCGGTCGCCAAGGGGGCTTTGAGCGGCGCAATGAGCTTGGGCGCGCGATGCATGGCGTCGGGAAGCTTGAGCACCTCCAGCGCACGGGCGCGATTGGGCAGGCGGCGAATGAAGCCGCGCTCCTCCAACGCGTTGATTAGGCGGTGAATGCCGGATTTGGACCGCAGGTCCAGCGCTTCCTTCATCTCCTCGAAAGAGGGGGAGACGCCTCCCTCCTCCAGCCGGGTCTGAATGAAGCTCAGCAATTCCTGTTGCTTGGGTGTCAACATCTCGCCTTGCCCTCCTTGGAACGTATGGGGAACGCATAGGAAACGGAAAGGGGTAAGTCAAGCGCCTGGTTATTATCCCTTTCCGACAAGTAGCGATATCCGCTATATGCGATCCCCATGCCGAAGGAGATTCGGCATGAAGGGGGCAAGATGGCAAAGTTCAGCCAATCAATGGAGCGCCTACTCTCGGTGGCTTCATCGCTATTCACTTTTTCAGGCTCCATCGTTCCGGGCACGATTTTGGGCATCGTGATGGCCTATCTTTCTCAGGGCGTGGGCCTCATCAATCAATTCGGCGCTTTTGGATGGATAGCCTGCGGCTTGGTGACGTTCTTACTTACCAGCATGTCCTTCGCACTATTCGCCAAGACGCAGCTCTGGAGAGTCGAAAGAAGGCATCGGGCACGACTGGACGGGGAGGGCTTAGATTTTGATCCAATGGCGCGGGTTTATCAGAATAAGAGGCTGTATTTACGCGATCTGGCGCCGCTTGGACGTAAGCGTGTCAACGGTAAGAAGTTTATTAATTGCGAGATAATCGGCCCCGGAACTGCTATCATAGGAATGAACACCGATCCTTCTAAGAGCCTGTCTTGAATCTCATGCGTAACGAGCGATGCGTCGGATGAGGACGATGGCAGCGGCGGCATAGAGAAGCGCGGTTGCGGATTTGATAGTCCGCTCGAAGTCTTTGGCGAGGCGACGATTGC
>NZ_JABBGL010000007.1:0-265041 GCF_012927365.1 Sphingobium sp. TB-6 | reverse complement strand
AACCCGGTCCCTGATCGACCGGCATCGATGCGCGATCCGTCCCCTTCCACCCGTTCCGGGGTGGCCACCCCGGAACGGGCATCTCATCCTGACCCAAACGGACAACAATGTCATAAGACAAGCATCGTGCGCAAAAGTGGGAACCGGCTTTGCGCAAAAAACGATGCGACAACAAAAGCTTAGAGCGCGCGACCTGCATCCGATTTAACGCAGCGCGCTCTAGACTTGGCTCGGCGCCGCCTCGCTCGACACCGCCTTCTCCCGACGCCGCCGCCACCAGTCCAGGATCGCCTCCCCAGCCGGCCGCTCGACCAGACGGTTGATCAGCGTGCCCAAACCCAGCGCCACCGCAAAGGCCGTCGCAAAACCCGCCCAGGGGCTGTACCCCGCCTCGGCCATTTTCAGCATCACGACAAAGCCGACATGCTGGTGAATGAGGTAGAAGGAATAGCTGATCCCACCCATCCAGACGAGCGGCCGGAGGCTAAAAAAACGCAGCCGCCCCGCGATCAGCGCCGCAAAGACGCCCAGCAGGACAACGCCCGCCAGGGTGATGTCCGGGCTGTCGACCGTCGCGATCGAGAGCAGAGCCAGCGCGGCATAGGGCGCCTGTTGCCGCCAGCTTCGCTGCCCCGCCCAAACGCGATAGGACAACATGCCGATGATGAAAAAGGGCACATAGCGCAACACCAGCAGCATCACGATCCGCTCGGGCATGCCCGGCCACAGCGCATAGAGCCAACGCAGCGCGAGCCAGGCCAGCAGCACCAGCTCCAGCCGCTTGACGCCCGCCCATTTCCAGATCGCCACCATGCAGAAATAGAAGGCTATCTCGACCGTTAGCGTCCAATAGGCGCCATCGACCTCGGGCAAGAAGGCAAAACCCTGCAACATGGTGATATTGGCCAGGATCGCGCCCGGCCCGATCAGCAGTTGCGACACCCGCGCCAGATATTCGATCCCCAGCGTCAGCAGCATCGCGACCAGATAGGCGGGATAGAGCCGGGCAAAGCGGTTGATCACGAAATCGGCGGCGGTCCGGATTCGGTCGAGCGTGAAGAAGATCGCAAAGCCGGAAATGGTGAAGAACAGCAGCACCCGGTAATTGCCGCCCAGGAAGCTGAAGGGCACATGGGCCGCCTGCGGAAACAGTTCATGGAAGCGGGTGGAATAATGAAAAACCAGCACGCACAGGGCGCCCAGACCGCGCAACGCGTCCAGTTCCGTCAAGCGGCCAGTGGAAAGGCGCGACCCCGTCATGTCCTCGCCATAGCAACGGAACAGCAATCTTTCCGTTAATATCGTGGTTAACCGCATGGCCCGGCTGTATTTTCGGAAAGCGTGACGAATTCGGACGTAAGCGCCCCTTGGCGTTCGACAGGGCCAGGCCGGCCCCGAGCTAAGGCTGTCCCGCTTCCGCCGCGCGTTTCAGCCCCTGCAATTGCTCGGTCAGAACCCTGTCGACGAGCGGAGCGATCTTGGACGCGCCCATGCGCATATAACCGCCGACGACATAGCTCATTCCGACCCGCACGCCTTTCTCCGTCGGCGCGATGTCGAAAGTGAGCGTCCCGGTTACCGCCTCCGCCTGCAACGGCCCCAGCGCCCCGGAAAGGCGCAATTGCTTGTCCGGCGCCGCATAGATCACCCGGCCATGCTCGACGCTTCCGGCCTTCCCATCCTTGCCCGGCACCTTTTCGCAGAAGCAGCCGCCCGCAACGGGGTCCAGGCTCAGATTGGCGGGATCGCCGCTATAGCTGTGCTGTCCGTTCCACCAGCGGGCCGGTTGCCCCAACAATCGATAGACAGTCGCCGCATCGGCGGAGACATCGACACTATTCTCCGCCACGAAACCGACATCGCTGCTGCCCGTAACAGCGCAATGGGCCGGCGCGACCATCGCCGCACCAGCCCATGCCAAAATCATGATCTTGCGCATCGCCTTCCCTCCCTTGCAGGAGGGTAAATTAGCTCAGGCGCCCTTGCCGTCCAAGATGGCCGCGATCGCAACCGTCACATCGTCCATGTCGGCCATGCCGTCGACCCGCGACACGATGCCGCGCGCTTCGTAGATGGGCAGGATCGGCGCGGTCTTGGCGCGATATTCGGCCATGCGGGTCCGCACGGTTTCCTCATTGTCGTCCGGGCGGCGCTTGAACTCATGGCCACCGCATTTGTCGCAGCTACCCTCGACCTTCGGCGTCTTGAACGTGTCGTGATAGCCCTCGCCGCAGGTCGCGCAGGTGAAGCGCCCGGTGATACGCTCAACCAGCGCGTCCTCGTTCACGTCCAGCTCGATCACATGGTCGAGCGTCCGATTGCGGTCCGCCAATATGCCGTCGAGCGAATAGGCCTGCGCCTCCGTCCGCGGATAGCCGTCGAAGATCACGCCGGTTTCCGGCGACAGCGCATCGAGGGCTTCACCGATGATGCCCGACACGATCTCATCCGACACCAGTTCGCCGGCTTCCATCACGGCCTTGGCCTTAAGGCCGATGGGCGTCCCGGCCTTCACCGCCGCGCGCAGCATGTCGCCCGTCGATAGCTGCACCATGCCCCGGCTGTCCACCAGACGCGTCGCCTGCGTTCCCTTGCCGGCGCCCGGAGGGCCGAGCAGAATGATATTCATGTCGCGCATTCTCCCCTGTTCTTCGCGCTTTTCACGTGCTGCGCCCCTTCAGCGCATACGCCCCTTCAGCTTCGCCTTCTTGATCAGATCCCCATATTGATGGGCAAGCAGATGGCTCTGAATCTGCGTAACCGTGTCGACCGTAACATTGACGACGATCAACAGGCTAGTCCCACCAAGGTAGAAGGGAATTCCCGCCCGGGCGATGACGAATTCCGGCACCAGGCAGATGAAAGCCAGATAGGCCGCGCCGATCACCGTGATCCGGGTCAGCACATAGTCCAGATAATTTTCGGTGTTCTTGCCCGGACGGATGCCGGGAATGAAGCCGCCATTGCGCTTGAGATTATCGGCCGTCTCTTCCGGATTGAACACCACGGCGGTGTAGAAGAAGCAGAAGAAGACGATGCCGAGGCCATAGAGGCCCATATAAACCGGGCTGCCGTGCGACAGATACTGGTTCAGCGTCAGCACGAAATCGCCCAGCTTGCTTTCGCCCGCCACCGTCCGGCCCGCAAATTGCGAGACGGTGAGCGGCATCAGCAGCAGCGAACTGGCAAAAATCGGCGGGATCACGCCGGCGGTGTTGACCTTGAGCGGCAGATGGCTGCGGTCCGCCTGCATCAGCCCCTGGCGCGTCTGGCGCTTGGGATATTGGATCAGCACCCGGCGCTGCGCCCGCTCCATGAAGCAGATGAACGCAATCAGACCAAAGCCCAGCACGATCACCAGGAAGATCAGCAGGCCGGAAATCGCGCCCGTGCTGCTCGACTTGAACAGGTTGCTGAGCGTCACCGGCAACTGGGCGACGATGCCCGCCATGATGATGAGGCTGACGCCGTTACCAATGCCGCGCGAGGTGATCTGCTCACCCAGCCACATCAGGAACATGGTGCCGCCGATCAGCGAGATCACCGCCGCGACCCGGAACAGGATGCCCGGATCGACCACCGCCTGTACGCCCGACTGCGCGCCGAAGCTCTCAAGGCCGACGGCAATGAAATAGCCCTGCACCGCTGTCAGGCCGACCGTCCCGTAGCGGGTGTACTGATTGAGCTTCTTGCGCCCGCTTTCGCCTTCCTTCTTGATCGCCGCGAGCTGCGGCGAGAGGGAGGCGGCGAGCTGCACCACGATCGAGGCCGTGATGTACGGCATCACGCCGAGCGCGATCAGGCTCATGCGCGAGAGCGAACCGCCCGAGAAGGTGTTGAAGATGTCGAGGATGCCGCCATTGGTCTGCTTGTAGAGCTGCGACAAGGCGGTCGGATCGACGCCCGGCAGCGGCACGAAGCTCAGGAAGCGGAAGACGATCAGCGCGCCCAGCGTGAACCACAGGCGCTTCTTGAGGTCGGTCGCCTGGCTGAACTTCGCCAGGCTGAGATTGGATGCGAGCTGGTCGGCTCTCGATGCCATCGTGGCTGCCCTTCAAAACATCTTGCCGGGATTTGGATGCCCGGAGCGGAATCGCTAACCCCTTAGCGGGGTGATGGGGCGCTGTCGAACCGGGAATCGCCGCCGATGCGACAAAAACTTGCCCCGAAACACATGACCCCGCCTACCCATATCGGGCAGCGGGGTCACGCTTGCAAGCCTTGGCAGGCCGGATCAGGCCTTCGCTGCGGCCTTCTTGGCGGCGAGGGTAGTGCCCTTCTTCGCCTTAGCCTTCTCAGCCGCCGGAACGACCTCGATCACGTCGACCTTGCCGCCGGTCTTCTCGACCGCTTCAACCGCGCCCTTCGACGCGCCGGCGACCAGGAAGCTGACCTTGGCGGTCAGATCACCCTTGGCGAGCAGGCGCACGCCGTCCTTGCCACCGCGGGCAAGGGCAGCGGCCTTCAGCGCCGCATGGTCGATGGTGGCGTTGGCGTCGAGCTTGCCGGCGTCGATCGCCTTCTGCACCGCGCCCAGGTTCACGATCGCGTAATCCTTGGCGAAGATGTTGTTGAAGCCGCGCTTCGGCAGACGCATGTGGAGCGGCATCTGGCCACCCTCGAAGCCGTTGATGGCGACGCCTGAACGTGCCTTGGCACCCTTCTGGCCGCGACCGGCGGTCTTGCCCTTGCCCGAGCCGATACCACGGCCGACGCGCATCCGGCCCTTGCGGGCACCGGCATTGTCGTTGAGTTCGTTAAGCTTCGTCATCTGTGCACTCGCTTTCGCTATGTTCGCGCAAGTCCCGCCACATGATTTTTCGCGGCGGGACAACAAAGAGGGCGCGCCATTAGCGCCCTTTCCCAAAAAACGAAAGAGAGGTTTCCCCCTCTCCCGCCTTATCTCGATGAACCGAAGGGTTTAGCCTTCGACCACTGCCACCATATGGGGCAGCTTCTTGATGGCGCCGCGGACTTCCGCAGTGTCTTCCAGCTCTACCACGCGGTGCATCTTGCCAAGGCCCAGACCGATCAGAATCTTCTTCTGGTCGGCGGGACGGCGGATCGGTGAACCGATCTGCTTGATCTTGATCTTCGCCATGTCGTCTTACTCCGCAATCGCTTCGGCATCAGCCTGCGCGACTTCGGCCGAGGCGCCGCCGCGACGGAGAAGGTCAGCGACCTTCTTGCCGCGACGCTGCGCCACCGACTTCGGGCTGGTCTGTTCGCCCAGCGCCGCGAAGGTCGCACGGATCATGTTATAGGGGTTGGACGTGCCGTTCGACTTGGTCACGACGTCAGCGACGCCGAGGCTCTCGAACACGGCGCGCATCGGACCGCCTGCGATGATGCCGGTACCGGCAGGCGCCGAACGGACCGTCACCTTGCCCGCACCGAAATGGCCGAGGCCATCATGATGCAGCGTGCGGCCTTCCTTCAGCGGAACGCGAACCATCGCCTTCTTGGCCGAAGCGGTCGCCTTGCTGATGGCTTCGGGCACTTCGCGCGCCTTGCCATGGCCGAAGCCCGCGCGGCCCTTGCCGTCACCGACCACGACCAGAGCGGCGAAACCGAAGCGCTTACCGCCCTTGACGGTCTTCGAGACGCGGTTGATGTGAACCAGCTTCTCGATCAGCTCTTCGCCCTGCTCCTCGTCGCGGTTGCCGCGACGGTCATCACGACGGCCACGGCCGCCGCGCTCGCCACGGTTGCGATCGCCGCCGCGACCACGGCCACGGCCGGGACCGCGACCTTCGGTCGGTGCAGCCTCGACGCCCTCGGTGGGGGCGCCGGCTTCAATGGTGTTTTCGTCAGCCATGATCAGAACTCCAGCCCGGCTTCACGGGCCGCATCGGCCAGCGCCTTGACGCGGCCATGGAAGAGGAAGCCTCCACGGTCGAACACGACCTTGGTGACGCCGGCAGCGGTTGCCGCAGCGGCAACGCGCTTGCCGACTTCGGCTGCGGCTTCGGAAGAGGCGCCGGTCTTGCCCAGAGCCTTGGCCCCGATATCCTTGTCCAGGGTCGACGCGGCGGCCAGGGTCTTGCCCTGCGCATCGTCAATGACCTGGGCGTAGATGTGACGGCCCGAACGGTGGACGCTGAGGCGGGGCTTGTGGCCAGAAACCGCCTTGAGCGCTGTGCGAACGCGGCGACGACGCCGCGCGAAGAGGGAAAGCTTTGCCATCTTACTTCTTCTTCCCTTCCTTGCGGAAGATGAACTCGCCGGCGTATTTGATGCCCTTGCCCTTATAGGGTTCGGGCTTGCGCCAGCGACGGATCTCGGCGGCGACCTGACCGACCTTCTGCTTGTCGATGCCGCTGATCTCGACCGTGGTGTTATCCGGGGTCTTGATCTCGATCCCTTCCGGAATCTCGAAATCGACGTCGTGGCTGTAGCCGAGCTGCAACTTCAGGGTCTTGCCCTGCGAATTGGCGCGGTAGCCGACACCGGTGATCAGCAGCTTCTTGGAGAAGCCCTCGGTCACGCCAGTGACAAGGTTCTGGATCAGCGTGCGCTGCATGCCCCAGAAGGCGCGCGCCGCTTTGGTGTCGTTGGCCGGCTTCACCAAAATGCTGCCGTCCTCGATCGTGTAGCTGATCTCGTCGCGCAACTGCAACGCCAGGGTGCCCTTGGGCCCCTTGACCGACAACTGCCCGCCTTCGATCGACGCAGTCACGCCCGAAGGCACGGCGATCGGCTTCTTACCCGTGCGGCTCATCAGAACACCTCCGCCAGCACTTCGCCGCCGACATTCTGCTCGCGCGCTTCGGCGTCGGACAGAACGCCACGGGGCGTCGAGACAATGGTGATGCCCAGGCCATTGCGCACCACCGGCAGTTCCTTCGAACCCGAATAGACGCGGCGGCCAGGCTTGGACACGCGGGCGACATGCTTGATCGCCGGCTGGCCCTCGAAATATTTCAGCTCGATGCGCAGGCCGGGGTGCTTGCCGAGGGCTTCCTCGGAATAGCCACGGATGTAACCTTCGCGCTGGAGCACGTCGAGCACGCGGGCGCGCAGCTTCGAAGCGGGGGACACAACGCTGTCCTTCTTCGCCTGCTGCCCGTTGCGGATGCGGGTGAGCATATCACCCAGGGGATCGGTCAATGCCATCTCAAATGATCCTTACCAGCTCGACTTGGTGACGCCGGGGATCAGGCCCTTGTTGGCCAGATCACGCAGCTGCACGCGGCAGAGACGGAATTTGCGGTAGTAGGCCCGGGGACGGCCCGTCAGCTCGCAGCGGTTACGCACGCGGGTCGGGTTGCCGTTGCGGGGGATCTCCGCCATCTTCAGACGCGCGATCAGACGATCGCCGTCATCAGCGGTCGTATCATTCGCGATCGCCTTGAGCTTCGCATAGCGGCCGGCATATTTCTTCACCAGCTTCTTGCGGCGCTCGTTCTTGTTGATCGAACTCAGTTTCGCCATGACTTAAGTTCTCTTCCTTAGCTTAAGCGTTGGGAGAGAAGCGGGGCCAGATTAGGCCGCCTGCTTCTCTTCGAGCGGGAAGGGGAAGCCGAAGAGGCGCAGCAGTTCGCGCGCTTCCTCGTCCGTCTTCGCCGTGGTGGTCACGATGATGTCCATGCCGCGCACCTTGTCGATGCGGTCATAGTTGATCTCCGGGAAGATCAACTGCTCCTTGATGCCGAAGGCATAGTTGCCACGGCCATCGAAGCTCTTCGGATTGAGACCACGGAAGTCGCGCACGCGGGGCAGAGCGATGTTGATCAGACGATCAAGAAACTCGTACATGCGCTCGCGGCGCAGCGTGACCTTGGCGCCGATGGGCATGCCTTCACGCAGCTTGAACTGCGCGATCGACTTGCGAGCCTTGGTGATGACCGGCTTCTGGCCAGCGATCAGTTCCATTTCCTCGGCGGCCTGCGTGACCTTTTTCTTGTCCTGGGTCGCTTCGCCCACGCCCATGTTGAGCGTGATCTTCTCGATCTTCGGAACCTGCATGACGTTCTTGTAACCGAACTTCTCGGTCATCGCCTTGGCGATTTCGGCGTCATACTGCGCCTTCGAGCGCGGCGTATATTTGTCGCTCATTACAGCACCTCACCGGACTTGACGGCGACGCGGACCTTCTTGCCGTCGCGATCCTCGAAACGGACGCGGGTCGGCTTGCCATCCTTGTCAGCGACAGCGACGTTCGAAATGTGAAGCGGCGCCGGCTTACGCTCGATGCCGCCCTGCGGGTTCGCCTGGTCGGGCTTGCGGTGACGCGCATGCACATTGATGCCTTCGACGAGAACCTTGTCCTCCTTCGGCAGCACCTGCAGGACGGCGCCGGTGCGGCCCTTGTCCTTGCCGGCCAGGATGACGACCTTGTCGCCCTTCTTGATCTTCGCAGCGCTCATTACAGCACCTCGGGGGCAAGCGAGATGATCTTCATGTGCTTCTTGGCGCGCAGTTCGCGAACGACCGGGCCAAAGATACGGGTGCCGATCGGCTCCTCGTTCTTGTTGATGAGCACAGCGGCATTGCCGTCGAAGCGAATCACGCTGCCATCAGCGCGACGCACGTCCTTGGCGGTGCGCACGATGACGGCGCGATGCACGTCACCCTTCTTCACCTTGCCACGAGGCGCAGCTTCCTTGATCGAGACGACGATGATGTCGCCCACGCTCGCGAAGCGCCGCTTCGAGCCGCCCAGCACCTTGATGCACTGGACGCGCTTGGCGCCGCTGTTGTCAGCGACGTCAAGATTGGATTGCATCTGGATCATGGATCCGGTTCCTTCTTATTTGGCCTACCGGAATGATTCCCGGCGGTTCCGAATTTCGTGCCTGGACCCTTGAGTCTCTACGCGAAGCGCGGGCCTGTACCCTTTCCTTGAGGAAAAGGCCAGCCCCGCGTTGCGCATATGACTCAAAGAGTCAGTGAGCCTTCCCTCAGGCTGCCGTTTCCGGCGACTTGTGGGTGTCCACGCGCTCGATGACCTTCCAGGTCTTGAGCTTGGAAATCGGAGCGGTCTCTTCGATGCGGACCGTTTCGCCTTCCTTGTAGACATTGCCCTCATCATGGGCATGGTACTTCTTCGAACGGCGGATGATCTTGCCGTAGAGCGCATGCTTCACCTTGCGCTCCACGCGAACCACCACCGTCTTGTCGGTCTTGTCGGAAACCACCGTTCCCGTCAGCACGCGCTTGGGCATCGTGTGTTTCCTTTACTTCGCGGCCGAGCGGTTACGCTCGGTCTGCAGGGTCTTGATCTGCGCAATCGACCGGCGGACTTCCTTGACCCGGCTGGGCTTTTCCAGCTGGTTGGTGGCCGCCTGGAAACGCAGGTTGAACTGCTCGCGCTTCAGGTTGTTGAGTTCGGTCGACAGCTCGTCGTCCGTCTTGGTCTTCAGGTCTGCGACATTCGCCATGTGCTTAACCCTCCAGATGCGAGGTGTCGCCGAGGCGGGCAACGACCTTGGTCTTGATGGGCAGCTTCATCGCGGCGCGCGAGAAGGCCTCTGCTGCGAGCGGGCCGGGAACGCCGTCCAGTTCGAACAGGATGCGGCCCGGCTTGACGCGGGCGGCCCAATATTCGACCGAACCCTTGCCCTTGCCCTGACGGACTTCGGCGGGTTTCTTCGACACGGGAACGTCGGGAAACACGCGGATCCACAAACGGCCCTGCCGGCGGATGTGGCGGGTGATCGCACGACGAGCCGCTTCGATCTGACGCGCGGTGATCCGTTCAGGCTCCAGAGCCTTGAGACCATAGGAGCCAAAGTTCAGAGCGGCGCCACCCTTGGCATCGCCCTTGATCCGGCCCTTGAAGGTCTTGCGGAACTTCATTTTCTTCGGTTGCAGCATGACGCTATACCTACCTTATTCTCAGCGCGCCGGGCGCACGCCGGAGGTCTGAGCCTCCAGCATCAGCCGGTCGGTGGCCATCGGATCATGACCCAGGATCTCACCCTTGAAGATCCAGACCTTGATGCCGCAAACGCCATAAGCGGTGTGGGCTTCGGCTTCGGCATAGTCGACGTTCGCACGCAGCGTGTGCAGCGGAACGCGGCCTTCGCGATACCATTCGACGCGGGCGATCTCCGCGCCGCCCAGACGGCCGCCGCAGGTGATCTTGATGCCTTCGGCGCCCAGACGCAGAGCCGACTGCACCGCGCGCTTCATCGCGCGGCGGAACGCCACGCGGCGCTCCAACTGATCGGCAATGCCCTGCGCCACCAGCTTCGAATCGACTTCCGGCTTGCGAATTTCGACGATGTTCAGCGACACGTCCGAAGACGTGAGCGCGCCCAGCTTCTTGCGCAGCTTCTCAATGTCCGCGCCCTTCTTGCCGATGATGACACCGGGACGGGCAGCGTAGATCGACACGCGGCACAGCTTGGCGGGACGCTCGATCACCACCTTCGAAATCGCGGCCTGCGGCAGCGACTTCATGATGAACTTGCGGATCTTGAGATCTTCCAGCAGCAGACGGCCATAGTCGGCGCCTTCGGCATACCAACGGCTGTCCCAGGTACGGTTGATCTGAAGACGCAGACCGATCGGATTGCTCTTGTGACCCATGTGCTTACGCCTCCGCTTCTTCGCCAGCTTCACGCACGACAATGCGCACGCGGCTGAAGGGCTTGAGGATCCGGGTCGACTTGCCGCGGCCGCGGGCGTGGAAGCGCTTCAGGGTGAAGCTCTTGCCCACCGATGCTTCCGCGACGACCAGCGCGTCGACGTCCAGATTGTGATTATTTTCCGCATTGGCGATGGCCGAAGCCAGCACCTTGCGCACGTCGACCGCCATCGCCTTCTTGGAGAAGGCGAGGATGTTCAGCGCGTCCTCGACCTTGCGGCCGCGGATGAGCGTGGCGACCAGGTTCAGCTTCTGGGCCGAACCACGGATCTGCGTGCCAACGGCCAGCGCCTCATTGTCGGCGACGCGACGGGGAGCCTTTTCCTTGCTCATTAGCGCTTGCCCTTCTTGTCGGCGGCGTGGCCGGGGAAGTAGCGGGTCGGGGCGAATTCGCCCAGCTTGTGACCCACCATTTCCTCGTTCACCGAGACCGGCACATGCTTGCGGCCATTATAGACGTTGAACGTCAGGCCAACGAACTGCGGCAGGATGGTGGAACGGCGCGACCAAGTCTTGATCGGACCCGAACGGCCACCGGCGTCCTGCGCGGTTTCCGCCTTCTTCAGAAGGCTGAGGTCCACGAACGGACCTTTCCAGACGGAACGAGCCATCTCGCTTACCTCTTCTTCTTCGCGTGGCGGCTACGGATGATGAACTTGTCCGTCGCCTTGTTGTGGCGGGTGCGCGCACCCTTGGTCGGCTTGCCCCAGGGCGTGACCGGATGACGGCCGCCCGAGGTCCGGCCTTCACCACCGCCATGCGGGTGATCGACCGGGTTCTTCGCCACACCGCGCGTCAGCGGACGCTTGCCGAGCCAGCGGTTACGACCGGCCTTGGCGAGATTGGTGTTGGCATTGTCCGGGTTCGACACGGCACCGACGGTGCCCATGCAGTCCGAACGGATATAGCGCTGCTCGCCCGAGGACAGGCGGACCATCACCATGCCACGATCGCGACCGACCAACTGGGCATAGGTGCCCGCCGAACGGCAGAGCTGACCGCCCTTGCCGGGCTTCATCTCGATATTGTGGATGATGGTGCCGACCGGCATCTGGCCGAGTTCCATCGCATTGCCCGGCTTCACGTCGGTCTTCTTGCCCGCGATGACCTTGTCACCGGGGGCCAGACGCTGCGGCGCCAGGATATAGGCCTGGGTGCCGTCGGGATAGTTGACCAGCGCGATGAAGGCGGTGCGGTTGGGGTCATATTCCAGACGCTCGACCGTGCCCTCAACGTCCCACAAGCGACGCTTGAAGTCGATGATGCGGTAGCGCTGCTTGTGACCGCCGGCGATGCCGCGCGAGGTCACATGGCCCTTGTTGTTGCGGCCGCCGGTCTTGCGCTTGCCTTCGGTCAGCGCCTTGACGGGCTTGCCTTTGTGCAGGCCGCTGCGGTCGACGAGGATCAGGCCGCGCTGGGCCGGGCTCGTCGGGTTATATGTCTTCAGCGCCATGGTCAGCGCACTCCTTCGGTGATGTCGATCGATTGGCCATCAGCCAGGCGAACGATCGCCTTCTTCACGTCCGAGCGGGTGTAGGGCTTGCCCTTCCACTTCTTGGTCTTGCCCTTGGCGACCAGCGTGTTCACGCTCTTGACGCTCACCCCCCAGATCGCCTCGACGGCGGCCTTGATCTCCGGCTTGGACGCGTCATTGGCGACCTTGAAGACCACGGCGTTGTTCTCGGAGAGAAGGGTCGACTTCTCGGTGATCACCGGCGCGACAACGACGTCATAATGACGGTTGTCCACGGTCGCGGCTTCTTTCTTAGCCATTGAAACGGGCCTCCAGCTTTTCGACCGCGGCGCGGGTCAGCACCAGCGAGTCGGCCTTCAGGATGTCGTAAACGTTGGCGCCGACGGCCGGCAGCAGGTTCACGCCGATGATGTTGGCCGAAGCCTTCGCGAAGCTGACATTCACCGCGTCGCCGTCGATGAACAGCGCCTTGTTGAGGTTCAGCTTGGCAAGGTGCGCGACCAGAGCCTTGGTCTTGCCTTCCGCCACATCGAGATTGTCGAGAACGATCAGCGAACCGCTCTTAACCTTCGA
The DNA here is from genome assembly GCF_012927365.1 of Sphingobium sp. TB-6. Classification (NCBI taxonomy): domain Bacteria; kingdom Pseudomonadati; phylum Pseudomonadota; class Alphaproteobacteria; order Sphingomonadales; family Sphingobiaceae; genus Sphingobium; species Sphingobium sp. TB-6. The sequence continues at coordinate 252,400 of NZ_JABBGL010000007.1, read as the reverse complement.
CGACAGGGCCATTTTCAGGCCGAGCGCACGAACCTTCTTGTTGAGGTCGTGACCGAAGGTGCGGGCGCGGGCGCCGTGAGCCTTACCACCGCCGATAAAGACGGGAGCGCGGCGATCGCCGTGACGAGCCGTACCGCCGCCCTTCTGGCGACCGAACTTCTTGCCGGTGCGGGCAACGTCCGAACGCTCACGGGTGGCGCGGGTCGGAGCCCGGCGCTTTTCGAGCTGCCAGGTGACGACGCGGTGCAGAATGTCGGTGCGGGGCTCGATACCGAACACGGCATCGTTCAGCTCCACATCACCAGCGGTCTGCGCGTCGAGGGTCTGTACCTTGACCTTCATGGATTAGCCCTCCTGGCCTTCGGTCGCTTCGGGAGCAGCCGCTTCAGGAGCAGGCGTCTCAGCCGGAGCAGAGTTGCTGTTGGCGGCAGCCTTGAGGCTCGCCGGATAGGGCGCATCAGCCGGACGCTTCACCTTGACGGCGTCGCTGACAGTCAGCCAGGTACCCTTGGCGCCCGGAACGCTGCCCTTGACGAACAGCAGGCCGCGCTCGACGTCCGTGCGGACGATTTCGAGATTCTGCTGGGTCCGTTCGCGATCACCCATGTGACCCGCCATCTTCTTGTTCTTGAAGACGCGGCCCGGATCCTGACGGTTACCGGTCGAACCATGGGCACGGTGGCTGATGGACACGCCGTGGGTGGCGCGCATGCCGCCGAAGCCCCAGCGCTTCATGGCGCCGGCAAAACCCTTACCCTGGGTGTGACCGGCAACGTCGACCAACTGGCCGGCAATGAAGTGATCGGCCGCGATCTCGGCGCCGACATCGAGGAGCGCATCCTCGGCGACACGGAATTCGACCAGACGCGCCTTCGGCTCCACTTCCGCCTTGGCGAAGTGGCCGCGCTGCGGCTTGGCGACATTCTTGACCTTCGCGACGCCCGCACCGAGCTGAACCGCGACATAACCGTCACGATCGACTTCCTTGCGGGCCACGACCTGATTGCCCTCAAGGGCCAGAACCGTAACCGGAATATGACGTCCATCCTCCTGGAACAGACGGGTCATCCCGACTTTCTTAGCGATCACGCCTGTGCGCATCACTGATTACTCCCATAGAGGCCCGCCTTAGCAGCGGGCGTATCCAACGAAAAAACCGCTCAGGATCTCTCCTTCGCGGCCCAACCCAAATATTAGATCACCCCGTCCGGGTTGGATGCCACCCCCTGCTCGGGAATAGCGACGGGGGACCAGAACCACGCGCCTTTCCGGTTCACCGGAAGGGCCGTGCGGTATCCCTTGTGTCGTTTGAGCTTCCGGATCTCCGGAATGCCCGATACCCTGTCCTCCTTTCGGAAAGCAGGGACTTGTTGGCTTTAGGCCAACTTGATTTCGACGTTCACGCCGGCAGCCAGGTCCAGCTTCATCAGCGCGTCGACCGTCTGCGGCGTCGGCTGCACAATGTCAAGCATGCGCTTGTAGGTGCGGACCTCGAACTGCTCGCGCGACTTCTTGTCGATGTGCGGACCACGGTTGACCGTGAACTTTTCGATGCGCGTCGGAAGGGGAATCGGACCGCGAATAAGGGCGCCGGTGCGGCGGGCGGTGTCGGCGATGTCGCCGGTCGCCTGATCAAGCACGCGATGATCGAACGCCTTGAGGCGAATGCGGATGTTGCTGTCCATTGTTCCTGTACCGATGCGAAAGAGCCAAAAACTTAGAGCATTTTCAAAAATCAGCCGGAGCAGCCAATGACTTGTGAAAATGCGCCAACAAAAATTTACCGCCCCGTTTCTGGCCCTTCTAGCTCATAGGAGCCGGAGAAAGGCGATCCGGGGCGGTTAAAATCCTCAGCGGCGCGAATCAGACGATTCGCGCCGCTGCGGTCCTATATTACTTCGAGATCGTGCCGACAACCCCTGCGCCGACGGTCCGGCCGCCTTCGCGGATCGCGAAGCGCAGACCCTGGTCCATCGCGATCGGAGCGATCAGCTTGACGCCGAGCTTCACATTGTCGCCCGGCATGACCATCTCGGTGCCCTCGGGCAGGATCACTTCGCCGGTCACGTCGGTGGTGCGGAAGTAGAACTGCGGACGATAGTTCGCAAAGAACGGGGTGTGACGGCCGCCTTCTTCCTTCGACAAAACGTAGACTTCGGCGTCGAACTCGGTGTGCGGGGTGATGGTGCCGGGCTTGGCCAGAACCTGACCGCGCTCGACTTCTTCACGGCCCACGCCACGGATCAGCGCACCGATATTGTCGCCCGCCCGACCTTCGTCGAGCAGCTTGCGGAACATTTCGACGCCGGTGACGGTGGTCTTGCGGGTGTCCTTGATGCCGACGATTTCGACTTCTTCACCAACCTTGACGATGCCGGTTTCGACACGGCCGGTCACGACGGTGCCGCGGCCCGAGATCGAGAACACGTCTTCGATCGGCATCAGGAAGGGCTTGTCGATCGGACGCTCCGGCTGCGGGATGAAGGTGTCGACCGCTTCCATCAGCTTCAGAACGGCCTGCTTGCCGATTTCGTCGTTCGTGCCGTCCAGCGCCTTCACGGCCGAGCCGGGGATGACGGGGATGTTGTCGCCGTCGAAGTCGTAAGACGACAGCAGCTCGCGGATTTCCAGCTCGACGAGCTCAAGGATTTCCGGATCGTCAACGAGGTCGACCTTGTTCATGAATACGACGAGCTGCGGCACGCCGACCTGGCGGGCGAGCAGGATGTGCTCGCGGGTCTGCGGCATCGGGCCGTCGGTGGCCGAAACGACGAGGATGGCGCCGTCCATCTGGGCCGCACCGGTGATCATGTTCTTGACGTAGTCGGCGTGACCCGGGCAGTCGACGTGCGCGTAGTGACGGGCTTCGGTCTCATATTCGACGTGGGCGGTCGAAATGGTGATGCCGCGCTCGCGCTCTTCGGGAGCCTTGTCGATGTTGGCATAGTCAACGAAGGTCGCGCCGCCGGTTTCAGCGAGCACCTTGGTGATCGCTGCGGTCAGCGAGGTCTTGCCATGGTCGACGTGACCGATGGTGCCGATGTTGCAGTGCGGCTTGGTCCGCTCAAACTTAGCCTTAGCCATTTTATCCTACCTTCTAATCAAATCAGCTTTTGTCTGACCGCTCGGCCGCGCCTCGCGAAGGCGCGTCCATAGCAGCAAATTCACAGATTACCAGCCCCTAACCGAGCCGTTTGCACGGCCCGGCCAGAGAAAAATCATCAGGCCATCTTCGCCTTGACTTCGTCCGCCACATTCTGCGGCACTTCGTCATAGTGCGAGAAGATCATCGAATAGTTCGCGCGCCCCTGGGTGAAGGAACGCAGCGAGTTCACATAGCCGAACATGTTGGCCAGCGGGACCATCGCCTCGACGACCTGCGCGTTGCCGCGGGTGTCGGTGCCCTGGATCTGACCGCGACGGCTGTTCATGTCGCCAATGACGTCGCCCAGATATTCTTCCGGGGTGACGACTTCGACCTTCATGACCGGCTCGAGCAACGTGATACCTGCCTTCTGCGCCGCTTCACGCATCGCCGCGCGACCGGTGATTTCGAACGCCAACGCCGACGAGTCGACGTCATGATAGGCGCCGTCATACAGGTTGATTTCGAAGTCGATGATCGGGAAGCCGATCAGCGAGCCGGTGGCCGCGGTTTCGCGCATGCCCTTTTCGATCGCGGGGATATATTCCTTGGGAATATTGCCGCCCTTGATCTCGTCCTTGAAGATGATGCCCGCGCCGCGTTCGCCCGGCGTCAGCTTCACCTTGATGCGGCCGAACTGGCCGGTGCCGCCCGACTGCTTCTTGTGGGTATAGTCGACGTCGACGGCCTTCTTGAGATATTCGCGATAGGCCACCTGCGGCGCGCCGACATTCGCCTCGACCTTGAACTCGCGCTTCATGCGGTCGACCAGGATTTCAAGGTGGAGTTCGCCCATGCCCTTGATGATGGTCTGGCCCGATTCGTGATCGGTCGTGACGCGGAAGGACGGATCTTCGGCGGCCAGGCGGTTGAGCGCGACGCCCATCTTTTCCTGGTCGGCCTTGGTCTTGGGCTCCACCGACAGCTCGATCACCGGCTCGGGGAATTCCATCCGCTCCAGAATGATCGGCTGGCGCTCCGCGCAAAGCGTATCGCCGGTGGTGGTTTCCTTCATGCCGGCCAGCGCGACGATGTCACCGGCATAGGCGGCATCGATGTCCTCACGCGAATTCGCGTGCATGAGGAGCATACGGCCGATCTTTTCCTTCTTGTCCTTGACCGAGTTCAGATAAGTGCCCTTCGTCAACGTGCCCGAATAGACGCGCAGGAAGGTCAGCGAACCGACGAACGGATCGTTCATGATCTTGAACGCCAGGCCCGAGAAGGGCGCGTCGTCCGCAGTCGCGCGGCTGTCGGGCTGTTCGGTGTCGGGATTGATGCCCTGCACGTCTTCGATGTCGAGCGGCGAAGGCAGATAGTCCACGACCGCGTCGAGCAGCGGCTGCACGCCCTTGTTCTTGAACGCCGAACCGCACAGGACCGGCACGAACGACTGGTTCAGCGTACCCTTGCGGATCAGCTTCTTGAGCGTCGCGGTGTCGGGCAGATTGCCTTCGAGATAGGCTTCCATCGCCTCGTCGTCCTGTTCGACGGCGAGTTCGATCAGCTTTTCGCGATATTCGGCGGCCTTGTCGGCGAGATCGGCCGGAATTTCCTCATAGGAGAATTCCGCGCCCAGATTCTCATCCTTCCAGATGATCGCGCGATTCTCGACCAGATCGACCAGACCCTTGAACTCCGATTCCGCGCCGATGGGCAGATAGAGGACGGCCGGGGTCGCGCCCAGGCGATCGATGATCGTCTGCACGCAATAATAGAAATTGGCGCCGGTGCGGTCGAGCTTGTTGATGAAGCACATCCGCGGCACCTTATACTTGTCCGCCTGGCGCCACACGGTTTCCGACTGCGGCTCAACGCCCGCAACGCCATCGAACGCGGCGACCGCGCCGTCCAGCACGCGCAGCGAACGTTCGACTTCGATGGTGAAGTCGACGTGGCCGGGAGTGTCGATGATGTTCAGGCGATGCTCGGGGCCCTTGCCCTCTTCGGCCTTCCACACGCAGGTCGTCGCAGCCGACGTGATGGTGATGCCACGCTCCTGCTCCTGCTCCATCCAGTCCATGGTGGCGGCGCCGTCATGGACTTCGCCGATCTTGTAGGACTTGCCGGTATAATAAAGGATGCGCTCGGTCGTGGTGGTCTTGCCGGCGTCGATATGCGCCATGATACCGAAATTGCGATAGCGTTCGAGCGGATGGCTGCGGGCCATGATGCTTCTCCGTTGCCGGCACGCCGGCGGTGAGTGAATGAGTCTTGCGGCTGGCCCCTAAACCAATCCGTCCGCCATGGGTAGCCCCACGGCGAACGGACCGATCTTCAAAACCAAAGGAGGGAGCGGACACCGGAGCGCCCGCAAACCCGTTACCAGCGGTAGTGCGAGAAGGCGCGGTTCGCTTCCGCCATGCGGTGCGTGTCTTCGCGCTTCTTGACCGCATTGCCGCGGTTGTTGGCGGCGTCCAACAGCTCACCCGACAGACGGGCGGCCATGGTGGTTTCGCTGCGGTTGCGCGACGCGGTGATCAGCCAGCGGATGGCCAGCGCCTGGGCGCGCTCGGGGCGCACTTCGACGGGAACCTGATAGGTCGCACCACCGACGCGGCGGCTACGGACCTCAATGCCGGGCTTCACATTGTTCAGCGCATCATGGAACATGCCGATCGGGTCCTTCTTGGACTTCGTTTCGACGGTTTCGAGCGCACCGTAAACGATGGACTCGGCGACGGCCTTCTTGCCGTCCTGCATGATGCTGTTCATGAACTTCGACAGCACGATATCACCGAACTTGGGATCGGGCAGGATAACGCGCTTTTCGGGGCGACGACGACGTGACATATTCTAGTCTCCCTTACTTCGGACGCTTCGCGCCGTACTTCGAACGGCTCTGCTTACGGTCCTTGACGCCCTGGGTATCCAGAACGCCGCGCAGCACGTGATAGCGCACACCGGGAAGGTCGCGCACGCGGCCGCCGCGGATCAGCACAACGCTGTGCTCCTGAAGGTTGTGGCCTTCACCCGGAATATAGGTGATGACTTCGCGCTGGTTGACCAGACGCACCTTCGCCACCTTGCGGAGAGCCGAGTTCGGCTTCTTCGGGGTCGTCGTGTAAACACGGGTGCAAACGCCGCGCTTTTGCGGGTTCGCTTCCATTGCAGGGACCTTCGACTTGGTCTTCTGCAGCTCGCGGCCCTTGCGGACCAGCTGGTTGATTGTTGGCATGAAGCCCTTCACCTTTTTCAGTTACTTTACCGCATGCATTCCCGCGTTCTCACCATCCGGAACGACCCGCCTCAAACGAATCGCCTCCAAATAGCAAAGACCCCGGCGGAAACCCGCCCGGAGCCGCAAGAGCACCGGCAATGTTCAGCTCTGATGCCCCCAGAACCGGATTTGGCGCGAACGAATCCGTCCATTCCGGGCCTTTGGGCAGGCGCGCCTATAGCCATGCCGGCCCCATGGGTCAAGGACGAGGCAGAGAGGCGTTGTTCCGCCTCCAGCCCGATATGGTGAAGGTGCCATTAGGAAATTGATAAGAACAGCCAATCTATCCTGACGCGATGCCGCCCTGGACAGGCGCATATGGACAGCGATGTGACCCAGCTTTCGACGATTACCGGCGAATTTCAAAATCCGGACATGGAAGCCGCTTTCCAGGCGGACCGCCTGCCCGAGTCGCAGCGCCATGCCCGAATGTTGTTCCTGCTTTCCGCATTGCTCAACCTGCTGTTCCTGCTGAGCGACTGGCGCTTCGCGGGGACGCCGCATTTCTGGGTCGCCGTGCCCGCCCGCGTCGCTGTCATACTCTGGTCGCTGGCCTGCCTGTCCTTCAGCCGCCATATGGTGAATTTCCGCGCAGTGGAGCGCATCTGCTTCGCCTGGCAGGTGGCGACCGCGATCGGCGTCGCCTTCCTCGTCTCCTCGCGCAGCGACATCGCCATCTTCGTGCTGGTGATGCTGCCGCTGATCTTCTACCTCGTCGTCCCCACCAGCTTTCGCGGCAATGTCGGCGGCGGCCTGGGCTGCGGGGTGGCGCTGCTGATCGGCTATATGGCGCCTGCCCCGCTGTCCCCGACCGCGCCGGGCATGGTCATGGCGGTCCTGATCCTGCATTGCGGCATGTGGATCGCGATCGCGCGCACCAACCGCCTGCAGCGCAAGGCATGGACAGCTAGCCAGATGGCGCAAAACGCCCGCGCCGCGCTTGCCAGCAACGGCGAGACGCTGGAGCGGATGTTCATGAGCGTGCCCATTCCCCTGCTCGTCACCCGGCCGGACGGCACGGTGGTGCGGTTCAACGATGCCGCCGCCCGCGCTTTCGGCACGGAGGACGACATATCGCGCGTCCACATGCTGGGCGAAGGCTCCACCGCCGTTTCGGGAACATGGGGAAGCCTGCGCGACTGCATCGCAAAGGGGCAGGAGATCGACAATTGCGAATGCCGCATCGTCTCCCGCGACAGCGCGGTCCATGACGTCCTGCTTTCCTCCCGCCCGATCGTGATACGCGGCGAGGATTGCATCCTCTCCAGCATCGTCGACATCACCGCCCGCAAGGAGGCCGAGCGCCACCTGGCCCATCTCGCCATGACCGACGCGCTGACCGGCCTTGCCAACCGATCGCACTTCATGGCGACGCTGACCCAGGCGGCCGGCGCCACCAGCCGCACCGGCGGACAGATGGCGGTGGTGCTGATCGACGTCGACGAATTCAAGCGGATCAACGACAGCGCCGGCCATGACGCCGGCGACGCGCTGCTCGGCGCCGTGGCCGATCGGCTGCGCGAAGCCGTGCGCCCCGGCGATCTGGTCGCGCGCATGGGCGGCGACGAATTCGCCGTGCTGCTCACCCGCCTGCGCACGGCAGCGGACCTCGACACCATTCTCGCCCGCATGACCGACCAGCTCCACCGCCCGCTAAGCCACGGCACGCGCGACATAGACTGCCGCGTCTCCATGGGCGTCGCGCTCTTCCCGGAGCATGCCGGCGACATGGCCGACCTTATGAAACATGCCGACATCGCGCTGTATGAGGCGAAGAATGGCGGCCGCGGGCGAGCCTGCCTTTTCGAACCGCATCTGCTCGAACGCTGGCAGCGCGAGGCGCGGATGCTGGAGCGGGCCCGCGACGCGCTGATCCACGCGCCGCCCGCGCCCTGGTATCAGCCCAAGGTCGACCTGACGACGGGCAAGGTCATCGGTTTCGAGGCGCTGCTGCGCTGTGTCAGGCCCGACGGGTCGATCATCATGCCGGGCGAGATCGCCGCCGCCTTCGAACATTCAGAACTGGGCCGCGTCATCACCGAACGCATGCTGACGCAGGTGCTGGCCGATTGCCGCCGCTGGCAGGACGAGGGCTTGGATTTCGGCCATGTCGCGATCAACGTGCCGGGCGTCGAACTGCATGACGGCAGCTTTCCCGACCGGCTGCTGGAGCAGATGGCCGCCGCCGGCGTGCCGCCACACCGGATCGAGCTGGAGGTCACGGAATCGGTGTTCCTTGGCCGCAACGCCGAAGTGGTGGAGCGCAGTCTTCATCGCCTGAGCGCCGCCGGCCTCTCCATCGCGCTCGACGATTTCGGCACCGGCTATGCCTCGCTCTCGCACCTCAAACAATTTCCGATCGACATCATCAAGATCGACCGGCGCTTCATCCACGACGTGGAAACGGACCCCGACGACGCGGCCATCGTGCGCACGGTGCTCAACCTCGCCTACAGCCTGGGCATCCGAACCGTGGCCGAGGGCGTGGAAAATCCGCGCCAGTTGGACTATCTGCGCGCCGGCGGATGCCATTACGGCCAGGGCTTCCATTTCGGCTCCGCCACACCGGCTTGCCATGTGCCCCCTATGCTTGGTTGGAATCCCGCCTACGAAACCCTTGGTCCGGCGTAGAAAAATTTTCGGCGTCCTGGAACCGCAAGGCCGGTTCCACGTTTCAGCCCGTTCATCGTTCGACTCGTCACGAGTCCGCCCTCCCGGATTCGCGCGACTCGCTTCCTTTTGTTAGCGCCCCGTTCACTAAAAAAATACGCGGGGTCGCAATTGTCGCAACAGAGCAAGACGGGGGCAGCCGCCCTCTGGGCCAGGATGACTGCCCAGTGTTCGAAGCTGTGCCCGGAGCGGGAGATTTTCCTGCGCTCGGGCGGCCAGGTGAAGTTCATCCGCATTTCGCGCAAAGCGCAGCTTGTCGCCGCGGGCCTTGTCTCGTCCGCGCTGATCGGTTGGGCAGGCCTCACTCTGTCCATGGCCGCCAGCAGCGCGAGGATCGAGCAGGACCGCGCCGCCCTGACCGCGCAGGGCAAGGCCGTCGCCAGCACCGCCAGCCAGGTCGCAACCTACCGCAAGTCCGTCGACCAGCTCGTCCATGAGCTGGAAGAACGGCAGGATTTCATGGACGACCTCTACCGCACCCATTTCGGCAAGGAGGATGCAGCCCCCGCCCAGGATGTGGTCGGCAAGGCCGATGCCGGGACCAGAGCGCACAAGCTCGACACCAGGATCAGCAGCGCGCCCGAAGCTGCACCGCTGCTCCAGCTCGATGCGCGGCAACGGCGCTTCGCCGCCCTGCTGACCGGCGCGGTCCAGCAGCGCGCCGACAAGGCCGCCGCCGCGATCCGCAGCTTCGGCCTCAATCCCGACAGCCTCGCCCGCAACGCTGCCCGCGCACAGGGCGGCCCCTTCGTCCCGTGGGAAGGGCAGGACGCGATGCCCGGCGAGTTCGAAAAGCTGGCCAAGGCGCTGTCCCGCATGGAATTTCTCGAAGCCAGCCTGCTCGCCATCCCCTCCGGCAAACCGACCGCGACGCCGATGCTGAGCAGCAGCTATGGCTATCGCAGCGATCCGTTCAACGGCCATGCCGCCTTCCATGCGGGCCTCGATTTCCCCGGCAGCATGGGCCAGCCGATCCTGGCCGCCGCATCGGGCAAGGTCAGCTTCGTCGGCCAGCGCAGCGGCTATGGCAATGTGGTGGAGGTCACGCACGGCAATGGCCTGATGACCCGCTACGCCCATCTGTCAGCCTTCGATGCCCGCGTCGGCCAGCCCGTCACGCGGGGCGAAAAGATCGCCCGCATGGGCTCGACCGGCCGCTCCACCGGTCCGCATCTCCATTTCGAGGTGCGCGTGAACGGCAATCCCATCAACCCCCGCCGCTTCCTCGAGGCCCGCAAAGATGTTCTCCAGATCCAGCAAATCGCCACGGCGCGCCTCGCAGATGTCGGCAACCGGGGCTAAGAACACCCCCTTCTCCCTGATCGGCAGCGACGTGACGATCAGCGGCAACCTGACCGCCAGCGTCGACCTGCATATCGACGGCACGGTCGAAGGCGACATAAGCTGCGCCGCCCTGGTGCAGGGGCCGGACAGCCGCATCACCGGCCATGTCGCGGCGCAAAGCGCGCGGCTTGCGGGCCTGGTCGACGGATCGATCACGGCAGAGGAATTGGTGGTGGAAAGCAGCGCCCGCATCACCGGCGACGTGATCTATGACAATATCTCGATCGCACCGGGCAGCCGCATCGAAGGGCGCTTCACGCACAAGCAAAATGGGCCGGTCACTGTGGGCGAACTCAAGCTGATCGCCAACGACAGCGCCGGCTGAGGATTGCCCGGTCCTACGACCGCATTTGGCCAAAACCCGAACTTCCGATCTCAAAAACACATCGGGCGGAGCCTGCATCCAGACTCTGCCCGACAAGCGTAAAACTGAAACCAAAGCCTTATTTCGGCGCCAGCACCATCAGCATCTGGCGGCCTTCCATGCGCGGATAGGCTTCAACCTTGGCGATCTCGCCCACATTTTCCGCCACGCGCTGGAGAAGCTGCATGCCGAGCTGCTGGTGCGACAATTCGCGGCCACGGAAACGAAGGGTAATCTTCACCTTGTCGCCATCGCCAATGAAGTCATGGACCTTCTTCATCTTCGTATCATAGTCATGATCGTCGATGTTCGGACGCATCTTGATCTCTTTGAGTTCCTGCGTCTTCTGGGTCTTGCGGGCGATATTCGCCTTTTTCTGGGCCTCGTACTTATACTTGCCGATGTCGAGGAACTTGCAAACCGGCGGATCGGCGGTGGGCGACACTTCGACCAGGTCCAGGCCCAGTTCGTAAGCGCGCTCCATGGCCTCCTGCGTAAACATCACGCCCAGATTTTCGCCTTCGTCATCGATCACGCGCACCTTGGGCACGGTGATGAACTCATTGTAACGGGGACCGGACTTAGGCGGCGGCGCCATCGGGCGGCGCATCATTGGGGGACGTATAGCAGCTTCTCCTACGGTAGTTGATAGAACGACTCTGGCGGCGCTTTAACGCAAAGCCGAAAGGGTCGGCAAGTCCGCAGTTGCGGATTCACCGACCCCATGTGGCATCGCTGCCTCACTGCATATCGGGTGCTCGGCTCTCTTTTGCAAGACGGGCGATCACATCCTCGATGGAAAGGATACTCTGCCCCTCCTTGCCCAACTCGCGCAGCGCCACCGTGCCCTCATCGGCCTCGCGTCGGCCGACGACCAGCAAATTCGGCACTTTTGCGAGGCTATGCTCACGCACCTTGTAATTGATCTTCTCATTGCGAACGTCGGTTTCCGCCCGGATTCCAGCTGCCCGCAGCTTCTCGACCACTGCCTGCGCATAGCTATCTGCGTCCGACACGATGGTCGCCACCACCGCCTGAACCGGCGCCAGCCAGAGCGGGAATTTGCCCGCATAATGTTCGATCAATATGCCGATGAAGCGCTCATAGGAGCCGAAAATCGCCCGATGGAGCATCACCGGCCGGTGCCGCTCGCCATCTTCGGCCACATAGGAAGCGTCGAGTCGTTCGGGCAACACGCGGTCGGACTGGATGGTGCCCACCTGCCAGGTGCGGCCGATCGCGTCGGTCAGATGCCATTCCAGCTTGGGCGCGTAGAAGGCGCCTTCGCCCGGCAGCTCTTCCCAGCCATATTCCGGCGTGTTCAGCCCCGCCGCCGCAACGGCGTTGCGCAGCTCTTCCTCGGCCTTGTCCCACATTTCCTCAGTGCCGAAGCGCTTGTCTGGGCGAAGCGCCAGCTTGATCGAATAAGTGAAACCGAAATCCTTGTAGATGCGGTCGGCCAGCGCACAGAAGGCGCGGACTTCCTCCACGATCTGGTCTTCGCGGCAGAAGATATGCGCATCATCCTGCGTGAACTGACGCACGCGCATCAGCCCATGCAGCGCGCCATGCGGCTCGTTGCGATGGCAGCAGCCATTTTCGTAGAAACGCAGCGGCAGATCGCGATAGCTTTTGATCCCCTGCTTGAAGATCAGGATGTGCGCCGGACAGTTCATGGGCTTCAAGGCCATCCAGTCGGCATCGTCCGACACCAGCGGGCCTTCGTCGGCAACATTGGGCACTTCGTCGGGGATGACGAACATATTTTCGCGATATTTGCCCCAGTGGCCGGACTGCTCCCATTGGCGCGCGTCCATCACCTGCGGCGTCTTGACCTCGCGATAGCCCGCCGCATCGATAGCGCGGCGCATATAGGCCTCCAGCTCACGCCAGATCAGATAGCCCTTGGGATGCCAGAAGGCCGACCCATGCGCTTCCTGCTGGAGGTGGAACAGGTCCATCTCCGCGCCCAGCTTGCGATGGTCGCGCTTGCCCGCTTCCTCCAACCGCGTCAGGTGGGCGTCGAGTTGCTTCTTGTTGAGCCAGCCGGTGCCATAGACACGCGAAAGCATGGCATTTTTCTGGTCGCCGCGCCAATAGGCGCCGGACACGCGGGTCAGCTTGAACGCCGCCGGATCGAGCTTGCCCGTTGAGGCCAGATGCGGCCCCCGGCACATGTCGAGCCATTCATTGCCCGACCAATAGACCGTCAGTTCCTCGCCTTCGGGCAGTTCGGCGGCCCATTCGGCCTTGAACGTCTCGCCTTCGGCCTTCCAGCGGGCGATCAGCTCCTCGCGCTTCCACACTTCGCGGCGCAGCGGCTTGTCGGCGGCGATGATCTCGCGCATCTTCGCTTCGACAAGCGGGAGGTCTTCCTCGGTGAAAGGGCGGTCCTTCGGCGCGAAATCATAATAAAAGCCATCGTCGGTCGAAGGGCCAAAAGTGATCTGCGTCCCCGGAAACAGCGCCTGCACCGCTTCCGCTAGCACATGCGCGAAGTCATGCCGCGCCAGTTCCAGCGCGTCGGCCTCATCCCGCGACGTCACCAGCGCCAGTTGCGCGTCACCCTCCAGCGGCCGCATGATATCGCGCAGCTCGCCATCGACTCGCGCGGCGATGGCGGCCTTGGCCAGACCCGGCCCGATCGCCGCCGCAATGTCCGCCGGGGTAGTGCCGGGCGCGACTTCACGCACGGAACCATCGGGCAGGGTGATCTTGAGCATGGCGGACACGGGTGGTCTTTCTTTTGGAAGGAGAGATTGCGCGCGGCCCAAAAAGCCGCGCCTTCCCCATAAATGGGCCGCCCGCCCTGTCAATAGAAGCCCTCTTGCCAGCCCGTCCCATTCAAGGCATGTTTCATGTGTTGATATATCATTATTTCAACAGGAGGGATGCAAATGGCTTTGAGCTTCGCAACACCCCAATCGGGCGCAGAGGACAGGCTCCTGTCCGACATGAATAGCACGCCGCTGATCGATGTGATGCTGGTGCTGCTGATCATGTTCATCATCACCATTCCGATCCAGACGCACGCCGTCGGCGTCGACCTGCCGCAAACGCCCAAAGAGCTGCCCCGACTCCCATCGACACCGTCAAGAACAAGGTCGGCATAGACGAGAGCGGCGTCATCCGCTGGAACGGAGCAGCCGTCGACCGGCTCACGCTGCGCCAATATCTCGCCGCTTCGCTCCGCCTGCCCGTGGAGCCGGAACTTCAGTTCCAGCCCGATGCCGCCGCCCGCTACGTCATGGTGGATGAAGTGCTGGCCGACATCCGCCGCGCCGGGTCAAGAAGCTCGGTTTCATCGGCAACGAACGCTACGCCCGCTTCTGACCGGCCAAAGTCGCAAGCATTTCAGCATAATAGCTACCAAAGCGCTCCCGATCCCTCTTGACCGAAAGCCGCGGGCATAGTCTTCTCCTGCCGGGGCTACAGGGGGTTATCATGGATCAGGAACGCATTGGCGGCGACGGCTTCGCCTTTGAGGGGAATTGGCGCGACTATGCGCCGATCGCCTTCTCCAACCTGCTGCTGACGATCGTGACGCTGGGTATCTATCGCTTCTGGGCGACGACGCGGACGCGGCGCTATCTCTGGGCGAACACGCGCTTCATCGACGATCGGCTGGAATGGACCGGCACGGGCAAGGAATTGTTCCTGGGCTTCCTGATGGTGCTGGTATTGATCGGCATTCCCTTCCTCTTCCTGCAATTTGGCGCGCAAGCGCTCATTCTCCAAGGGCATGAGGGCATCGCCGCGATCCTGACGCTCGCAGCCTTTGTGACGATCTTCTACATGGTCGGTCTCGCCCGCTTCCGCGCACTGCGCTATCGCCTGAGCCGCACCTGGTGGCACGGCATTCGCGGCGGCAGCGACGACCAGGGCTTTGGCTACGGCATTTCCTATATGTGGAAGAGCTTTGTCGGCACATTGGCAGCGGGACTGATGATCCCCTGGTCGATGATGTCGCTGTGGAACGAGCGCTGGAACAAGATGAGCTTCGGCCCGCATATGTTCGAGGCAGCGGGCGATCATGGCCCGACCTTCAGGCGCTTCCTGCTTTTCTATCTCTTTCCCATCGTGGCCGTCATCGTCGGCGCCATCCTTGCCTTTGTCGCCATCCCGCTCGACGGCATGCAGCCGGGCGGGAACGCCGGGAAGGTCGCGGGCATGTTCCTGGGCATATTGTTCTTCGTGGTGGCGATCTATGCCGGTCTGGGCCTGATCGCGCTCGCCTTCTATGCCAGCTTCTTCCGGGAAGCGGTGGAGGGTCTGTCGCTCACCGGCCTCAACTTCCATTTCTATGCCCGAACCAAGGACTGGTTCCTGCTGTTCCTGGGCGACATCGCGCTGGTCATCTGCACGCTCGGCATCGGGTCGATCTTCCTGCAATATCGCCACTGGAAGTTCTTCGTGACCCATATGGGCGCGACCGGGACCATCTACACCGACGAACTGACCCAATCGCAGACGAAGACCAGCCGCCATGGCGAAGGCCTGCTCGACGCGCTCGACGTGGGGGCTTTCTGACCGATATGTCGGACTTCCGGCTCTGGCATTATGACGGCGTGACGGCGGTTCGGCGGAGCGTGCTGCTCCGTCCCGCCGGCACGGGCTTCGTGCTGGAGGAGCCGGAAAGCGGCTGGGTCGGCGCGCCGACCGACTGGAGCGATCTGACCGTCATCGGCGCCCAGGGCGACCGCCCGGCCTATGGCCACGGCGCGATTCCCGGCTGGCGCATGGGGTTTTCGGGCGAAGCACCCCCCGGCATCGCCGCGCATCTGCCCAAGGGGGAGCGCTATGGCCGCTGGATCGACCGCTTCGGCCTCTGGCCGGCGGCGGGTGTCTTCACGGCGGTCGCTGCCCTGGTCGTCTGGGGCGCGCTGGAAGCGCCCGGCATCATCGCCCCGCTCGTCCCGCAAAGCTGGGAAAACCGCATGGGCGACTCGATGGTGGGCGATTTCGGCGGCCGCTTCTGTCACACCCCCGCAGGCGACGCCGCGCTCAAGGCTCTGGCGGCGCAGCTTGATCCGCAGCATGAAGCCCGCGAAATCGCGCTCGCCAATATCCCGATGGTGAACGCGGTGACTTTGCCCGGCGGGCGGATCATCCTGTTCGACGGCTTGGTTCAGCAGGCCAAATCCCCCGATGAAGTGGCCGGTGTCCTTGGCCATGAACTGGGTCATGTCCGCCACCGCGACACGATGACGGGGCTTATCCGTCAGCTTGGCCTCAGCGTCGTGCTGGGCGGCGCAGGGGGCAATGCGGGCGGCTATCTGAACGGCGTGCTGTCGCTCAGCTATGGCCGGGGCGCGGAAAGTGCGGCGGACGGCGTCGCCATCGACCGGATGCGGGAGGCGCGGATTTCCCCTGCCGCCACCGCTGCCTTTTTCGAACGCCTCGGCGGCCAGGAGGGTGAAGGGACGGAAACGCAAGCCATGACCTGGCTTTCCTCCCACCCGCTCTCCGCCGCCCGCCGCCGCCGCTTCGCCGCCGCCGTCAAGCCGGGCGCATCCTACCGGCCTGCACTGGACCGGGCGGAATGGCAGGCGCTACGAACCTCCTGCGCGAGCGACCCGAAGGTCGCCAAATTCTGGGGCAAAGCTTTCTAAGGTGGAGGAATGGCCAAAGTTGGTCTTTCCGGACATTTTCGAAGTTCGTCATCCCCGCGAAGGCGGGGATCCATCTCCTGGCCTAACCGCTTGATGCAACGCTAGGAGATGGATTCCCGCCTTCGCGGGAATCACAAAACAGGAAGCGTCCACTCTCCACCCCTATCCGCCATTCGGGACGATCAGATATTTCTCTCCGGTGCGGCGGGCGTTGTAGGTCAGGACCGCGTCCCGGCTGAGCGCTTGCCTGAGGGAGATACGGGCCTTGTAATGGCTGGCGAAGGTGGTGGTGAGGCCGTCGCGGACGCGCTGGCGCAAACGTTCGACCGTTTCGGCGTCGTTCTTTTGCAGGAAGGGGAAGAGCAGCCAGCCGCCGACATTCCACATAAAGCCGAAGCTGCGCGTCAGGACGGTCGAAGACAGGTCCAGCGCGCCGTAGATATAGGCCTGTTTGAGACTGTTCGAGCCATAGCGGCTATAGGGCACATCCTTGACCTGCACCTGCTCCATGGCATGCAGGATCTTGCTGACCAGATTGCCGCCGCCGATCGCGTCGAAGGCAATGGTCGCGCCGGTGGCGGCGATCGCGGTCCGAAGCTGGGCGGGGAAGTCGTCCTTCGAACTGTCGAGCACATGTTCCGCGCCCAGATCCTTCAGAATCGCCACCTGCGCTTCGTTGCGGACGATATTTACCAGCGGAATGCCGTCCTCCTGGCAAATGCGCACCAGCATCTGGCCGAGATTGGAGGCGGCGGCGGTGTGAACGATCGCCCTGTGCCCTTCTCGTTTCATGGTTTCGACGAAGCCAAGCGCAGTCAGCGGGTTGACGAAGGCCGAAGCCCCCTGCTCCGCTGTCACATCGTCGGGCAGGACCATGCAGCCGCCAGCGCCCAAGAGGCGATATTCCGCGAACATGCCGCCCCCGATCAGCGCCACCCTCTTGCCGAGGAGCGCCTGGGCCTGCGGCGCGTCACCTGCCGCGATGACGGTGCCGGCGCCTTCATTGCCGATCGCCATGGGCTGGCCGACTCGCCCGGCCAGCGCGCGGCGGGCGGAATCTGGCATCCGGGCGACAATGCGGCCTTCCTCATAATCGGCATGTTCCACATCGGCGGAGGCGAACAGCAGGCCAAGATCGGAGGGGTTGATCGGTGCCGCTTCCACCCGGACCAGCACTTCATCGCCGTTGGGAGCGGGCAGCGCTTCTTCCGCCAGTTCGACCACCAGGCGGCCGTCTTCCTGCAACGTCGAGAGCAATTTGAGGCCTAGGGTATCGCTCATGAACACTCCGTTTCAGGCTGAGGGACGATCGCTGTAGAGCGTGGGGAACATGGTTTTGAGGGCCGTCAGCTTCGGCATGTCCCAACGCTGAATATAGGGGTGGCGCGGATTCTTGGTCAGGAAATTCTGGTGATAGCTGTCCGCATCTTGGAAACCGGTGAAGCGTTCGATGCGGGTGACGATGGGATCGCGCCAGAGGCCGGATTGGCCGAGTTGGGCAAGATAGGCTCTGGCTGCCTTGTCCTGCTCCGGGGTCAGCGGGAACAGCGCGCTGCGATATTGGGTGCCATGATCCGGACCCTGATAGTTGAGCGTGGTAGGGTCCGCGATCACCGAGAAGAAAACGCGTAGCAACGTGCCGTAGCTGACCATCTTGGGGTCGTAGGTGACACGAACGGACTCGGCAAAGCCCGTATCGCCTTCGCTGACCTGCTCATAATCGACCTTGCGGTCGCGTGGCCCCCCGGCAAAACCGGAGACGGCTAGGTGGACGCCCTTTAGGTGGGAGAAGACGCCTTCCACGCCCCAATAGCAGCCCCCCGCAAAGACGGCGGTTTCGAGCTTGCGGCTGGAAGCGGCGTCAACCACAGGAACCGGAGTGAGGACCGGGCGTTCGGCGCGCAGCGGGGATGCGACGGCCAAAGCCGCCAGAAAAGCAAGGGCTATGCCGTCAGAGCGCCGCATTGTCCGCGGCCGAAGCCGGAGCCGAAGCCGCCATGGCGGAGCCGGTCAGCGGGGGCGCATCGCCATTCGGCTGAAGCACGAAAACGCCGATGGCGCCGATCACAAACCCGCCTAGAAAACGGAGGAACAGGTCTGATTTCAAGAAGGCCACCATGGCGTTCTTCCTTTCGGTCGTCTTGGCCGCCACAAGCGGGCGGCAATGAATGTCGCGCGGCCTAGTCCCGGATGAACACTGCGCTATGGCAGTTTCGACCAACGCTCGATGCGAGACGATGGGTGACGGGCAAAGCCGGTTTCGGTTCGCAACGGGATATAGAGCCCATCGCCCCATCTGCAAGACGGCACGGGGGAAATTTTCCGTTTCCGAAATGGGGGTGATCGGATGCCTGATGTAAGCTGCTCACCCTCCCCTCTCCCACAGAGAGAGGAAAATGGCGCATTATTTGAGGGCGGCGCAGGCTTCCTGGATGCGGGTGCAGGCCTTGGCCAGCACCTCTTCGGAAGTGGCGTAGCTGATGCGGAACGCCGGGGAGAGGCCGAAGGCGGCGCCATGGACGGCAGCGACCTTCGCTTCGTCCAGGAAATAGCCGATCAGCGTTTCGTCGCTGTCGATCAGCTGGCCCTTGGGCGTCACCTTGCCGATCACGCCGCTCGCGTCGGGATAGACATAGAAGGCGCCTTCCGGCGTCGGGCAGTCGAGGCCCGGCGCGTCGTTCAGCATGGCGACGACCATGTCGCGGCGCTTCTTGAAGGCAGCGTTGCGTTCTTCGAGGAAGTCCTGGTCGCCGGTCAATGCGGCGACGGCGGCAGCCTGGCTGATCGAACAAGGGTTGCTGGTCGACTGCGACTGAAGCTTGCCCATCGCCTTGATGATCCATTCCGGGCCACCGGCGAAACCGATGCGCCAGCCGGTCATGGAGAAGGCCTTGGAGCAGCCATTGACGGTCAGCGTGCGGTCGTAGAGGTCGGGGCAGACCTGCGCGATGGTGGCGAAAGGGGTCGGCGCGTACCAGACATGCTCATACATGTCGTCCGTCATCACCAGCACATGCGGATGGCGCAGCAGCACTTCGCCCAGCGCCTTCAACTCGTCGGCCGAATAAGCCGCGCCCGAAGGGTTGGAGGGCGAGTTCAGCATGACCCACTTGGTCTTCGGCGTGATCGCCGCTTCGAGCTGAGCCGCGGTGATCTTGTAGCCCTGACTGGCCGGGCCTTCGATGAAGACCGGGGTGCCCCCCGCGAAGTTCACGATGTCCGGATAGCTGACCCAATAAGGCGCCGGAATGATGACTTCATCGCCCACGTCGACGGTCGCGACCAGCGCGTTGAACAAGGTATGCTTGCCGCCCGAGTTCACGCTGATCTGGCTGCGCTTGTAGATCAGGCCATTGTCGCGCTTGAACTTGAAGGCGACGGCTTCCTTGACGTCGGCGGTGCCGTCGACATCGGTGTAGCGGGTCAGATTGTTGCGAATCGCGGCAATACCCGCCTCTTTGACGAAATCGGGCGTGTCGAAGTCCGGTTCACCGGCAGAGAGGCCAATAACGTCCACGCCTTCGGCTTTGAGGGCATTCACGCGCGCGCTCATCGCCAGAGTGGCGGAGGGCTGGATGCGACCGAGGGCAGCGGAAGTCTGGCTCATTGCAATAGTCTTTCTCTAGAGCGATTTCAAAGCGGGCGGGATAGCCCGCTGGCTTAAGAAATCGCGGCACAATAAAGAATCCCCAAGGCCCGCAATAAGGCGGACGCGAGGCTCCTTAGTGCGCAACGAAAGAAGGGGCAACCGCCAGTTGGCCTCGGCTGGCCGTAACGGCAGATTATGACGTCAGCGCGCCAGCGACGCGGCCACCATGCCACGCGCCGCATTGCCGATGAAGAAGCCATTTTCCAGATCATGCGGTCGCAGATCGGCCTCCACCGCCTCCCCCATTTCGATCAGGCTGCGGCGCAGCACGCCAGGCAGCAGGCCGCGGGAGAGCGGCGGGGTCAGCAGCTTGTCGCCGCGCTCGACGAAGAGGGAGGAGAAGCAACCTTCGGTCAGATAACCCTGTTCGTCCTTCATCACCACTTCATAGGTGCCGCCACGCCGCAATGCGTCGTGGTACAGCGCGCGGTCGGTGGTTTTGTGCATCAGGCGCGGGTCGGCGGCCGGCGCGTTGCGGGGGACGAGCGCCACCTGCATGATCGCCTGCGGCCAAGTGTGATGCTCACGCACCTCGATGGCGACCGAACCGCGGCGGGAGACGAGCAGGCGCAGACGGCTGCGTTCGCGCAGGCGGAAGGTCGCGGCTTGCAGCTCATTGCGCACATCATGGCGGTCGAAGGCAAAGTCGAGGGCGTCCGCGCTGGCCTTCAGCCGTTCCAGATGCAATTCCAGCAATCTGATGCCATCGACCGGATCGAAGGCCATGGTTTCCAGCAGATCGAACCGTCCGTCAGCCAATGCCATGAAAATCCCGCAAACTCCCTGGAGCATTCTGAAATCGGCTGGACCAGCCGACGGCATGCAGAATGCGGACAATAAACACGCCCTTCAAGCCGGTGTGAGGAAGCGCCCCTTGGCCAGACATTCCGCCCATTCGGACGCGACATCCGAATCCGCGACGATGCCCGATCCCAGACCCAGGCGCCCCTCCCTGCTGCCTTCTTCAACACAAATGGTGCGGATGGCAACATTGAAGGCAGCATCGCCCGACGGATCGATCCAGCCCATCGAGCCGGTATAGACACCGCGCGGGAAGGCTTCGACCGCGTCGATAATCTCCATGGCGCGGACCTTGGGCGCGCCGGTGATCGATCCGCAAGGGAAGAGGACGCGCAGCACATCGACCGGCGAAAGGCCCGGCAGCAGGCGGGCGCGGACGGTCGACACCATCTGATGGACGGTGGGATAGGTTTCGACCTTGAACAGGTCGGGCACCGTGACCGTGCCGGCGCGGGAGACGCGCGAAAGATCGTTGCGCAGCAGGTCGACGATCATCAGATTTTCCGCGCGCTGCTTGGCATCCTGTTCCAGCCAGTGGATGAGGTCTGCGTCGCGGGCGAGATCGGGATCGCGGGGGGCGGTGCCCTTCATCGGGCGGGCGGTCAGTTGGCCCCGCACATTGGTGAAGAACAGCTCGGGGGAGAAGGAGAGGATGGCGTGATCGCCAGTGCGGAGCACGCCGCCATAGCCCGCCTGCTGGCGTGGGCGGAGCGCGGCGTAGAGCGCCATGAGATCGCCCGTGAAATGCGCCGCGCAGGGAAAGGTCAGATTGACCTGATAGATGTCGCCGGCACGGATGAAATCCTGAACCTGCGCGAAGGCGGCGTGATAGGCAGCCTCATCGATGAGCGGCTGGAGCCGGTTGACTCTCGCGGCGGTCGGATCGGGCAGGAGGCCGGGCATGGCCCCGGGTTCGATCAGGCGCACGCCTTCGAACAGGCCGAACCAGAGCAGCGGGGTTTTCGGCCGGTCCTCCCTGTGCCGCTCGGCCAGCGGGTGGAGGCGGTTCTCCAGCGCGAGACCCGCTTCATAGGCGATGAAACCGGCTGCATGCAGTCCGGCCTCCGCCGCTTCGGCCAGGCGATCGAGCGCGGGCTGCACCTCCGTCAGGCGGTGCGCGGCGATGACCGACACCGGATCGCGATAGAGGCGCGCGGGCGCAGCACCCCGCGTACGGGCGTCATCGAACAGGACAAAGGTTTCGGTCGGTCCCGGGAGGCGCATGGCCGCTCTCTTAACAGGCTTTGCACCGGGCGGAAGCTCTAACAGGGACACCGCATTGTTGCATGGACCGGGCATTGACCATAGGGAAGGACGCCATGACCCAAGGATTGCCCCGGAATGATGCGGCACGACCGCTGCGGCCAGCGCTGGCGCTTGCCCTGCGGGGCCGCTGCCCGGCCTGCGGCGAAGGCCGGATGTTTGCGCGCTTCCTGAAGCCCAGTCCGGCCTGCGAGGCTTGCGGCCAGGGCTGGGACCAGTCGCGGGCGGACGATTTCCCGGCCTATATCGTCATATTGCTGCTGGGGCACTTGCTCGTGCCGCTGATGATAGAGGTGAATGCGGCGCTGGACATTCCGATGGGACTGCAGGCGCTGCTGTGGCCGGCACTCGCGATCCTGCTGGCGGTGGCGATGATTCAGCCGGCCAAGGCGGCGGTCATCGCCTTCCAATGGAGCCGCCGCATGGACGGCTTCCGCTAAGGCCGCCTCAAAATATCAGCGCGGCAACATCATTCCGGGCGAATGATGAAATTGCGTTCCATCGCTTCACGCAGGCTTTCATCGATGCTGCGGCGTCCTTCGGAACCATGGGTGACGACCGTGGTGTCGGCGGTGGCGACACACACGCCCTTCTGAAAGCCCGCCGAGCTGATCGTCCAGCTCGTGCGGCCGATATGGCCGATCGCGCAATGCACTTCAAACGGATAGGGAAAGTGCGATTCCTCGACGAAATTGAGGTTCACATTGGCGACCAGCCAGCGCACGCCCTGTTCCTGCGGGTGACGGCCCAGATGATGGTGGAAGCGGATGCGGGCCGTTTCGAAAATCCCGGAGATGGCCACATTGTTGACGTGGCCCATCGTGTCGATGTCCTGGAAGCGGGTGTCGATGCTGGTGACGAAACGATAAGCTTCCGGGCGGAGACGCCAGGATTCGGGTTTGGCCATGTCCTGCTTGTCCTATGTCCTGTTTATCCTTTGCTCTTAACCCCTGACGGCCGGGATGCAATCTTCGGGTCGAAATTGGTCGGACTGCGACCTTTATGACACAGGCGCGAAGGCCATCGTTCCGAGCCGGTAACGGATCGTTTCCAGGTGCAGCGATGGACTTCCGCGCAGGTGCAGCATAGCTTTCGCACCGGATTTTCGCGCACGGGGTATTCATGCAACGCTATAGTCGGATTGCCATTTTCCTGCATTGGGCGATCGCTGCCCTGCTGGCCTTCCAGATCGCCGTGGGATGGGCGCTGGAAGATCTGGGCGCGCGCGGATTTGCGCTGTTCCAGCTCCACAAGTCGATCGGCATTTCGATCCTGCTGCTGACCTTGGCGCGGATCGCCGTACGTTATTGGAAGCCGCGTCCGGCGCCGGCCGAGCGCGGCTGGCAGGGCGCGCTGGCAAAGGCAGTGCATGCGAGCCTTTACCTGTTCATGCTGGGCGCGCCGCTGACCGGATGGGCGCTGGTGTCGACTGCCAAGGTGAAAGTGCCGACGCTGATCTTCGGGACCATCCCCCTGCCCCATCTGCCCCTGCCCATGGGGGCGCATGAACTGGCCGAGGGCGGACACAGCCTGATCGCCTGGATCGGCATCGCCTTGTTCGCGCTGCATGTGGCGGGTGCGCTGCGGCATCATTTCCTGATGGGCGACGGGCTGCTGTGGCGGATGATCCCGGCGCGCTCGCCGGTGTTGCTGGCGGCTTTGCCCGCACTGATCGCGGTGGGCTTCGTCCTGGGCCGCGTCGTGCTGCCGGAGCCTGCGCCGCAGGTGGCGGTCGCGCCCGTTACGCTGGCTGCGGTCGAGAAGGAGGCGCCTGCCAATGTCGCTGAGGCGATGGACAATGCGGCCAATGCGGCGGCTCCCGCCGAAGCGGACAATGCGATGGCGGCGGAAGAGCCGGTAGGGCCGCCGCCTTCCTGGGCGGTGCAGCCGGGCGGCACGATCGGCTTTTCCGTCGGGAACAGCGGCGAGACGATCAGCGGCGGCTTTTCCAAATGGACGGCGAAGATCGCGATGGATCCGGACCATCCCGATAGCGCCGACATTCGCGTCGAGATCGATCTGGCGAGCGCCAGCGTGGGCGACAGCTATAAGGACGGAATGCTGGCCGGGGACGAATTTTTCGGCGTGGCGGCCCATCCCAAGGCCGTCTTCACCGCCAAGGGCGCGGAAAAGACGGGGGCGAACAGCTACCGCGCCGCGGGCACGCTGACGCTGAAGGGGGTGAGCAAGCCGCAGAGCATCCGCTTCACCCTGTCGGGCACGGGCAAGGCGCGGAAGGTTTCGGGATCGGCCATCATCGCCCGCGCACCCTTTGGCGTCGGCAATGGCGAGAGCAGCACGGGACTTGATCCCAAGGTGGCGGTCAGCTTCGGCTTCAGTGCGCAGGCGGAATGACCGGCGGATAGATTTACATCCCGACTTCTGCCAAAGCGGCGTCATGGACAGCAAACAGTCGCCAGCCGCGCATATAGAGGACGGGGTCTTCCTGGGCTTCGTCCTCATCGTCTCGATCGCCTTCGCTCTGGTGATCGAGCCGTTTTTCGCCGCGATCCTGTGGGGCGTAATCGCCGCCATCCTGTTCGCGCCGGTCAACCAGGCATTGATCGGCATGATGCCCCGGCGGCGGAACAGTTCGGCGGCCTTGACGCTGTTGCTGATCATCGCTGTGGTGATCGTGCCGGCCATCATCCTGGCCATGGCGCTGGTGCAGGAAGCGACGATCTTCACCGCCAGGGTGCAATCGGGGGAGATCAACTTCGCCCGCATGTTCGCGCAGTTCCAGGCGAGCCTGCCCGGTTGGGCGGCGGCCTTTCTGGAGCGATTGGGCATCACCAATTTCGCCGCCGTGCGCGAGATGCTGAGCGAAGGCATCACCTCCAGCTTCCGCACGGTCGCGACGCAGGCGCTGCAGATCGGGCAGAGCGCATTCAGCTTCCTGATGGCGCTGGGCGTGATGCTGTACCTCACTTTCTTCCTGTTGCGCGACGGGCCGAAGCTGGCCGCGATGGTGGACCGGGCTGCACCGATGCGGACCGCCTATCGCCGGGCCTTGATGGAGCAGTTCGTCATCGTCACCCGCGCGACGATCAAGGGCAGCATCGTCGTCGCCATCGTGCAGGGGGTGATCGGCGGAGTCGTGTTCTGGGCGCTGGGGTTGCCGGGCGCGCTGTTGTGGGGCGTGCTGATGGGGGCATTCTCGCTGATCCCGGCGGTTGGGACGGGGCTGATCTGGGTGCCGGTCGCGATCTATCTGTTTGTCACCGGGGCGGTGGTGAAGGGATTGATCCTCGCCTTTTGCGGGATGTTCGTGATCGGGATGGTCGACAATATCCTGCGCCCGGTGCTGGTCGGGCGGGATACGCGGATTCCGGATTATGTGGTGCTGATCACGACCTTGGGCGGGATCGATCTCTTCGGGTTCAACGGCATCGTGATCGGGCCGGTCATCGCGGCGCTGTTCATCGCCACCTGGAATATCGTGACACGAATGCGCAGTGGGGTCGACGGGCTGGAAGGGCCGCTGACGGAGGAGCCTTCTGGGGGATGAGCCGCCGTATTCCTGCGAAGGCAGGAACCCAGTGCAGACGTTGCCTTATCCATTGAGGGCAGAACTGGGCTCCTATAGCTCTTCCAGCGCCGCGCTGGCTTCCATCCAGACTTCTTCCACCGATTCCAGCTTCTTCTCGACATCCGCGCGCTTTACCATGAGCTGCGTCATGGTCATCTTCGCCTCCGCGCCGCTGGCGGATTTGGGATCGAACAGCGCCTGATCGATCCGGCTGCGCTCGGCGTTGAGCGTCGCCATTTCCTTTTCGGCCTTGCTGAGGGCGTTCTTCGCCGCCTTCTGCTTCTCGCGCCATTCGGCGGCGTTGCGCTTTTCCGCCTTGCGGTCGGCCTTGGGCGCGTCGCCGCCCCCATTGCTGCCGTTCCCGTCGGCCTTGCGCAGGATGATGTCGGTATAATCCTCCAGACTGCCGTCGAAGGGCTGGGCCGTGCCGCCGTCGACCAGCACCAGCCGATCGGCCACCAGCTCGATCATGTGGCGGTCGTGGGAAACGATCACCACCGCGCCCGAATAGTCGTTGAGCGCCTGCACCAGCGCCTCGCGACTGTCGACGTCGAGGTGGTTGGTCGGCTCGTCGAGGATCAGCAGATGGGGCGCGTCGCGGGTGATGAGCGCCAGCGCCAGCCGCGCCCTCTCCCCGCCTGACATGGAGCCGACCTTCTGCGTGGCGCGCTCGCCGGTGAAGCCGAAGCGGCCGAGCTGGGCGCGGACGGCGGCGGGAGTCGCGCCCTTCATCACGCGGCTCATATGTTCGAGCGGCGTGTCAGTGATATCGAGTTCTTCCACCTGATATTGGGTGAAATAGCCGACATTCATCTTGGCCGAGGCGTTCATCGCGCCTTCCATCGGCTTTAGCTGCGCGGCGATCAGGCGAGCGAGCGTGGTCTTGCCATTGCCGTTGCGGCCGAGCAGCGCCAGCCGATCGTCGGGATCGATGCGCAGGTTCACCCGGCGCAGGACCGGCGTGTCGTTATAGCCGACCGCCGCCATGTCCATGGTGATCAGCGGCGGGCGCAGTTCGGGCGGGCTGGGGAAACCGAAATGCAGCGTCGGGTCTTCGATGGCGGCGGCGATGGGCTGCATCCTCGCCAGCGCCTTGGCGCGCGATTGCGCCTGTTTCGCGGTCGAGGCGCGGGCCGAGTTGCGGGCGACATAGTCCTGCAACTTCTCCCGTTCCGCCTGCTGCTTGGCGCGGGCGGCTTCCTGCTGGGCGAGCCGTTCGGCGCGCTGACGCTCGAAAGCGTCGTAGCCGCCGGGGTAGAGCATGATCTTTCCGCCCTCCAGATGGAGGATATAGTCGACCACATTATTGAGCAGATCGCGCTCATGGCTGATGACGACCACGGTGCCGCGATAGGCCTTCAGGAAATTTTCCAGCCAGAGCGTCGCTTCAAGGTCGAGATGGTTCGACGGTTCGTCGAGCAGCAGCAGTTCGGGGTTGGAAAAAAGCAGCGAGGCCAGCGCCACGCGCATCTTCCAGCCGCCCGAATAGCTGTCGAGCGGACGGCCCTGCATTTCCTCGTCAAAGCCGAGGCCGACGAGGATGCGCGCTGCGCGGGCGGGCGCGGTATAGGCGTCGATGGCGTTCAGGCGTTCGTAGATATGGCCGAGGCGGTCGGGGTCTTCGGTATGCTCCGCCTCCGCCATCAGGGCTGCGCGTTCCTTGTCGGCGGCCAACACAGTGTCGAAAGGCGTGGCGGTGCCGGAGGGCGCCTCCTGCGCGATATAGCCAAGGCGCGTGTCGCGGGGCATGTCGCAACTGCCCTCGTCGGGGTCGAGCTGGCCGATCATCACCTTCATCAGCGTCGATTTGCCCGCGCCGTTGCGGCCGATCAGGCCCACGCGGCTGCGCGGCGGCAGCGAGGCGCTGGCGCGGTCGAGGATGGTGCGGCCGCCAAGGCGCACGGTGATGCCGTTCAGGGTAAGCATGGCCGCGCCCTCTAGCAGAGCCGCGCCACGTGGTGAAGGCGCTGGGATGGAGTTTTACAGTCAGCCATGCGCTTGCGAAGTACACAGCGTTGTGGGGAACGCATTTGCGTGGATGCGGACGGGTGGCGTTGATTTCGCAACAGGAGAATTTTTGCGAAATGGCGTACGGACGGCGCCCGGACGGCGCGGAGCGCAAAGGGTTGACGGTGGGAAAGAGCCATCGGGGTTATGGCATGGGTTTGGCGGTGTAGGACAGGATTTTGAGCGCCCTCCGATTATCCCTACCCCTCCGCATAGAGGGTGAACGTCCCCCTCAATCCCCCGGCGCTCGACTGGCCGACCCACAGGTCGAACGCGCCCGGCTCCGCGATGATCCTGTTCCCCGCGCCCACAAATTGGAGGTCTGTGCGGGAGAGGGAGAAGCGGACCGTCCTGCTTTCTCCTGCCCCCAGAGTGACGCGCTCGATGCGCTTCAACTCGCGGATCGGGCGGGTGCGGCTGGCCACCCGGTCGCGGATATACAGCTGCACGACCTCGCTGCCCTTGCGGGTGCCTTTGTTGGTGAGGCGCGCCGTCACTTCGATGGCACGGTCCCAGCGCAGCGCGCTGTCGGAGAGCTTCAGATCCTCCAGCACGAAATCGCTGTAACTGAGGCCATGGCCGAAGGGATAGCGCGCGCTGTTGTCGGTGGTGGCGTAGCGCGAGCGATATTCGGTGCGGTTGTCGATCACCGGGCGGCCAGTCGATTTGCGATCGTAGAAGAAAGGCTCCTGCCCCGATTCCCACGGGAAGCTGACCGGCAGCTTGGCCGACGGATTTTCCTTGCCGAAGAGGATGTCGGCAATGGCGTGGCCGGATTCGGAGCCGAGAAACCATGTAGCCAGGATCGCCTGCGCATTGGCGACGCCATCATGCAGCGCCAGCGCGCGGCCATGGCGCAGGAGGACGACCACGGGCTTGCCGGTGGCGGCGACGGCATTGGCCAGCGCCTGTTGCACGACGGGGATTTCGATGGCGGTGCGCGATTGCGCTTCGCCCGACATGTCCTGCGATTCCCCCAAGGCGAGAATGACGATGTCGGCCGCCCTGGCGGTTTCCACCGCCGTGGCCACGCCGCCGTCGATCGGGGTCAGGATGCCGCTGCCCGGCGCGATCAGCAATTTGCCGGGGTCCGGCATGGCGGCGCGCAGGCCGGTGGCGATGTCGACGCCCTTGCCCTTGTCGCCGTAAAAGGCCCAGGGGCCGTAGATGTTCGCCTTGTCCTCGCCAAAGGGGCCGATCAGGGCGATGCTCTGCCCCTTGGCCGGATCAAGCGGGAGGACACCGCTATTTTGCAGCAGCACGATCGAACGGGTAGCGGCTTCGCGGGCCAATGCGCGATGGGCCGGGGTGAAGATGCGGGTCTTTTCCACCTCCTCGTTCAGCGAGCGGTACGGATTTTCGAACAGGCCGATGGCGGTCTTCACATAAAGGATGCGGCGCACGGCGACGTCGACCGTCTCCATCGGCACGGCGCCGCTTTTCACCAGATCGGGGATGTGGCGGATATAAAGGCCGCTCTGCATCGACATGTCGACGCCCGCGAGAATGGCAAGGCGGGTGGCGTCGCGCTCATCCTCCGCATAGCCGTGGGCGATGAGTTCCTCGTCAGCCGTATAGTCGGAAAAGACGAAGCCCCGGAACTTCATCTCGCCCCGCAGCGTGTCGGTCAGGAGATCGCGGTCGGCGGTGGCGGGCACGCCGTTGATCTCGCTGAAGGCCGCCATGGTGGTGAGCGCCCCCGCCGCGAAGGCCGCGCCGAAGGGCGGAAGATGGGTTTCGCGCAAGGTCTCGTCGCTGATGTCGACGCTGCCATATTCCAGGCCGCCTGAAACAGCGCCATAGGCGGCGAAATGCTTGGGGCAGGCAAGCAGACTGTCGTCGCGGCGCAGATCGCGCCCCTGAAAACCGCGCACCCGCGCGGCGGCGAACAGGCCGCCAAGATAGACATCCTCCCCCGCCCCTTCGACCACGCGCCCCCAGCGTTGATCGCGGGCGACATCGACCATCGGCGCGAAGGTCAGGTGCAGCCCCGATGCGGTGGCCTCGACCGCCATGGCGCGGGCGGTGCGTTCGGCCAGCGAAGGATCGAAACTGGCCGATTCGCCCAAAGTCACCGGGAAGATCGTCTTGATGCCATGGATCACATCGCCCGCGAACAGCAGCGGAATCCGCAAGCGGCTTTGCTTGAGCGCGATGTCCTGGGCGCGGCGGGCGCCAGCTACGCCGATGCCGTTGAACAGGCAGCCGACACGGCCCTTGCGGATTTCGTCGGCTAGATCCTTTTCATTCTGGATGCCAACCTGCGGATTGGGCGGATTATAGGGGCGGAAACTGTCGGCCAGACAGGTCATCTGGCCCGCCTTTTCCTCTATCGTCATGCGCGCGATCAGCTCGTCCACGCGCTCCACCTCGCTCGCGGCGAAAGCGCGGCGGGGAAGCGGAAGAGTGAGAAAGCCGGCTAGGGCGGCGGTCAGAACGGCGCGGCGATCGATGGTCATCGAGGGGAGTGTAGCAGATGTCGGATGAACCGCACTTGTCCCGTCAGCGCATGCAGGAAAGCAACTGGCGGAGCGGTGGGCTGAGCCGTAAGGCCGATCAATATCAGCCTGAAACCTGGCGATGGTGGACAGGGCTGGATTCGAACCAGCGTACGGGAAACCCGGGCAGATTTACAGTCTGCTGCCTTTAACCACTCGGCCACCTGTCCAGTCGCCTAACCGTGTCGAAGAATGCCCCGATCGGCTGGAGGGCGCTCCAATGGCGAATGGAGACTTGCCTGTCAATGGTGCAATGTGAAAAGAGCGCGTCATGAAAAGAGGAAATCGCACCGGAAAGTCCAAAGGGACCTTTCCCCGCTTTTATGGACGGCATGCCGTCATCGCCGCGCTCGCCAATCCGGACCGGATCGTGCGCAAGATCTGGGGGACGCGGGAGGCGCTGAATGCGCTCGACCTGCCGCCGGTCTTGCCCATCGTCTATGCCGATGTGGCGGACCTTGGCCGCATGGTGCCGTCGGACGCGCCGCATCAGGGCATCGTGGCCGAGGTCGAGCCGCTGGACGATGTCTGGCTGGGCGACGCGCTGGAGGCGGGGCAGGACGACGGACCGGGTTATGGGCGCCCCGTGCTGGTGCTGGATCAGGTGACGGACCCGCATAATGTCGGCGCGATCCTGCGGTCGGCGGCGGCGTTCGATGCGCTGTGCATCGTGACGCAGGACCGGCATGCGCCGCCCGAATCAGGGGTGCTGGCGCGGTCCGCTTCGGGGGCGCTGGAAATCGTGCCCTGGGTGCGGGTGGTGAACCTGGCCCGCGCGCTCGATGAGATTGCGGAAGCCGGTTACTGGCGCATCGGGCTGGATGGCGAAGCGGATCAGACGCTGGGCGAGGCCATCGGCACGTCGCGGGTCGCGCTGGTGCTGGGGGCCGAGGGCGAAGGGTTGCGCCACAACAGCATGGCGCATTGCGACATTTTGGCTAAACTGCCGATCAGCCCGCGCATGGAAAGCCTCAATGTTTCCAATGCCGCGGCGATCGCCCTTTATGCGGCTGCCAGCCGGTAAACGCATAAAGGCTGAACGACAGGGGGTTTGACATGGCCGCTTTTCTGCGCGCTGCCACAGCTTTGGCGGCCTGTCTGCTGCTCTCTGCCTGCCTGGTGACGCCTGGCAAGTTCGAATCGACGCTCGACATCCGCGCCGACCGGAGCTTCAGCTTCACCTATAAGGGCGAGATATTGGCGACCGATATGGGCAAGGGTCTCGGTTCGATGCCCTCAGGCGACGATCCGATCGACGACGCTGCGCCCAAGGAGCAGCAGAGCACGCTGCGCACTGCCCTCCAGCCCAAGGAACAGGGCAAGGCAGAGGAGCGGTTCGACGGCCCCGACAGCAAAAGCGGGAACGACAAGAGCGACGAGCAGCAGATGCAGGCGATCGCGGCGGCGCTTTCGAAGGAAAAGGGCTTTCGGTCAGCCCGCTACATGGGCAATCACAAGTTCGAGATCGACTATGCGATCAGCGGCAAGCTGACCCACGCCTTCCTCTTCCCCTTCAACAGCGACGCACAGATCGTGCTGCCTTTCGTCGCGGTGGAACTGCGCGGAGAGGATCGGGCGCGGATGAAGGCGCCCGGCTATTCCAACGGCTATGACAAGAGCCAGAACCCGATGGGTGGCAGCAGCTCGGGCGAGGACGCGGCCAAGGCGCTGGACGGCACCTTCACCCTCACCACCAATACCGAAATCGTCAGCCAGAATCAGGAAGACGGCGCCCAGAATGTGCCGCAGGGCAAGCGGATCGTCTGGAAAGTAACGCCGCTGACCAGCGAGGCGCCCGCCGCCACGCTAAGGTTCAAGCCTTAGCGCGGCGGGCGGCGCTCAATCAATCTTCCGGCGCGATGGTGATGCGCAGGCCGTCCAGCGAATCGCTGAAGGTGAGCTGGCAGGACAGGCGGCTCGTCCCGTTGCGATGGTCGGAGCTGTCGAGCAGGTCGTTCTCATCTTCGCTGACCGCCGGCAGGCTGTCGGCAAAGGCCGGGTCGACATAGACGTGGCAGGTCGCGCAGGAGCAGCAGCCGCCGCACAGAGCCAGCAGTTCGTCAAAGCCGTTGTCGCGGATGATTTCCATCACGGAAAGGCCGCTCTGTGCCTCCACCGCCTGTTCTTCGCCCGAACGGTTGACCACAATCAGTTTCGCCATGTACCCAGGTCCCTCAAAATTTTTTCCCGCCGCTCATGTCGGACGGGCAGCGGGAAATCAAGGGCCGGACTGCAATTCTATGGTGAGCACAGCAGAACAATTGCGGATCGGCCTGGATAATATCGCCGCGATGGAGCCCGGTTTCGCCGCCGCGATCGGCCGGGTCGGCTATCCCCTGCCCCGTGTCCGCGAGCCGGGCTATGAAACATTGCTGCGCACCATCGTCGGCCAGCAGGTGAGCGTCGCGGCGGCGGCGGCGGTCTGGCGCAAGCTGGAGGCGGAACTGGGCGAGGGCTGCGCGCCGGACGCGCTGCTCGCCCGCGACTTCGATGCCTTGCGCGCCTGCGGCCTGTCGCGGCAGAAGCAAGGCTATGCCCGCAGCCTGGCCGAATTGGTGATGGACGGCGGCATCGACCTGCACAAGCTGCCCGCCGACGATGAAGAAGCCATCGCCCAATTGGTGCGGATCAAGGGGATCGGACGCTGGTCGGCGGAAATCTACCTGTTGTTCGCGGAAGGGCGACCGGACATCTGGCCCGCGGGCGACCTGGCCGTGCAGATCGAGATTGGGCGGATATTGGGCTTGCCCGAACGGCCCAGCGAGAAGCTGACGCGCGACCTGGCCGAGCGCTGGCGCCCGCATCGCGGCGCGGCGGCGATCATGGCCTGGCACCATTATAATATGGAGGTTTTGTAGGTGTCTCTGCCCCATGCCCGCTACATCGTCCTGGAACATGAGGGCGTGTGGAAGATCAATCTCGACAACCGCTATTATGGTCCGTTCGCGACATGCGAAGCCGCTGTGGAAAACGCCACGGCGACAGCGCGCAAGGCTGGCGAGGCGGGTTATCCGGCCTCTGTCCTGCTGATGCGGGGGACCGATTTCGAGACGCTCTGGAGCAGCGTGCCGGAAAATAGCGGGTAAAAGTTTTTCGCACCTGCGGGAACCGGCTCGCCCTTTGCGCATTTATTGCCTCCAGTTGCGTGGGCTTTGGGATGAGCAAAAAGGTTCTGATCGTAGAAGACGAGATTTTCGTCGCGCTGGAAATCGAACATATCGTCGAGGATGCGGGCTTCACGGTCGGCGCGATCGCGGCTGACCGTCAGGCTGCGCTCGACGCCGCCGATGATTGCGACATCGCGCTGGTCGACCTCAATCTGCGCGATGGGCCGACGGGACCGGGCATCGGCGTCGAACTGGCCAGCCAATATGGCATCCGCGTCATCTATGTGACGGCCAATCCCGCGCAGATCGGCGCGGCGTCCGCCGCCGCGCTGGGCGTCATCACCAAGCCGTTCCGGGCGCACAGCATCGCTGAGACGCTGCACCTGGCCGCGACCGACCAGCCAAAGCTGGAAGCCGCTGAAATTGTGGGCTTTACGCCTTTCCTGCCGTCGTCCGGCTCATGGACCGCACTGGAATCCAGAGGCTGAGGCGCAGGCCTTCGGGCCGCCAGTCGCGCATCATGCGTCCCCCCAATTGCCGTTCGATGCTAAGTTGCATCAGCCGGCTGCCAAAACCTTCGCTGGTCGCGGGGACGGCAGGTGGACCGCCCTCCTCCCGCCAGTCGATGCGGATATCCCGGTCCTCGCCCTTCACCTCTATCGTGACCCGGCCCTCAGGCACCGACAGCGCGCCATATTTGGCGGCGTTGGTCGCCAGTTCATGGAACAACAGCGCCAGCGGCGTGGCGGAACGGTCGTCGACCGGCGGATTGTCGCCCGAAAACCGGATGCGCGGGCCCATCGCATCGCGATAGGGCGCGAAAATCTGCTCCAATATGCCCCAGAGCAGACCCTCGCCATGATCCGGCTGGGAATGGGGGCCATGGGGCCGCACGAAATCATGGGCGCGGCCCAGCGCCATGATGCGGTCGCGCAGATCGTCGGCGGCGGCACGGATTTCGGGATGCTCGCGCGCCGACAGGCCGATCAGACCGGAAATCACCGAAAAGATGTTCTTGATGCGGTGGGACAGCTCATGGGCGATGACCTCCCGCTCCTCCACCATCGCGATCTGGTCGTTGATGTCGGTGCAGGTGCCGATCCAGCGGATGATCGTCCCTTCCGCATCCCGGATCGGCAGCGCGCGGCCCAGCGTCCAGCGATAGTCGCCGCCGTGGTGCCGCATGCGATATTCGATCTCATAGGGGTCGCCGGTTGCAAGGCTGTGGCGCCAACGTTCCCAGGCCCGCGGCTGATCCTCCGGATGGAAGATGGCGCTCCATCCCTCGCCATCGGTGGCGCCCTGCGCGACGCCGGTAAATTCGTACCAGCGGGCGTTGAAATAATCATTATAGCCATCGGGCAGAGCCGACCAG
Organism: Sphingobium sp. TB-6; assembly: GCF_012927365.1. NCBI lineage: Bacteria > Pseudomonadati > Pseudomonadota > Alphaproteobacteria > Sphingomonadales > Sphingobiaceae > Sphingobium > Sphingobium sp. TB-6. The sequence goes on along the minus strand of NZ_JABBGL010000007.1, from coordinate 217,816 downwards.
ACCATTTGCGGCATGGTGTCGGCCAGGGTGCGGAACATGCGGTCGCTTTCGGCCACCGCCTGCGCATCCCTTTCCTGCTGGGCAATGACGTCGCGGTCGCGGCGGCGCCCCTCCAGTTCCACCATCACCTGCCGGGCGAGCAGGGTCAGACCCTGCCGCTGGAGATCGGTAAGGTCCGCGCGCGGCTGATCATCGATGACGCAGAGCGCGCCGAGAGACGCGCCTTCGCTGTCGATCAGCGGCGCTCCGGCATAGAAACGGATGAAGGGCGCGTCCGTAACCAGGGGGTTATCGGCAAAATGCGGGTCCAGCGTGGCGTCGGGCACCACGAAGATCGCCTCCCCCAACATGGCGTGGGCGCAAAAGGAAATGTCGCGCGGCGTTTCCTCCGCATCGAGGCCGGAGCGGGCGAGGAAGCGCTGACGGTCTTCCTCGACGATGCTGACGAGCGCGATCGGCGTTTCGCAGAGCGCGGCGGCGAAGGCGGTAATCTGATCGAGCGTGGCAAAGCCACCGGTATCGAGATCGTAGCGCGCCAGCAGCGCCGCGCGATCCGTCTCGAGCCCGCGCCCTTCAGCCATCGCTGACGCGCTCTATGTCGGCGCCGACGGCGGAGAGCTTCTCCTCCAGCCGTTCATAGCCCCGATCGAGATGATAGACGCGGTTAACCTGGGTCTCTCCCTCCGCGGCCAATCCCGCCAGGATGAGGCTCATCGAGGCGCGCAGGTCGGTCGCCATGACAGGCGCGCCGACCAGCCGGTCTACGCCGCGCACCACCGCCGTGCGGCCATTGACGCCTATGTCCGCGCCCATGCGCGCCAGTTCGGGCACGTGCATGTAGCGGTTCTCAAAGATCGTCTCGGTCAGCACCGACGCGCCGTCCGCCAGCGTCAGCATCGCCATGAACTGCGCCTGCATGTCGGTCGGGAAGGCCGGGAAAGGCGCGGTCGAGATGGTGAGCGGGCGCAGCCTGCCGTCCGCCGACACCTTGATGCCGTCCTTCAATTCCTCGACATGGACACCCGCGTCGCGCAGCGCGGCGAGGATGGCGTGCATGTCGTCGGCGCAGGCGCCCGCCAGTTCCAGCGAACCGCCGGTGATCGCGGCGGCGCAGGCATAGCTGCCCGCCTCGATCCGGTCGGGCATGACGCTGTAGGTTGCGCCATGCAGCCGGTCGCGGCCGTGGATGATCAGCTTGTCGGAACCGACGCCCTCTATATCGGCGCCCATGGCGATCAGCAGCTTGCAGAGATCGACGATCTCCGGCTCCCGCGCCGCATTTTCCAGGATGCAGGTGCCCTTGGCCAGCACCGCCGCCATCACCGCATTTTCGGTCGCGCCGACCGACACCACCGGGAAGGTGTAGATGCCGCCGGGCAGGCCGCCATCGGGCGCGCTGGCGCGGACATAGCCGGCATTGATCTCGATGATCGCGCCAAAGGCTTCCAACGCCTTCAGGTGCAGATCGATCGGGCGGTTGCCGATGGCGCAGCCGCCCGGCAGCGACACCCGCGCCTCGCCCGCGCGGGCGAGCAGGGGGCCAAGCACCAGGATCGACGCGCGCATCTTGCGCACGATGTCATAGGGCGCTTCGGTCGAGGTGACGCGGCCTGCGCGCAGCGTCATGACGCGGCCGAAATCCTCCGGCCGGGCGCCTTCGATCATGGTCGACGCGCCTAGCTGGTTGAGCAGATGGCCGAAGCTGTCGACATCGGCCAGGCGCGGCAGGTTGCGCAGGGTCACCGGCTCGTCGGTCAGCAAGGCGCAAGGAAGCAGCGTCAGAGCGGCGTTTTTCGCGCCGGAAATGGGAAGGCGGCCATTGAGCGCTTTGCCGCCGCGAATGTGAATGCGGTCCATCGCTGGGTTCTTACCGTTAATTGCGTTTTTCGCAAGGCGGGTCGGCTCGACATTGCGCGCGCCGCGCCTCTTTGTGACGCCGCCATGAAACATTTGTGCGTTCGCCCGCGCATTATTGATCGAGTTTAGTGCAACTTGCGGAAATGCAGCCAAAAGACGCGTGGGGCGTTTTGCCATCGTAACGACAATGTAAGCAAAAAGGTGTTTTTGGTGGCAACAAGTTGTTTCGCGGACAGGTTGGCGAAGCATGTGCCTCTGTCCGATGCAGAAAAGAAAGCGCTTGCCCGGCTTGAGGAAAATCCCCGCAAGGTAAAGCGCGGCGCGATGATCCAGCGGGTCAATGATACGGTCACGGAACTGTTCGTCCTGCGCGAAGGACGGGTGATGAGCTTCGTCATCCTGCCCGACGGCAGCCGACAGATATTGCGCGTCTATTTTCCGGGCGATTTCATCGGGTCGGCCAGCACCATCTACAGCAAGGCGCCGGAATCGCTGGTGGCCCTGTCCGATGCGATCATCTGTCCGTTCGACAAACATGCCTTGCGGCGTCTGCTGGAGGAATATCCGCGGGTCGCGGCGCTGCTGTTCCTGCTGTCCAATGCGGAGCGCGTCGCGCTGACGGACCGGCTCGCCTCATTGGGGCGGACCTCGGCCAAGGCGCGGGTCGCGTCCTTCCTGCTCGATATTTTCGATCGATTGCGCGTGACGGACGACGGCATCGTCGACAGCTTCGACCTCAAACTGACGCAGGAGGAGATTGGCGACGCGATCGGCCTCACCTCCGTCCATGTGAACCGGATGATCCGGCAGATGGAGCAGGAAGGGCTGATCGGGCGGGCCAATGGTCGGATCACCCTGCTCGACATGGCGCGGCTGGAGGAGATCGGCCACTATACCAACCGGCACAAGGATATGGATCTGGACTGGATTCCGGCAATGTCGTGAAAACGGCCATCTCCCTTCCCTTTCAAGGAAGGGGGATTGTCACGCCAGCAGTTCCACATCCCAATAAAGCCAGTCGTGCCAGCTTTCGTGCAGATAATTGGGCGGGAAGGCGCGGCCATGCTCCTGCAATTGCCAGCTTGTCGGGCGGATCGGCGTCACGTGCAATTGCATATGCGCTTCCTTGGGCGTGCGGCCGCCTTTCTTGAGGTTGCAGGGGGAGCAGGCCGTGGCGACATTTTCCCAGGTCGTGCGCCCGCCGGCGCGGCGCGGTATGACATGGTCGAAGGTCAGGTCGCTTTGCGAACCGCAATATTGGCAGGCGAACTTGTCGCGCAGGAACAGGTTGAACCGGGTGAAGGCGGGATGTTCCGACGGCTTCACATATTGCTTCAGCGCGATCACCGAGGGAATCTGCATCTGGATGCTGGGGCTGTGCACCTGCCGCTCATAGCTGGCGACGATGTCCACCCGATCCAAAAAAACCGCCTTGATAGCGGTTTGCCAAGGCCAGAGGCTCAACGGATAATAGCTTAACGGCGTGTAGTCTGCATTCAAGACCAGGGCCGGACAGTTTTCCGGATGTCGTATCAGGTCGGGATGGTACATATATTACCCTTCAACCCCCTTTGCCTCCGCTCTGATTGACCAGAAACGTGACGGGAGCATGACAGCATTAACGACCCCATCCCGTCAAGGGCCAGTATGATTCAATCCCCCAGACCACAGTATATGGTGACTCGCTTCGCACCGAGCCCAACCGGTAGGTTGCATGTCGGACACGCCTGGTCGGCATTGCTGGCCATGGACATGGCCCGCGCGCAAGGCGGATCATTCCGCCTCCGGATCGAGGATATCGACGGCACCCGCAGCCGGCCGGAACATGTCGCCGGGATCGTCGAGGATCTGCACTGGCTGGGCGTCGCATGGGACGGCGAGATCGTCTTTCAGTCGGCGCGTCTGGACCATTATGAAGCGGCGTTGCGGCGGCTGGAGGCGATGGGATTGCTCTATCCCTGCTTCTGCACCCGCGCCGATATCGCGGCAAGCGCCATGGCGCCGCATGGACCGGAAGGGCCGGTCTATCCGGGGACGTGCAGAGGGTTAGCCGAGGGGGAACGGGCGCGGCGGATCGCGGCGGGCGAGCCGCATGCGTGGCGGATCGATATGGCGCAGGCAGTGGAACGAGTGGGGTCTGTGAGCTGGAACGCGCTGCCCTTTCCGCTGGAAGATGGGTTACAGGCGCAGGTGATCGGAGCCAGACCGATCGCGGCAGGCGACGTCGTGCTGGCGCGCAAGGATGCCCCCGCCAGCTACCACCTGTCCTGCACGCTGGACGATGCGGCGATGGGCGTGACCCATGTGCTGCGCGGCGACGATCTGCGGGACGCGACGGATATTCACCGGCTGATTCAGGCACTGCTCGACCTGCCCTCACCCGCCTATATCCACCATCCCTTGCTATTGGGGCCGGACGGCAGGCGGTTGGCCAAGCGCGACGGGTCGATCGCGCTGGCCGATCTGCGGGCGCAAGGCGCCGATCCACGGCGTCTGGCCGACGACCTTCGCCATATGCGCTTTCCGATTGGCATTTCTCTGGCGACAGCCTAGATTCATGACATGAACACCCTTCTCGTCATCGCCCTGATCCTGGCCATGGGCGCCACCCTGTTCGCGCTGATCCGGGGGATCGTCGCCTTTCTGCAGGCAAGCAAGGAACAGTTGAACTCGCCCGAGGGCGGGCCAAGCCAATCCAGCCTCAAGCAGAACAGGATGATGATGAACCGCATCCTGTTCCAGGCGGTGGCCGTGATCATCGTTGCCATCCTGCTGCTGATGAAGGGCAACGGTTGACGGGGGTTGGCCGGTCATGGTGAAGCTCAACAAGATATACACCCGTACCGGCGATACGGGCACCACCGGCCTTGTCGACGGATCGCGCCTGCCCAAACATGCCCCGCGCATGCAGGCGGTGGGCGACGTCGATGAGGCGAACAGCGCCATCGGCCTTGCCATCGTCGCGATCGGCGCCGCGCCGGATGCTGGCTGGCTGACCACCATCCAGAACGATCTGTTCGATCTGGGCGCCGACCTCGCCACACCCATTCCCGAAGGGGAGGATGAGCCCTGGGCGCTGCGCATCGTCGCGTCCCAGGTCGAGCGGCTGGAAAAGCAGATCGATGCTATGAACGCCGAACTGGCGCCACTGGACAGCTTCATCCTGCCGGGCGGATCGGCAGCCGCCGCAGCAGTGCACCTCGCCCGCGCCGTCACCCGACGCGCGGAACGGAGCGCGACCGCCGCCGCAGCAGAGGTGGCGCTCAATCCCCAGGCGCTGGCCTATCTCAACCGGCTGTCCGACCTGCTGTTCGTGCTGGCCCGGCGCCTCAACGGCAATGGCGCGGGCGACGTAAAATGGGTGCCGGGCGCCTCCCGCTGACCATTCGACTCTTGAAGGGCACGATTCGTCCATGGAACAGGCATTAACCCTGTTCCTTCATTCCCCCTTTACACGCCGCACCAATTTTGGGCCTCGATTTCAACGACAGGGTCCAGGGATGCAGTTCTACCTCGCAACTTCCTTCCTCTTTCCCCGCGCCCTGCGGTTCCGGCTCTTCGCGCTCTGCTTCGCCACCACGCACCTGCCACTGCTGGCCTATATCGGCTGGGGCGCGGCAACGGGGCGGTTCGCATGGGCGGAGTTCATCATCCTGATGCTCGCCACCTTGGCGGCCGCCGCAGGAGCATTGCTGGGCATCGGCGCCTTGCTGGACCCGATCCATGAGCGGGAAGGGATGGTGGAAGAACCCGTAAGGAAACGAAGCGCGCTGGCCCTGCCTGAAATCAGCGACATCATCTCCAGACTCTTTTCCGGAATGCGCCGGGCGGCCGTAATGACGCAGGAACAGGTCGACGAACTGAACATCGCCGCGCATGAGGATGCCCTGACGGGCATCGCCAACCAGCGCGGCTTCCTGGCGCAGCTCGACGCGCTGCCGCTCGCCAGGCGCCGGGGATGCATCGCGATCATCGACATCGACCATTTCGAGCAGGTCAACGGCCAACTGGGCCATGATGCCGGCGATCGCCTGTTGGCGGACTTCGCCACGCGCCTGTCGTCGCAGACCCGCCGCATCGACATCGTCGCCCGCTGGGGAGGCCAGGAATTCGCCATCTTCTATCAGGACGCGATCGAGGATGAGGCGAGCTGGTCGCTGGCCCGCATCGCGGAACGGATGCGGCAGGAGCCGGTCGGCGCGGTAAACGGCCAGCCGATCACCTTTTCTGCCGGGCTTTGCGCCTGGCGCGGCGGCCCGGTGACGGCGGCGATCGACCAGGCCGACGAAGCGCTCCACCGCGCCAAGCGGTCCGGGCGCGATCAGATCCGGCGGGCCGAAAAGCCCTCTGCTTCCGTTTATAGTTAGGGGATTTGGGTCACATTCGGGGGTGGGGCCGGCTTGGGTGGAAGCGGACGGTCTGCTTAGCGCTTTTTCTTGAAGCGCATCGTGCTCCTGCGAAGGCAGGAGCCCAGTTCCCTACGGTGCGATGATCCACAAACGGCGGAACTGGGTTCCTGCCTTCGCAGGAACACGGATGCGCTCAATGGCTTGCATTGGCCAATCCTAGCCCTCCCCAATATCCACGCACCCCGGTCGGAACCTAACCGCCCCTTCATGCGATTGTCCCGCGAGAGCGGCGCAACCGTATCGGAGGGGCATGCATGGCCAGAAGCCGGACAGCACCGAGCCAGATCGATCTTATCACCCGCTATCGCGAGGTCAGGGCGCTGAGCGAAGCGCTGGCCGCGCCGCTGTCCGACGCCGATGCGACCGTCCAGTCCATGCCCGACGCATCGCCCGCCAAATGGCATCTGGCGCATGTAAGCTGGTTCTTCGAAAGCTTCGTCCTGCGCGATCATATGGCGGGCTACAAGCCCTTCGACCCGCATTACGCCTATCTCTTCAACAGCTATTATGAGGCCGAGGGGCCGCGCCATGCCCGGCCGATGCGGGGCGTGCTGACCCGGCCGACACTCAAGGAAATCCGCGCCTATCGCGCGCATGTCGACAAGGCGCTGATCACCGCCCTGCCGATGCTGATGCCCGATGCGCAGGCGCTGGTGCTGCTGGGCCTCCACCATGAGCAGCAGCATCAGGAATTGCTGCTGACCGACATGCAGCATCTGCTGTCGCTCAATCCGCTGGAGCCCGCATTGTTCGACGCGCCCAATGCGCTGCCTGCGCCGGTCCCCGGCCCGCTGCACTGGATAGAGGGGCGGCAGGGGCTGGTCGAGATCGGTGACGACGGCAAGAGCGATTTCGCCTTCGATTGCGAAACGCCCCGTCACAAGACGGTGCTCCACCCGCACGCCCTGGCGCACCGGCTTATCACCAACGGCGAATGGATCAACTTCATCGAGGATGGAGCCTATGACGATCCCGCCCACTGGCTATCGGATGGCTGGGCCTGGGTCCGGGCCGAGGGGATAGACGCGCCGCTTTACTGGCGGCGCGGCGATCAGGGCTGGACGCGCTTCGGGCTGGATGGCCGCAAGCCGGTCAATCCCGCCGCGCCCGTCAGCCATATCAGCCTGTATGAGGCGGACGCCTATGCGAGCTGGGCCGGTGCGCGATTACCGACCGAGGCGGAATGGGAAAGCGCCGCGCTGAACGTCGCGCCGACCAGCGGCAACCAGTTGGACGGCCCCGCCTGCCCCCGCCCCCGCGCGCCGGAGGGCGGATCGGCGCTGACCCAAATGTACGGCGATGTGTGGGAATGGACCGGCAGCGCCTTTCGCCCGCATCCCGGCTTTCGGGCGGCGGAAGGCGCCGTGGGCGAATATAATGGCAAGTTCATGTCGGGCCAGTTCGTGCTGAAGGGCGGCAGTTGTGCCACCCCACGCGGCCATATGCGGGCGAGTTACCGCAATTTCTTCTACCCCCATCAACGCTGGCAGTTCACCGGGCTGCGGCTGGCAAAGGATTTGTGAGGCGATGCTGCTGACTAAGGACGCTACGCTGCCGCTGCGCGCGCCCGATCCGGCTTTTCGGAGGGACATTATCGAGGGGCTGTCGCGCCACCCCAAGGCGACGCCGCCCATCTGGTTCTACGACCGGCGCGGGTCGGAACTGTTCGAGGCGATCACCGACCTGCCCGAATATTATCCGACGCGCACCGAAACCGCGCTGCTGGAACGGCATGGCCCGGATTTCGCCCAAGCCATCGGCACCGGCCGGGCAGTGGTGGAATTCGGCGCGGGCAGTTCGCGCAAGACCCCGCATCTGCTGCGCGCCGTCGACCCCGCCGCCTATGTGCCGATCGACATCAGCGGCGATTTTCTTCGCGCTGCGAGCGCCGAACTGGCATCGGCCTTTCCCGGTCTGCCCGTGTTGCCGGTGGTGGGCGATTTCAACGGCGAACTGGCCTTGCCCGCCGCGATCGATGGCTTGCCGCGCCTCGGCTTTTTCCCCGGATCGACCATCGGCAATATGGAACCCGATGCGGCGGTCGACCTGCTTCGGGCGATGCGGCGGCTGTTGGGGGAAGAGTCGATGCTGCTGATCGGCATGGACCGGATCAAGGACCGCGATCTGCTGGTCGCCGCCTATGACGATGCGGCCGGGGTGACGGCGGCGTTCAACCTCAACCTGATCGCCCGCATCAATCGCGAGCTGGAGGGTGACCTGCCGCTGGATGGCTTCGTCCATCGCGCCGTCTGGAACGATGACAAGGCGCGGATCGAAATGCATCTGGAGGCGGTGCGGCCCTTGCACTTCCACGTCGCGGGACAATGTTTCCGCATGGCGGCGGGCGAGACGATCCATACCGAAAGCAGCCATAAATATGGCGCACGCGACGAAAGGCTGCTGCTGCGCGCAGGCGGATGGGAGCCGGTGCGAGAATGGAGCGATGCGGACGGGCTGTTTTCGCTGATCCTCGCCCAGACATGAGAAAGGATCACAGCTCGCGGTCCTATTCGGTGACCTTCGCGGACCAGGTGGTGATCCAGTGCCAGGCGCCACGGCATTCTCCCATGGCGCTAGCCTCGACCAAACGGAAACGCGTTCCGTCCCACACATAGGATTCGCTGCCGCCGCAATCGCCCAAGCCCCGGCCCTTGGCATAGCTTTGTAGGGTGGACGTCTCCGGCGCCCAGCTTGCATTGACCAGCATCGGATGGCCGGCATCCTCGCTCCAGCCCGGCTGATAATCGAAACTGGCGAAGCGGAAGATCCGGCGCCCCGCTATGCCGGTGGCGATCACCGGGGCGGACGTGAAATTATAGGCTCCAGCGCCGCAGGGCACCAATACCAGCGTCTCCGTCTTCGAGAGGCGATACAGATCGGGGGGAGAGGATGCGTCCTTCATCTCATCGGCGCAGCCGGTGAATGTGCCAAGCGAGGTCAATTCCTCGCGCCAGAGCGCAGGCGGTTCCGCGCCGCCGGGCACGGCGACGCGCCGGATCGACGGGATGGCAGGCGCGGGGCGCACGGCGCTGCGGGCGAGCGGGCCGGTCGCAACCAGAGCCGCCACCGTTCCTGCCCGACCCTGTTTCGCATCCATATAGCGCAGCGCGGCGGCGGACCCGGCCAGCGATGGCCGATCGATCCGCTTGGCGCCGGAGCGGATTTCCATGCCCCCGCCCTTCGCCATGGCGATGGCCAGCGCGGACGCCTGCGGCCCCTGCACGCTGGCTTCGCCATCCACGCTCGCCGCGCTGGCGATCTTGCGGCCATCGATCAGGAAGTCCAGCGTCTCGCGCCCCTTGGCGTCGCGGCTGACCCAGATTTCGGGATCGGTAGTTGCACCGGCATCCCGGCTGATGCCCAGCATGACCGGCGTATCGGGCCAATCGCCGCCCTCGGGCAACAGCGACACGGCCTCGCACCGGTTGCGATTGTCGCAGCCGATGGTCCAGTCCTTATAGCTTTCCAATGTGCCGGGCTTTGGCGCCTGCGCGATGGCCGGCGCCATTCCCATGACCGCCGACAGCATGACTGCCAGCCCGAATATGCGTTTCGCCCCCATGGGTTAACCATAACCGATTCTACCGGCAGCGGGTAGAACTTTCGTTATAGAATCGGAACGATCAGCGCAGGCTGAGCATCAGGCCCGCCAGCGCCGCGCTCATGAGATTGGCGAGGCTGCCCGCCACCAGCGCCTTCAACCCCAGCCGCGCGATCACTGGCCGCTGGTTGGGCGCGAGATTGCCGGTGACGGCCATCTGGATCGCGATCGAGCTGAAATTGGCGAAGCCGCAAAGCGCGAAGGTGACGATGGCGATGGTCGCGGGCGACAGCGCGCCCTGCACCTGGCCCAGATTGATATAGGCGACGAACTCGTTCAGCACGACCTTGGTACCGAACAGGCCGCCCGCGATCTGCGCTTCGTTCCAGGGGATGTTGAGCAGATACATGACCGGCGAAAACACATAGCCGAGCAGTTGCTGGAAGCTGAGGTTCGAATAGCCGAACCAGCCGCCGATCCCGCCCAATATGCCATTGGCCAGCGCCACCAGCGCCACGAAGGCCAGTACCATGGCACCGACCGCGACGGCCAGCTTCACGCCGGTCTGCGCGCCCTGCGCCGCCGCCATGATCAGATTGGCGGGCTTTTCCTCGTCATGGGTCGCGGGCGGCATCGGCTCGCCGGGCGTCGCTTCGGGCAGCAGCGCGGCGGGACCGGCGCCGCTGATGCGTGTTTCGGGCAGGGCGATGTCGGGATGGTCGCCCAAGGGCAGTTCCGGTTCGCGTTCCGGCTCGTCGGGCATCATGATCTTCGCCATCAGCAGACCGCCGGGCGCGGACATGAAGCTCGCGGCAAGCAGATAGTCGATCTTGATCCCCATGGAGGCATAGGCCGCCAGGATGGTGCCCGCCACGCCCGCCATCCCGCTGGTCATGACGGCGAAGAGCTGCGGCGGGGTGAGGCCCGCCAGATAGGGGCGGATGACGAGCGGGCTCTCGCTCTGGCCGACGAAGATATTGGCGGCGGCGCACAGGCTTTCGACCTTGGACACGCCCGTCACCTTCTCGATCGCGCCGCCGACCCAGCGGACGATCTGCTGCATGATGCCCAGATAATAGAGGATCGACACCAGGCTGGCGAAGAAGATGATCACCGGCAGCGCGGCGATGGCGAAGCTGGCCCCGCCGATTTCCGGCTTGGCGAGCGGGCCGAAGATGAAATCCGTCCCCGCCTGCGCATAGCCGAGCAGATTCGACACGCCATGCGACATGCCCGCGATCACCGCACGTCCGGCAGGCACATAAAGCACCAGCAGGGCGATGCCTGCCTGCAACAGGAATGCCGCGCCCACGACCCGCGGCCGGACGGCGCGGCGGTCGGAGGACAAGGCGAAGGCAATGGCAAGGATCAGCGCGATGCCGGCTAGGCCAATGAGAAGATGCATGAAAAGCTTTCGCGGAAGAGCAGACGGCGCGACCATAAAGAGGGCGCAGCGGGGAGGCCAGCAGCTTTACGAGGGTGCAAATAGGTTTGAGGGATGTTTGGGTGGAAGGCGAACATCATTTCCGTCATCCCGGCGAAAGCCGGGATCTTAGGCGATAGCGCACGACCTAGCCTCAAGAGATCCCAGCTTTCGCTGGGATGACGATATTATCAACATCCGCAAATGGCCCTTCCGGACCATCCCAAAGCAAAAGGGGCCGGCGTCTCGCGACACCGGCCCCTTTTTTTCCTCTCAAAACTCAATCAGGCGGCAGCTTTGGCCCGCGACATGCGCTTGCGCTCGTTCGGGTCGAGATAGCGCTTGCGCAGGCGGATGTTCTTGGGCGTCACTTCGACCATTTCATCGTCATCGATATAGGCGATGGCCTGCTCCAGCGTCAGCTTGCGCGGCGGGGTCAGGCGGATGCTGTCATCCTTGCCGCTGGCGCGGAAGTTGGTCAGCGCCTTCGACTTCATCGGGTTGACTTCCAGGTCTTCCGGCTTGGCGTTTTCACCGATGATCATGCCTTCGTAGAGCGCCTCGCCCACGCCGACCATCAGGATACCGCGCTCTTCCAGCGGGCCGAGCGCATAGGCATTGGCCTCACCCGCGCCGTTGGAGATCAGCACGCCGTTCTTGCGGCCTTCGATCTTGCCCTTGTGGGGGCCATATTTCTCGAACAGGCGGTTCATGATGCCGGTGCCGCGCGTGTCGGACAGGAATTCGCCATGATAGCCGATCAGGCCGCGCGACGGCGCGGAGAAGGTGATGCGGGTCTTGCCGCCGCCCGAAGGACGCATGTCGGTCATCTCGGCCTTGCGGATGTTCATCTTGTCGACGACCGTGCCGGAAAATTCATCGTCCACGTCGATGACGACGATTTCATAAGGCTCGGTCCTGTTGCCGTTCTCATCCTCCCCGAACAGCACGCGGGGGCGCGAGATGCCGAGTTCAAAGCCTTCGCGGCGCATGGTTTCGATGAGCACGCCCAGCTGCAATTCGCCACGGCCGGCGACTTCGAAGCTGTCCTTGTCGTCGCTCTCCGTCACCTTGATGGCGACGTTCGATTCGGCTTCGCGGGCCAGACGGTCGCGGATCATGCGGCTCGTCACCTTGCTGCCTTCGCGGCCCGCCATCGGCGAATCGTTCACCGCAAAGCGCATCGACAGGGTCGGCGGATCGATCGGCTGCGCCTTGATCGGCACGCTGACCGAGGTGTCGCAGATGGTGTTGGCCACGGTCGCGACGGTCAGACCGGCGAGCGAGATGATGTCGCCCGCCTTCGCCTCATCCACCGGAACGCGATCCAGGCCGCGGAAGGACATGATCTTCGACGCGCGGCCGGTTTCGATCACATTGCCGTCCATGTCGAGCGCGTGGATCGGCTGGTTGACCTTGACCGTGCCCGACTGGACGCGGCCGGTCAGGATGCGGCCGAGGAAATTGTCGCGATCGAGCAGCGTCACGAGGAAGCTGAACGGCGCGTCCTGATCCAGCGACGGCGGCGGCACATGATCGACGATCTTCTGGAACATCGGCTCCAGCGTGCCCTCGCGGCGGCTGGGGTTATCGCTGGCATAGCCGTTGCGGCCCGAGGCATAGAGGACCGGGAAATCGAGCTGCTCGTCAGTGGCGTCCAGCGTCACGAACAGGTCGAACACTTCGTCCAGCACTTCCTGGATGCGCTCGTCGGGGCGGTCGACCTTGTTGACGACGACGATCGGGCGCAGGCCCAACGCCAGCGCCTTGCCAGTCACGAACTTGGTCTGCGGCATCGCGCCCTCCGACGAGTCGACCAGCAGGATCACGCCGTCGACCATGGAGAGGATGCGCTCCACCTCGCCGCCGAAGTCGGCGTGGCCGGGCGTGTCGACGATGTTGATGCGGATTCCGTTCCACTCGACCGAGGTCGGCTTCGCCAGGATGGTGATGCCCCGTTCCTTTTCGAGGTCGTTCGAGTCCATCGCGCGTTCCTCGACGCGCTGATTGTCGCGGAAGGTGCCGGACTGGCGGAAAAGCTGGTCGACGAGCGTGGTCTTGCCATGGTCGACGTGCGCGATGATCGCGATATTACGCAGGGACATGTCTTGCCTTTGGGATTTAAGGTTTCCCGGCGGGCACCACGCCTGTCCAGGACTATCGGGCGCGCCCCTACAGGAAATGACGCGCTGCGGCAAGCTTTGCGGGTAGGGCAGGAGCGATTGCAATGGCGGGGGCAGGCCTTTAGCGTGCGGCACAGGCTTGCAGCCGGACTGTTCTATATACATATAACAGTGCAAACGCTTGATGGCCCCTGGGAGATGACATGGCTTCGACCGCGCCGACCGCCACCGCTGACACGCTGAACCTCACTCCGCCCGATCCGGTGCCGCCGATCGCGCCCGAAAAAGCGGCGGGGCTGGTGCCCTTGGAAGACGAGAAAAGGTCGAAGCTGGACGAGAAGGTCGATGCCTTCATCGACGATCTGGTCGCGCAGGACGCCAATTCGCCCGAATTCGGGCAGCGCGTCGACCAGCTCACCAATATGGGGCGCAAGGAAATCGCGGAGGCTGCGGGACATTCCAACCGTTTTCTCGACCGCCCGGTGCGCGCCATGGACAGCGACAACAAGGTCGGCGTCGATCTGGCCGAACTGCGCCGAACCATCGAGGATCTCGATCCCGGCAAGCGCGGCAGCCTGACCGCGCCCAAGAAGCTGTTCGGCCTGATCCCCTTCGGCAACCGGATGCGCGATTATTTCGACAGCTATAAAAGCGCGCAGAGCCACATCAATTCGATCCTGGGCAGCCTGGCCAGCGGCAAGGACGTGCTGATCAAGGACAATGCCGCCATCGATGTCGAGCGGCAGAATATGTGGCAGACCATGGGCCGTCTGGAGCAGATGATCCATATCTCCAAGACGCTGGACGCCCGGCTGGAGGCGAAGGCGCTGGAGCTGGATTCAGCGGACCCGGCCAAGGCCAAGGCGATCCGCGAGAGCGCGCTTTTCTACATCCGCCAGCGCACGCAGGACCTGCTGACGCAGATGGCGGTGACGGTGCAGGGCTATCTGGCGCTGGACCTCGTCAAGAAGAACAATGTCGAACTGGTGAAGGGCGTGGACCGCGCCGGCACCACCACTGTCGCCGCGCTGCGCACCGCCGTCACCGTGGCGCAGGCGCTGGTCGGGCAGCGCCTGGTGCTGGAACAGATCACCGCGCTCAACACGACGACCGCGAACATGATCGATTCGACCGGCGAGATGCTGAAGACCCAGACTGCGCAGATCCATGAACAGGCGGCGTCCAGCACCATCCCGATCGAGACGCTGCAACGCGCCTTCCAGAATATCTACGATACGATGGACAGTATCGACACGTTCAAGCTGAAGGCGCTGGAGAATATGAAGACAACGGTGTCCACGCTGTCGAACGAGGTCGAGAAATCCAAGGGCTATATCGCCCGCGCCGAGGGACAGGCGCAGGCCGCGCAACAGGCACGCGTCGACAATCCGTTGCTGAGTTCGATCGAGGCCTGACAGGATGAGCCGGTCCGAACGCGTCCTGGCCGATGCCGAAGCGGTGCTCCGCCGCCATAGCGAGCGCGGGCAGAGCCTGTCGGCACGTGCGCGGCAAAGGCGCAATGCCGCGCTGATGCGCAAGGTCAAATATGCCTTCTGGGCAGTGATCGCGGTGCTGATCGGCAGCGCGGTGGCGGGCTTTGTGGCGCCGATCGGGACAAGCGGGGTCATGATCGCGCTGGGCGTCATGCTGGCGGCGGTGCTCCTGATCGCGGCGCTGCCGGGAGAAAAGCGCGTCAGGACAGAGGCGCTGGCGGAGACCGCGCTCACCGCCCTGCCGCTCCAGACCGAGATTTGGCTGGAAAATCAGCGCAAAGCCCTGCCCGCCCCCGCCGTCACCCTAGTCGACAGCATCGGCGTGAAGCTGGAGACCCTGTCGCCGCAACTTGAAAGGCTGGGCGAGCAGGATCCGGCGGCGCAGGAAATCCGCAAATTGCTGGCCGATCATCTGCCTGAACTCGTCACCGGCTATCAATCCATCCCCGAACCGCTGCGGCGCGAGGAGCGCAATGGCCGCGTCCCGGAAAAGCAGTTGATCGACGGACTTGGCGTCATCGACGCGGAAATCGCCCGGATGAGCGAGACGCTGGCGAGCGGCGATCTCGACAAGCTGGCGGTGCAGAACCGCTTCCTGGAGCTGAAATATCAGGAGGCGAAGGAACTTGGGCAGGAATAACGTCTTCCTAGCGTAATGATTCACCTTACGCTGATCATCGTCGATTTCCTGACTGGCTTGCTGGCTGCCGGCGCCTGGGCGCTGGCGAGCGCGGGCGGAGCGATCGCAGCGCTGGTCGGCGGCGGACTGCTGGGCGTATCGCTATTTCGGAAGTGGCGGCAGAAGGGATGAAGGAACGGCTATTCAGGCGCCTTCGATCCACACGGTCAAGGCATGCTGGGTCAAGGGCTGGTTGAACTGAATGCCGAAACGCTTGCCATTGGACCACATGACCCGGCCGCTCGCCTGCATGCCCAGCGCCTCGACGATGAGATAGGTGCCGGTCCTGGGCGGCGTTTCGCAATGGGCCAACGCGCCCGAGCAGGACAGGTCCAGAAAATGCGCCCGGGCCGCCGTGCCGCCGAAACGCAAGGCGACGGGTCCGAACATCTTGTGGCGCGGATCGTGCCGCCGCTGCCCGGCGGCGCCAGTCAGGTCAGCCATATCCTGCCCTCCCCCCAAGGCATATGATCATAAAATGGTCAAAAGCGTCCATCGAATCATGGTTGGCCGCCCATTAACCATAATATGCGCAAAGGAAAGCGTTAGCCGGCCGTAACGGATCAGGACCGCAAGGCGCAGGGGACGATGGAGGATGGTTCGGGCCGTGCGGCAATGCGCTTGAACCGGGCGAAATAGCCGCCCGCCGTCGGCTTGGGAATCAGTTCCTCCAGACGGAAGCCCATGGCCGCCAATTCGCAGGCCAGCAGGCGCGGCGGCGTGCCGTGCTGGTCGGTCGGACGATCGGCGTCCACCACGATCAGCTCGCCACCCGGCTTGAGCGCTGGACTGAGGTTCCACAGAAAGGCGTAGGGTTCGGCAATCTCATGATACATATGGACCATGAGGATGCGGTCGAAGCTGTTTTCAGGCAGCCTGGGGTTCTCCGGCGCGCCCAGCCGGACGCTGACATTGCGCCAGTCCTCCCGCGTGATGCGGCGGCTCAAGGCGTCGATCACCTCGGGCATGATGTCTTCGGCCAGGACGCGGCCCCTGTCGCCCACCCTTTTCGCGAGGCGCACGGTGTAATAGCCCTCGCCCGCGCCAATGTCCGCCACCGTCATGCCGGAACGGATGCCGGCGCGGTTCATGATGTCTTCGGCTTCGTTCACCCGGTCGCGGGCTTCCTCGCTCGACCAGCGGGTGGAGACGATCGGCGCCACCGGGCGGTCGGCGCGCGGAAAGGCGCGGGCGGCGGCCGGGCGATCGCTATTCTTGTCCGACGAGAATGGGCCGCAGCCCGCCAGCAAAGCCAAGCAGCCCGCCAGCGCCGCGAGCGCTCCAGCCCCGGCCGCCGGCAGGCGCTTCATCAGTCGACATCCTCCACGTCGACCTTCTCTCCGGTCACCTTCTGGCTGAGCGCGGCCGCCATGAAGGGATCGAGCGCGCCGTCCAACACATCGTCGGGCGCGGTGGAGGTGACGCCGGTGCGCAAATCCTTCACGAGCTGATAGGGCTGAAGCACATAGGAGCGGATCTGGTGGCCCCAGCCGATCTCGGTCTTGGCCTGATAGTCGGTCGATGCCGCTTCCTCGCGACGGCGCAGTTCCGCTTCATAGAGGCGCGCCTTCAGCATGTTCATGGCCGTTGCGCGGTTCTTGTGCTGCGAACGGTCGTTCTGGCTGGCGACGATGATGCCCGACGGCACGTGAGTGATGCGGACCGCCGAGTCCGTAGTGTTGACGTGCTGACCGCCTGCGCCGCTGGCGCGGTAGGTGTCGATCTTGAGGTCGCTTTCCTTCACCTCGATATCGATATCGTCGTCGATCACCGGATAGACCCAGACCGACGAGAAGCTGGTGTGGCGGCGGGCCGAGCTGTCATAGGGGCTGATGCGGACCAGGCGATGCACGCCGCTTTCCGTCTTCGCATAGCCATAGGCATTCTCGCCCTTGAACAGGAAGGTGGCGGACTTGATGCCCGCCTGGTCGCCCGCCTGATAGTCGACCAGCTCGACCTTATAGCCGCGCCGTTCGGCCCAGCGGCGGTACATGCGGCTGAGCATTTCCGCCCAATCCTGGCTTTCCGTGCCGCCCGCGCCCGCGTGGATTTCCAGATAGGTGTCGCTGGCATCGGCCTCGCCAGCGAGCAACGCCTTGATCTTGTCCTCGTCGGCGCGATCGGCCAGCGCCTTCAGCGAGGCGATGGCTTCGGCCACCATATCCTCATCGCCTTCGGCATCGGCCATGTCGATAAGTTCCGCGGTGTCGGTCTTTTCGCTGTCGATGGCGCGGGTCGCGCCGATCGCGGCGTCGAGCCTTGTGCGCTCCCGCATCACTTCCTGCGCCTGTTTCTGATTGTCCCAAAGCGTCGGGTCCTCGACGCGGGCGTTCAGTTCGTCGAGGCGGCGAAGGGCGCGGTCCCAGTCGAGGAAGCGGCGCAGCAGGTCCAGCGCGGCGTCGATGCGGTCTATATATTGCTGCGCTTCGGCGCGCATGGGAGGTCTCCAGACATTCGCATGTTTCCTGTTCGTGCAGGAAACGCATCATGCGCCCGGCCCTATCCGAGCGCGGAGAGTTTGGGAAGATTCAATCCTTGCGGGGGAAGAGCTCAAATCCTCCCGACGCTTCGCGCAGGGAGAATTTAGTAAATCCCGCCCTGATCCTGCAGGAAGTCGCTGTCGGTGCGCTGGTGGCGCTGGACCGTCGCTTCGATGCGGGCGGCGGCCTTGTCTTGCGCGGCCACCTCTTCCTTGCGGATCGATCGGCGGGGTTCGGATTCGGGCTTGAACGCTTCCCAGATCACGGCGGGCTTGGGCTCGTCGGTCGGCCAGACGCCATAGACGCGCTTGCCCGAGCGGCGGTCGATCGTGACCATGCGGATGCCCGCCGGGGCGATGAACGGGGTCTTGGGCATCGCCTCCAGCACCGGCGTCATCGCCGCTTTCCAGATCGGCGCGGCGACGCGGCCGCCCTGCGCCCAGCCGCCCAGGCTCCTCGGCTGGTCATAGCCGATATAGACGCCCGCCACGATGTCCGGCGATCCGCCGACGAACCAGACGTTGGTCGGGCCGTTGGTGGTGCCGGTCTTGCCGAACAGCGGGCGTTTCAGGTCCGCCAGCACGGTGGCCGTGCCGCGCTGGATCACGCCCTCGGCAATGTGCACGACCTGATAGGCGGTCATCGGGTTCATCACCTGCCGCCCCTCGAAACCGAAGCGGGGCATGGACTTGCCGTCCCAATTGGCCATGTTGCAGCCGTCACAGGCGCGCCAGCGCAGCGGCCAGATCACCTTGCCGCGCCGGTCCTGCACATAGTCCATCAGCTTGGGGCTAAGCTGCCGCCCCTGATTGGCGAGCATGGCATAGGCGTTCACTATCCGCTCGACCGTGGTTTCGCCCGCGCCCAACGCAAAGGAGAGATAGGGCTGGTAATCACCGATCCCCATCGCCTTGATGGTGCGCACGACGCGGTCCATGCCGGTCTGGCTGGCGGCGCGCACGGTCATCAGGTTGCGCGACTGCTCGACGCCCCAGCGCATGGTCTGCGGCCCGGCGCTGCCGCCGGTGAAGTTGCGGAAGCATTTCTGGCCAAGGCCCGCGCCCTGATAGACGCAGAGCGGTCCGTCGACGATGATCGAGGCCGGGGTCATGCCATTGTCCAGCGCGGCGGCATAGACGAAGGGCTTGATGGTCGATCCGGGCTGGCGCATCGCCTGGGTGGCGCGGTTGTAGGAGGAGAGGCGGTTGTCGAAGCCGCCCTGCATGGCGCGGACGCGGCCCGAATGGGTTTCCTCCACCACCATGCCGCCGGAGACTTCGGGCACGTTGCGCAGTGCCCATGACGAGCCGTTGCGCGCCACCACGATCAGGTCGCCGGGCTTCATCGCCGCGAAGGCCGGGCCGCCGCTCTTGCGATAGGGCAATTGCGCCGCATCGGCGGACAGCGTGCCCGTCGATCCGTCGGAAAAGCCGATCTGCGCGGCGCCGCTGTTCCGGCTGACGATCACGGCGACGCGCCATCCGGCATAGTCGACGTCGATATAGCTTGCCGCCAGTTCACGATGCCAGCCGCGATCCATGTCGATCCTGCCGATCGGCCCGGACCAGCCCTTGCCCGCATCGAAGCGCAGCAGGCCATTGCGCAGCGCCGTGGTCGTCAGATCCTGAATCTTCGGGTCATAGGGGCTGCGCACCCAGAGGCCGCCGGCATAGACGCTGTTCGGACCGTCCGATGCCTTTTCCCCGAATTGCTGGATCAGGCGGCGGCGCACTTCCTCCATATAATAGCCGCCTGCGCGGGCATCGAAGCTGGAGCCATGGGCAGCCACGGTGCCGAGCGGCTGGGCCTGCGCCTCATCGCGCTGGGCCTGGGTGATCCAGCCATTCTTGACCATTTCGCCAAGCGCCCAGTTGCGGCGCTCCAGTGCGCGTTCATGGCCGGTGGGGCTTTCCGGGCGATAATTGGCCGGACCTTTGGGCAGGATCGCCAGATAGGCCATTTCATGCAGCTTGAGGTCGCCCACATCCTTGTCGAAATAGGCGCGCGCAGCCGCCTGCACGCCATAGGCGTTGCGGCCGAGGAATATCTGGTTGAGATAGAGTTCGAGGATCTGCTGCTTGGTCAGCACCCCCTCCATGCGATAGGCGAGGATCATTTCCTTCACCTTGCGCGTGGGGGAATATTCGTCACCGATCAGCAGGTTCTTCGCCACCTGCTGGGTGATGGTGGAGCCGCCACGGGCGCGCTGGCCCGAGCCGATCTTGGTCGCATAGTCGAACACCGCGCCGAAGAAGCCGGGAATGTCGACGCCATGATGTTCGAAGAAGGTCTTGTCCTCCGCCGACAGATAGGCGCGGATCAGCAGCGGTGGATAATCGCTATATTGCAGTTGGACGCGGCGTTCGCGGGCATAGCTGTGGACGGGTTGGCCGTCGGTGTCCCGCACGATTGTCGGCAGCGGCGGCTCATATTCCAGCAGCGTCGCCGCATCGGGCAAGCCGCGCGCGAAGATCAGCCAGAAAAGCGCATAAGCGAGGATGAGGCCGCCAAGGCCAACCGCGATCCAGCGGAACCAGCGCTTGTCCCAATGGGGTGCGAGCCTTTCCCGAAGTCCGCTCGCGCCGCTACGCAGGCGATGGATGAAGGACGATGCGGCGTTTTTGGGGCGAGCCTCTTCCATGATGGTCGAGGCTGTACGGTCAAAATGGGTGAAGCGCCAGAGTGGAATGCTTTGAACGGAATGTCGGCCGGTCCGGACGTTCTCAGCCGCCCGCCCCATCCCCGCGCATCGTCAGTTTGCGGGCGAAATGCACTTCGATCGCGCGGGCGACGCCCTTGGCGATATTCGCCTGACCTTCCTTCGACGCCAGGAAAGCCGCATCGGCCGTATTGGAAATATAGCCCGTTTCGAACAGCACCGACGGGGTATCCGGAGCTTTGAGCACCATCAGCGAGGCGAAGCGATGCGCCGCGCTGCGGAACGGGACATAGGGCGCGGCCTCGCGTTGGAGCAGCCGGGCGAAGCTCACCGAAATGTTCATCGATTCCCGCTGCGTCAGGTCGATCAGGATCGAGGAAACATCGTTCGACTGGCCACCGAGGTTAACGCCGTTCAGAAAGTCGGCCTTGTTCTCGCGCGCGGCAAGGCGGGCGGCTTCGCGGTCGGAGGCGGTCTCGGACAGGGTATAGACGGTCGCGCCCCGCGCCGTGTCATTGTCCGCCGAATCGGCGTGGATGGAAATGAACAGGTCCGCGTTCAGCTTGCGCGCAATGCCATAGCGCTCCTGAAGTACCAGGAAACGGTCAGCGTTGCGGGTCAGCGCCACGCGGACGCGGCCTGACTTCAGCAGTTGGTCGCGTACCGCCTGCGCGATGGCGAGCGTCACATCCTTCTCCCGCTCGCCATTTTCGCGGTTGACCGCGCCTGGATCATGGCCGCCATGGCCGGCGTCGATCACCACCAGCGGGCGGGACGCGTCGCGCGGCCCCTCCACCGGCGGCAGCGACAGGCCGCGCGCCACAGGCGGGATCGGCACGGTGATGCTGTGGAGACGCCTGGCCGGGCGCGAGGCCATATGCGCGGGCGCGTCAAAGCGCATGCCCGCCCGGCCGCCATCGGGGATGACGGCGGAAAGCGGCGCGCCGGAGAGGATCATGCTTGCGAGCGCAAGACTTTGGAACATGCGCCGCTTGTGCAACGTACGGGCCTTGGCCGTCCAGCCGAATTTCATGACGCCCGTCCACCGATCGTCCCGGCGCTATCCCGGCGATATGAAGCATAGCCGCTTTTCGCGCATCGAAACGGCAAGGTTAACCCCATCTTCACCATGATCGCGATAGACTGCCGGGCGAAGTTCCGCCGGAAGCGCAAGCCGCGAAACAATATTTCGAGTGGCCGTTGCTCCTTGCCATTTTGACTGCTACCCATTCACATTCCCAAAAGACGCGCCATATTCGGCGGCAGTCCTTTCGGGGATATTCACGATGGCACCGGCGGGCGACAACGCCCGGCACGGATGCACGAACAGGTTGACGCTGCATGAGGCATGATTTCCAATCCACGCTGGCCCCGGTTCCGGGCGATGCGGCGTGGTTGGTGGTGTCCGGCACATGGTCCGGCCCTGCCCCGGCAGCAGACACGCGTTTTTTCCTTCAAAACCGGACGATGCAGCAACTCGCGCCGTCCCCTTACTATCGCGTGGCAGCCCGGCCCAGCGCCGCTGGCCGCCAACGCCGGAGATTCATAAATGACAATGCGTATGCTGATCGATGCGCGCCACCGGGAAGAGACCCGGGTCGCGGTCGTCAAAGGTAACCGGATCGAGGAATTCGACTTCGAATCGGCCGAGCACAAGCAGCTCAAGGGCAATATCTATCTCGCCAAGGTTACTCGTGTAGAGCCTTCGCTCCAGGCGGCCTTCGTCGATTATGGCGGCAATCGCCATGGTTTCCTCGCTTTCAGCGAAATCCATCCCGACTATTATCAGATCCCCCGGGAGGACCGCGAAGCGCTGCTGCGCGAGGAACGCGAGCATGCCGAGGAAGAGGCCGCGCTGCGCGCCGATTTCGATGATGATGAGGAACATGGCGGCGCGTCCGACGGTGGCCTGGAAGTCGTCGAGGCCACCCATCATCATGACGATGAAGATCATGAAGGCGAAGCTGCGGCCAGCGAAGGCGCCGAGGGCGGCCGCAATGGCCGTGGCCGTCGCGGCAAGGGCGACGAGGCCGCCGACGAGCTGCGCCGCAAGCGCATGGCGCTGCGCCGCCGCTACAAGATTCAGGACGTCATCAAGCGCCGCCAGGTGCTGCTGGTGCAGGTCGTCAAGGAAGAGCGCGGCAACAAGGGCGCGGCGCTGACCACCTATTTGTCGCTCGCGGGCCGTTATTGCGTGCTGATGCCGAACACCAGCCATGGCGGCGGGATTTCGCGCAAGATCAGCAACGCTGCCGACCGCAAGCGCCTGAAGTCGATCATCGCGGAAATGGCGCTGCCCTCCACCATGGGCTGCATCGTCCGCACCGCCGGTCTCCAGCGCACCAAGCCGGAGATCAAGCGCGACTTCGACTATCTTGCCCGCCTGTGGGACGAGATCCGCGAAAACACACTGAAATCTGACGCCCCCGCGCTGATCCACAATGACAGCGACCTCATCAAGCGGGCGATCCGCGATATCTACAACAAGGATATTGAAGAGGTCATCGTCGAGGGCGAATATGGCTATAAGGCCGCCAAGGATTTCATGAAGCTGCTGATGCCCAGCCATGCGCGCCGGGTGAAGCAATATGCCGATCCGATCTCGCTGTTCCAGCGCGCCAGCGTCGAGGATCAGCTCGCCGGGATGTACAATCCGGTCGTACAGCTCAAATCCGGCGGCTATCTGGTCATCAACCCGACCGAGGCGCTGGTGTCGATCGACATCAACTCGGGCCGGTCGACCCGCGAGCATGGCATCGAGCAGACCGCCGTCGCCACCAATCTGGAAGCCGCCCGCGAGATTGCCCGGCAGCTCCGCCTGCGCGACATGGCGGGCCTGGTCGTCATCGACTTCATCGACATGGAGATGAACTCCAACATCCGCAAGGTCGAGAAGGCGATGAAGGAGGCGCTGAAGGACGATCGCGCCCGCATCCAGGTCGGCCGCATCTCGGGCTTCGGCCTGATGGAAATGAGCCGCCAGCGTCTGCGCACCGGCGTGCTTGAAGCGTCGACCCGCCAGTGCCCGCATTGCGAAGGCACGGGGCTGGTGCGGACGGCCTCGTCGGCGGGTCTGTCGGCGCTTCGCATGCTGGAAGAGGAAGCGGCGCGTGGTCGCGGCAGCCTGATCACCCTGCGCGCCAGCCAGGAAGCGGCTTTCTACGTCCTCAACAACAAGCGCCGCGAACTGGACGAGATCGAGCAGCGCTATGGCGTGCGCATCGCGATCCTGCCCGATGGCGAGGTCGAGGGCGCGCGCATGTCGGTCGAGGCCAGCGGGCCGCGTCCAGAGCGCGTGGTCGACTATACGCCGATAATCGAGGAAGAGGATGATCTCGAAATCGTCGAGGAACTGGACGAGGAAGAGGTCGAGGAAGTCGAAGCCGCGCATGAGGAGCATGGCGACCGTGGCGAGGATCGCGAGGGTGGCCGTCGCCGCCGTCGTCGCCGTCGCCGCCGGGGCGGGCAGCGCGATGAGCATCGCGCCGAGCCTGCGGCTGAAGGCGATGCTGGCGAGGACGCCGACATTTCCGACGAGGCAGAGGAAGTCGAGGGTGAAGCCGAAGCCGAAGCTGCACCGGTCGAAGCCGCTGTCGAGGGTGAGGGCGAAGGCCGTCGCCGCGGCCGCCGCGGCCGTCGGGGTGGACGGCGCCGTCGTGAGGCAGGCGAGGAAGGGTTGAGCGAAGGTTCGGCCGCCAGTGAGGAGTCCGTCGAGGCTGAGGCCGCTCCGGAACCGGTAGTGGAAACGGCTCCCGAAGCGCCTGCCGAGGAGGAAGCGCCCAAGACCCGCCGCCGTCCGCGTGCGCGCAAGGCGAAGGAAGCTGCTGCGCCTGCCGCCGAAGCCGAAGCGGTCGAAGCTCCGGTGGAAGTCGTGCGGGAGGAGCCGGTTGCCGAAGAGGCGCCTGCCAAGCCCAAGCGCACCCGTCGCAAGAAGGTGGAGCCGGTCGCTGAGGAAGCCGTTGCTGCCGAACCTGCTCCGGTTGCCGAAGAGGCGCCTGCCAAACCCAAGCGCACTCGCCGCAAGAAGGCCGATCCGGTGGTCGAGGAAACCGCTGCCGCAGAGGCCGCACCGGCTATCCAGGCGCCCGTCGAAGCCGCCTCCCCCGCGGAAACCGCCGAAGCGGTTACGGTGAATGGCGAGGCCGGTGACGAAGGTGAAAATGAAGACGGCACGCCGCGCCGCGGCTGGTGGCAGCGCACTTTCGGTCAATAAACGGACACTCGATAATGCAAAACGCCGCTGCCTCGCCGGTTCAACCGGCCAGGTGGCGGCGTTTTCTTTTCGGTTGGAAATCAGGGAAATTGGAAAAACAGTGCTGAGGGCATCAGTGCTTTTTGGCTAATTGCGGTTATGAACAATCGTGAGGCCCGCTCTGCCCCCATTCAGGACACTAGCTCGAACATCAGCTGCATGCCCGTCCTCGGCCGGATCGTCAGGCGGCTGATCGGCTCCGGCTTGAACCCTTGCGGCACCGACAAGCGATAGCGGCGCACCACGGTGGCGATCACCGTCATCACCTCCTGCTGGGCGAAACCGGCGCCGACGCAGACGCGGGGGCCGCGGCCGAAGGGGAACCAGGCCTGCTTCACCATCTCCGCATTGGCGGGGTCTTCGAAGCGAGCGGGGTCGAAGCTGTGGGGGCAGGCCCAATTATCCTTGTTGCGCTGAGTGAGCCAGGGGGCGACGACCAGCATCGCGCCTTCCTCCAACTGCTTGTCGCGCATCGGCATCGGGCAGGTGACTTCGCGGGGGAAAAAGGCGACCGGCGGATAGAGGCGCAGCGTTTCGCGGAAGATGTTGCGGATCGCGCCCATATCCTTGAGCATGGCGGCATCGAGCGGGACGGTTCCGGCGATTTCCGTCACCTCGGCGCGGGCGGCGGTCTGAATATGGGCGCATTCGGCCAGCATGTAGAGCGCCCAGGTCATGGTGCTGGCCGAGGTTTCATGGCCTGCGAGGAAGACGGTCGAGACCTGATCCATCACCTGCTGCAAGGTGAAGGGTTCGCCGGTTTCCGGATGCTTCGCCTCGATCAGCGACTGAAGGATGTCCTTGTGGGGAGCCTCGCCACGCTGGTGGAAGCCCGCGTAGCGCGCTTCGACGATGGGGCGGAAGACATCGTGGATCGCCTTTGCCGGGGTCAGCGACCGCTTCTCGAACCAGCGCGCAGGGAAGCCGTAGAGGCGCAGCATCGAGGCGCTGTGGGCGAGGCGCTGGAACTTGCCGAAGGCGGTGTGGATGATGTTGGAGCGCCGCTCGTCCAGCGCTTCGGAAAAGAGCGTGCGGAAGATGATGTCGGCCGCGACATGGGTCATCATCGGGTCGATATCGACCGGCTTGCTGCGGTCCGCCTCGCCCAGGCGAGCGAGCAGGTCATCGGCGGCCGCGACCATCAGCGGCATCGAACGGTTGAGCGCGGTGTGGGCGAAGGCCGGGTTCACCATGGCGCGCTGGCTTTCCCAATCCTCGCCATTGGCGGAAAAGACCGAATTGCCGATCAGCGGCGAGAGGTTGCGCACCAGCTCGCGATGCTTGGGATAGGCCGTGCCGCCCCGCAATATCTGGTCCACCAGCGGCAGTTCATTGGCGATGTACATGGTCTGGCCGGGCATGCGGATTTCGCCCAGCTTCATCGTGTAGCTCTTTTCGAACAACACATGAATCCAACTATGCCAGCCGCGCAGGAAGCGCTTCATCAGGCCGCGCTTGGTGCGGGGCGGCTCTGGATAAGGCGGCGTGAAGGGCTGCGTCACTTGATCGTCCTGAACTGCGCTATCGCTTCGTCGATGGTCCGGCGGCCGGCGGTGAGGCTGACATAGTCGACCGGCGAGAGGCGGTCGCCCACGCGCAGATAGTCGAAATGCGCCTCATATTTGTTCGACCAGCCGCTGTGATAATTTTCCGGATCATAGAAGAGGTGGAAGCGCGGCGAGAGAAGGTCCACGCGGGCGGCGCACCGGTCTGAGACAAGGCGGATCGGGTGCACGTCATAATAGGCCGCGCCGTCCGGCGGGGCGGAGAAGTCGACCAGGCGGAAAGGCTTGTCGTCCAGCGCTTTCAGATCGGCATGATACCAGCTTGCGTCCTTGCGGAGCGCGATGACGGGGACGACCTGCCCCAGCGTCAGGACGGTGAAATTGTCGGGCAGCGGCCTGTCCCCGCGCAGTTCGAGGATGCGGCGCAGGACGCTCATCGCATAGATGGTGCCGTTGCTGTGGGAGGCAAAGATCACCTCGTCATGGGAGCCGTCCATTTCCTCGACAATGCGGGTGGCGAACTGGTCGAGGCGCTCGTCCATCTCCGCGCCGGGGCCGTCGGCGGCGACCGAATGGTTATAATACATGAAGCGCAGCAGCCAGGGCACGATCAGCTTGTTGAGCAGGCGGCCCGACAGAGCCACGCTGATGCCGATGCTGATGAGCGCGGCGGCCCAGAAGGGCAGCAGCAGCGTCAGCAGCAAAGCGGGAAGCAGCGCGAGGGCGAGCGGGATCAGCACCGCCAGCAGCGGCGGGTAGAGGATGGTGATGACGGGCCCCGGACGCAGCTTGCGCATGCGCAGGAACTGCATGTGCCGGGCATGGGCGCTGTAGGTGGCGATGGAGCGCCATGCCAGCAGCAGCGGATTGCGAATCCAGACCTTGCCGACCAAATCCTCCCAGCGGAGGAATTCATAGTCGGTCTCGACCCCGGCGCTGTGGTTGGTGACGGTCCAGAGGGCGGACGAGGCCGGGCCGGAACGGCGGGCGCTGACCTCCACCTGTTCGCCCGACAGGCGCGCGTAATTTTCCGCCTGCTCGCGATACATCTGGTGATAGAAACGCACCCCGCGCGGATCGAAACCGCCAAGGTAGAAGAGTTTACGCTTGAACTTTTCCATGGCCCCTGTTCCACATCGGGCCATGACGACACCCGAACGCGACTACTGCTATTTCATAGACCACCGCAAATACAACCGAAACATCGGCTGTCGGCGCCATGACAATGCCTATGGCATCAATGGTGGCGGCAGCGAGCGGGACCGGTGGCGGGCGGACTTCGCCTTCTACCGGCACATGAAGGGGGAAGGCGATCCGATGGCGCTGCCGTCGTTGCTCGCTTGTCTGGTCTTCGGCTGGTTTTGCTGGAATTATCACCCCGGCAAGGGGCTGTGGCGGGGGCAGCTCTTGCGCCGCTTCGCCAAAGCGCCGAAGTGAGCGGCATGACAAAGCATGTTTCCATTGGGCCGGTGATGGTCGGCAACGACTTGCCCTTCGTCCTGATTTCCGGCCCCTGTCAGATCGAGAGCCGCGATCATGCGATGATGATGGCGGAAAGACTATCGGGCATCGCCGCGAAAGCGGGCGTGCCGTTCGTGTTCAAATCGTCGTTCGACAAGGCGAACCGGACCTCAGTGTCAGGACAGCGAGGCGTCGGGATCGATGCGGGGCTGGCAATTCTGGCGGAGGTGAGGGCCAGCTTCGGCTGTCCGGTGCTGACCGATGTGCATGAGGCGGGGCAGGTCGAGGCGGCGGCTCAGGCTGTGGATATCTTGCAAATCCCCGCCTTTCTGTGCCGCCAGACTGACCTGCTGCTGGCGGCGGGAAAGACCGGCGCGGTCGTCAATGTGAAGAAGGGGCAATTCCTCGCGCCCTGGGACATGGCGGCGGTGGCGCAGAAGGTCGCCTCGACCGGCAATGAGCGTATCCTGCTGACCGAGCGCGGGGCGAGTTTCGGCTACAACACGCTGGTTAGCGACATGCGGTCGCTGCCGGTGATGGCGCAGACCGGCTATCCGGTGGTGTTCGACGCTACCCATTCGGTGCAGCAGCCGGGCGGGCTGGGTTCAGCCTCGGGCGGGCAGCGCGAATTTGCGCCGGTGCTGGCGCGGAGCGCTATCGCGGCGGGGATCGCGGCGGTCTTTGCCGAGGCGCATGACGATCCGGACAGCGCGCCTTCGGATGGGCCGGTGATGCTGCCGGTCGAATGGGTCGGACCGTTGCTGGAGAAGCTGAAGGCGATCGATGGAGTGGTGAAGGGGTAAAACACCCCTACCCGTTCGGGCTGAGCGAAGTCGAAGCCCTTGCCTGAGCGCAGCGAAGGCTTCGACTTCGCTCAGCCTTGCCCTTCGACAAGCTCAGGGCGAACGGGGAAGAGATTGGCGGATTTACGGCCGGGTCTGGCCCGTTCCGCGCACCAGCCATTTATAGGTCGTCAGACCTTCCAGAGCGACCGGACCGCGAGCGTGGAGGCGCCCGGTCGAAATGCCGATCTCCGCGCCCAGCCCGAACTCGCCGCCGTCCGCAAACTGGGTGGAGGCGTTCCACATCACGATCGCGCTGTCGACGGCGTTCAGGAAGCGCTCGGCTTTGGTCGCGTCCTCGGTGATGATCGCGTCGGTGTGGTGGCTGGCATGGGCAGCGATATGGGCGAGCGCCTCGTCCAGCCCATCCACGACCCGGACCGAGACGATGGCGTCGAGATATTCCGTATCCCAATCCTCATCCGACGCGGCGATCACGCGGCTGTCCATCGCCTGCACAGCTTCATCGCCGCGCACTTCGCATTTGGCGTCGAGCAGCGCCTTCACGATGGCGGGCGCCTGAGGATAGGCCTTGTCGATCAGCACTGTCTCGGTCGCGCCGCAAATGCCGGTGCGGCGCATCTTGGCGTTCACCACCAGCTTTTGCGCCATGTCCGGATCGGCGGCACCGTCGACATAGCTGTGGTTGATGCCGTCGAGATGCGCGAGCACGGGCACGCGCGCCTCTTCCTGCACGCGGGCGACCAGGCTCTTGCCGCCACGCGGGACGATCAGGTCGATGAACTCGGCGGCCTTGAGCAGCGCGCCCACGGCGGCGCGGTCCGTGGTGGGGACCAGTTGCACCGCGTCGGCGGGCAGGCCGGCAGCGGCGATCCCTTCGGCCATGGCCGCGTGGATGGCGCGGTTGCTTTCCTTCGCCTCGCTGCCGCCGCGCAGGATCACGGCGTTGCCGGCGCGCAGGCAGAGCGCGGCGGCGTCGGCGGTCACATTGGGGCGGCTTTCGTAGATGATGCCGATCACGCCCAGCGGCACGCGGACGCGGCTCAACTCCATGCCGTTAGGGCGAACCTGCTTGTCGATCACGCTGCCCAGCGGATTGACCAAAGTGGCGACCTGATCAACGCCCGCCGCCGTCGCGAGAACGCGATCCTCGTCCAGCCGGAGCCGGTCGAGCATGGCGGGCGAAAGGCCGTTGGCGGCGGCATTTTCCATGTCGCGAGCATTGGCGGCGATGATCTGCGGCGCCTGATCCCGCAGCGCCTGCGCGGCGCGGCGCAATGCGTCGATCTTCTGCGCATCGCTCGCGGCGGAAAGGACCGCTGCCGCAGCGCGCGCGCGCGCGCCCATGGTCGCGATCAGCATTTCGGGGGTCTGGGTAAGGTCGTTCATGAAATATCTCGCCGTGTTTCGCGCCGGGCCTTATCATGAAAGCGGGCCAAAGCGAAACCACCGTTGCGGATGCGGCAGGGCCAAAGCCGACAGCCGGACCATGGGTCGCAAAATGGCCCGGCTGTCAGCAGGCAGAAGGAACTGCCTATTTCGCACGCCTAGCGATCAGGTCAGGCCAGCGCATACCCAAAACAGGGTATAGACCAAGCCAAGCCGAAAAATTCGCTCAAAATGCCGCAAATTCAATATTAAAGCGGATCGATCAGGCCGCCTGGGCCAGAATCTCCTGCTCCATGGCGGTGAACATCCGGCAGGGCGGGATATTGCGCCATTCGACCCGTTCCCGAATCTCTTCGAACAGGGGGGAGAGCAGGCGGCGCACATAGCCGGAATATTGATAGACCATGAAAGCCCCCCCAGCCTTCAACACCGACCGGGTTTCGGCGCAGATCGCCTCGCCCACGCCTTCTGGCAAGGTCGAGAAAGGGATGCCGGACAGCACGTAATCCGCCTGGGCATAGCCCGCTTCCTTGATGAAGCGGCGGACATCGGCGGCAGAACCATGGACGATGCGCAGCCGGGGATCATCGATCTCCGCCTCCAGATAAGCGACGAAATCGAGATTGAGGTCGATCGCGAGCAGGGTCGCGTCCGGATGCAGCCTGTCGAGAATGGGGCGCGTGAACGTGCCGACGCCCGGCCCGAATTCCACGAACAGCCGGGTCCGCTGCCAGTCCACGCCCTCCAGCATGCTGTCGACCAGCATCTGGGAAGAGGGAATGACCGACCCGATCATGCCTGGATGCTTGATGAACTGCCGGAGGAACATGCTCCATTGACCCAGGAAGGTGGAGGATTGCTTTCCGGGAAAGACCCGATTTTTCTTCTTCAAAGAAATGGAGGCCATTCATTCTCGCCTGTCTGCCTTGACCTGACCGACTCGCAAAAATCGCACCGGCATGCAAGCGCCTTCACGGCGGAAGGGGTAAAAGCATGGGCGGGTAAAGGGATTTCCCCTCCCCCGCCCGATGATCGAGTCAGTCCCGGTTGCGGGGGCGCAACATGCCGGGCGCGACAAAGCCGATGGGATCGACCTGCATCACGCTTTGCTTGAGCGTGGCCTGGATCTGCTCATATTCACGCTCCATTTCGGGCGTGACGGAGGCACGGGTGTCCTCCAGCGCCGCTTCGAAATGGGCCTGCGTCACCTTGTCCACCGAGAGCGACTGGCGCAGCGCGACCAGCCCCGCCCGGCGAACCAGATCCTCCAGATCGGCGCCGGTGAAGCGTTCGGTGCGCTCGGCCAGCACATCAAGATCAACGTCCTGCGCCAGCGGCATCTTGCCGGTATGAATGGACAGGATGCGCCTGCGCCCGGCCCGATCCGGCACGGGGACATAGATCAGTTCATCGAACCGCCCTGGCCGCAGCAGCGCCGGATCGATCAGCGTCGGCCGGTTGGTCGCGCCGATGACGACCACCGATTGCAGCTCCTCCAGCCCGTCCATCTCGGCCAGGATGGTGTTCACCACCCGCTCCGTCACTTGTGGTTCGCCCAGGCCGCCGCCCCGCGCGGGGACCAGGCTGTCCAGTTCGTCGATGAAGATGACCGTCGGCGCCACCTGCCTTGCGCGGGCGAAGAGGCGGGCGATCTGCTGTTCGCTCTCCCCATACCATTTGCTCAGCAGGTCGGACGATTTGGTCGCGATGAAATTGGCCTGCGCTTCCCGCGCCACCGCCTTCGCCAGCAGCGTCTTGCCGGTGCCGGGCGGGCCATAGAGCAGGAAACCCTTGGCCGGGCGGATACCGATCCGGCGGAAGGCGTCCGGATCCTTGAGCGGCAGTTCCACCCCTTCCTTGAGGCGCATCTGCGCATCGTCCAGCCCGCCGATATCGGCCCAGCCGATGTTCGGCGCCTGCACCATCACCTCGCGCATGGCGGAGGGCTGGACGCGCTTGATCGCCGCCATGAAATCCTCCCGCGTGACGGAGAGTTCCTCCAGCACATCGGGCGGGATCGTCCCTTCCTCCAGATTGAGGCGCGGCATGAAACGGCGCACCGTCTCGATCGCCGCCTCGCGGGTGAGCGCGGCGAGGTCAGCGCCGACAAAGCCATAGGTCATGCGGGCGAGTTCGCTGAGGTCGACCTTGTCGCCCAACGGCATGCCGCGGGTGTGGATGCCCAATATTTCCCGCCGCCCGCGCTCGTCCGGAACGCCTACGATGATTTCGCGGTCGAACCGGCCGGGACGGCGCAGCGCCTCGTCAATCGCCTCGGGCCGGTTGGTCGCGGCGATGACGACCAGGTTGGTGCGCGGCTCCAGCCCGTCCATCAGCGTCAGCAATTGCGCGACGAGGCGCTTTTCCGTCTCGCCGGTCACATTGCCCCGCTTGGGCGCGATCGAATCGATCTCGTCGATGAAGAGAATCGACGGCACAGCCTTGGCGGCGGCCTCGAAAATCTCGCGGAGCTGCTTTTCCGACTCGCCATAGGCCGAACCCATGATCTCCGGGCCGTTGATCAGGAAGAATTCCGCTTCCGATTCATTGGCGACGGCGCGGGCGAGCCGGGTCTTGCCGGTTCCCGGCGGGCCGTGGAGCAGAACGCCCTTGGGCGGATCGACTCCCAGCCGCTCGAACAGTTCGGGATAGCGCAGCGGCAGCTCCACCATCTCGCGCAACTGGTCGATCGCCTCCGCCATGCCGCCGACATCGTCATAGGTGACGTCGGCGCGGCGGGATTCGCGCGGCTCCTCATATTCGGCGCGCAGTTCGACTTCGGTGTCGGCGTCGAGCATCACGAAGCCCTTGGGCACCGTCGACACCACCACCAGCCGGATTTCCTGCAGGGCGTAGGCGGGCGCGGCCAGCATCTGGCGCAATTGGGGCGGCATGTCGCCGGGCGGAACCTGTTGCTGTCCCGCCGTGGCGACGATATCGCCGGAGGCGAGCGGCCGTTGGAAGAAAACCCGCTTCAACGCTTCGGGATTGCCCTGCAACCGCAAATTATTTTGTGCAGGCGCGAAGACGACGCGCTGGGCAGGGCGTGGTTCGACCTTGCTGATCAGGACGAAGTCGCCCGATCCGACCCCGGCATTCGCGCGCTGAAGCCCGTCGAGGCGCAGGACGTCAAGCCCCTCATCCTCCTTATAGGGCCGCACCACCCGCGCGGGGGTGGAGCGCTTGCCCGCGATCTCGATCACATCGCCTTCGGCCAGATGGAGTTCCGCCATCACCGCCACCGGCAGGCGCGCAAGCCCGCGCCCCGCATCTTCCGGCCGGGCGTTGGCCACCTGTATCCTGCGTCCTGCGGTTTCTTCTTCGGCCACGTCGGCTTCCCCGTTCTTGTCGCTGCGTAACGAGATAGGGAACGTCGCGGCCGAGGAAAAGGGGCCATAAGGAACCCCGGAAGGAATAAAAAAAGGGCCGGCCCGAAGGCCAGCCCGTAAAGTTTATAGGAGAGGATGCCTGAAAGGCCTTTCCTATGTGCAGTGCGGGATGTATTTTCGCAAGTGCGAAAAGAATCGAGGAGTTGCATTTTTTGCATCTTGCCAACCGCCCTTTTTTCCTGCTCAGTGGCCCAGTCTTTGGATTGAGGATGCTTGAGAGCCGGTTTGCGCGCCGTTTGAGAAGAAGCAATGACGCGTCGCAGCGGATCGGCCGAATGAACATGACGGTTTATGCGTAGATTGCCGCCTCTTACGGCCCTGGAGGCCTTTGTTCAGGTCGCCCGCCTTGGTTCGGTCAAGGCGGCAGCGGAGGAGCTTGCGCTCTCGACTCCGGCGCTGAGCCGCCGGGTTCAGGCGCTGGAGCGGTTCATCGGCCGCCCCCTGTTCGACCGCAAGCATCAGGCGCTGGAAATCAACGCCGACGGGCAAAGATTGCTGGACGACATAGCTCCGACGCTGGATTCATTGAGCCAGGCGCTGGAGAATATCCAGAGCGGCGGCAACCAGTTACGCCTCAGGCTCGCGGTCATGCCGCTGTTTGCGACGCAGCGGCTGTTCCCGCATCTGGGCGCGCTGCGGCAACGCCATCCGCAGCTCCATATCGATATCGAAACCACCCCCTATGCCGTCGCCCGGCTGGGCGAAGGGCTGGACGCCGCGATCGTGCTGGCGAAGGACATCGACCCGGCGCTCTATGCCCATGAGCTGGACCATGACGAGGTCTATCTGATCGGACGCAAGGCCATGCTGGAGGCGCCGAACGCGCTGACATCCCCGCAGGAGCTGGCCAATCATACGGTGTTGCTGCACCGCGACATGGCGCTGGCGTTCGAGGCGTGGAAGGAGGCGGTCAACCTGCCCGACCTGCAGCCGCTGGCGATCGACAATTATGATTCCGGCCAGTTGATGCTGGAGGCCGCCGCCCAGGGGCTGGGCGTCGCGGTGATGCATGCCAGCCATTATAATGAAGCGCAGGATCCCCGGCTGGCAAGGCTGTTTCCGGAGAACCGGGTCGAGAGCCCCTATCGCTATTATTTCGTCTGCCGCCCCCGCGCGTTGCAGACCCGGGCCGTGCGGATCTTCCGCGACTGGCTGATCGGCGCGGATATATAATCGATGTCGATCAACGCCTTGCCGATTTTCGCTTGGCGTGTCCTTAACCTTGTTTATCCCCCGTCGTTATAGCGGACATGACTGGGGCATCATCTTCCGCAAACGCGCAACATGGTCTGACCGACCGGCTGGCCCGCTGGGCCCGCGGCTTTTCGGGCAAGGCTGCTGACGAGGACATGGACGAGCCGGAGGAGGCGCAGCGCGCCCGGGCGGGCAGCGCGGCCAACCGGGAAATCACCCGGCGGCGCAAGCTGTACGAGGATATTGGCGACTTCCTTTTCGCCCATGACCTGGACCTGACGCCGCTCAATTTCGGCGTGGCCCATGACTATCTGACCGGATCGCATATCGGCGTGGAAAAGGCCGTGAAGGCCGTGCTGGCCGAACGCGGCAAGATCACCAACGGCTGGGTCGAAAATGTCGCCGCCGAACAGCGCAATGATGAGGTGACGCCTGAAGCGCTTGCCTCGATGCTTGACAAGGTCGAGGAAAATCTGTCGCAATTCACTGGCCTGATGACCGAATCGCGCAATTCGGCCAAGGATTATGGCGCCGCGCTGCAGGAAGAGGTGAAAGGCCTGTCCGCCGGTGCCGATAATCAGCCGGTGCTGGCGCGCCTGGTGGCGCTGACCCGATCGATGGTCGAAAAGACCCGGCAGGTCGAAAGCCAGCTACGCAACAACCAGAAGCAGACGCAGCTCCTGAAATCCAATCTGGAAAGCGCGCGCCGCGCGGCCGAGCATGACCATCTGACCGGCCTGCCCAATCGCCGCGCCTTTGAAGCGGTGCTGCGCGACGAACTGAAAGTGGCGCAGAATCAGGGGGAGCCGCTCGCGGTGGCCTTTTGCGACATCGACCATTTCAAGCTGATCAACGATGCCCATGGCCATGATACCGGCGATCGGGTGCTGAAATTCGTGGCGGGCCTGCTGTCCAAGGCGAGCAACGATCAATGCCATGTCGCGCGCCATGGTGGGGAGGAATTCGTCATGCTGTTCCGCGGCAAGACGGCGGCCGAAGCCTGCGAGGCAGTGGACAGCGTGCGGCAGGATCTGTCCACCCGCAGCCTCGTCAACCGGGCCAATGGCGAACGGATGGAACGGGTGAGCTTTTCCGCCGGCGTCGCCAATGTGCTGGCCTATGAAGACCCCCGCGCCGCGTTGAAGGCGGCGGACCGGGCGCTGTATCTGGCCAAGGAGCATGGGCGCAACCGGGTGTATCTGGCGGCGGAGCTGGATTAGGGATTGCACCTCCCCACCCGCGAGCGGGAGGGGGCCGGGGGGCGGGCTAGCATCAGCGGCGGTTTCAACTGCCAGGCCTGAAGCTCGCTGCGCTCGCGCCCACCCCTGACCCCTCCCGCCTGCGGGAGGGGAATGCCTGCTTCAGAAATCCGGCTTTTCATAATGCGGCGGCGGGGTGATCACCTCCATCCGCTCGGAGAGCAGCGGGCGGAAGGACGGGCGCGACTTGAAACCCGCATACCAGCGCTTCACCGTCTCATGCCCGGCCCAGTCGATGCCGCCCAGATAATCGGCCACCGACAGATGCGCGGCGGCGGCGATATCCGCCAGGCTGAGCGTCGGACCCGCCATCCAGCTTCGGTGATCGAGCAGATAGTCCATATAATCCATATGGACATTGGCGCGCTTCATCGCCTCGCGCAGCACGCGGGCGTCAGGCGGGGCGCGCTCGATCAGCCGCTTCTTCATCCGCTCGTGCAGCAATGGGCCGACGACATCGCCGTAGAAATTCTGGTCGAAAAAGGCGGTCAGCCGACGCACTTCGGCCCGCCCCGCCGCCGTGCCGGAGATGAGCGGGAATTTTTCGACCGTTTCCTCGAAATATTCGCAGATCGCCTGGCTGTCGATCAGGGTGATGCCCTTTTCCTCGTCCACCATCACCGGCGTCGTGCCGGCGGGGTTGAGGTCGAGAAATTCGTCGCGCCCCTCCCAGGGCGATTCGCGCACGAGATCGTAGCCCACGCCCTTTTCACCGAGCAGCAGACGAACCTTGCGCGAGAATGGACAGAGCGGAAATTGGAAAAGTTGCCACATATTCCCTTCCTGTTAGGCCCAGCAAGCCCATGCGAAAAGCGGCAAATGGCATGATCCTGCTTAATTCCCGGCCGATAATGGTGGAAACTGTGGCGGAAGGAGAACGATCCTGTCTTCCGGCCATCGCGCCTTGGCTCTAGGAGGGGCCATAAGCGAGGATTTCGCAAAGGAAAGGATGCCGCATGTCTGACGATTTTTTCCCGGTCCCAGCAGAATGGGCGGCCTCCGCGCTTCTCGACCGGGATGGGCGCGCGGCGGATTATGCGCGGTCGATCGGGGATGCCGACGCCTATTGGCTGGAACAGGCCAGGCGGCTCGATTGGGAGAATTTTCCCACGAAAGCCGATGAGAGCAGCTTCCACGAGGCCGATTTCGGGGTGAAATGGTTTGCCGACGGCGTACTGAACGTCAGCGCCAACTGCATCGACCGGCATCTGACGGCAAGGGGAGATCAGACCGCGATCATCTGGGAACCGGATGCGCCGGAGGAAGAACCGCGCCGCTTCACCTATGCTGAGGTGCATGAGGAGGTCTGCCGCTTCGCCAATGTGCTGAAGGGCGCGGGCGCGAAGAAGGGCGACCGGATCACCGTCTATATGCCGATGATCCCGGAGGCTGCCTTCGCCCTGCTCGCCTGCGCGCGGATCGGGGCGATCCACTCGGTGGTCTTTGGCGGTTTCTCGCCCGAGGCGCTGGCGGGGCGGATCACCGATTGCGATTCGACGCTGGTGATCACCGCCGATGAGGGACGTCGCGCGGGCAGACAAGTGCCGCTCAAGGCCAATGTCGACGCGGCGTTGAAGCTATGCACCAGCGTCCGCACAGTGATCGTCGTCAAGGCGACCGGCGGCGCCATCGCCATGGAGGAAGGCCGCGACCTGTGGCTGCATGAGGAAGCGGCCAAGGTTTCCGCCGACTGCCCCGCCGAGCCGATGCAGGCGGAAGACCCGCTGTTCATCCTCTACACTTCGGGTTCGACGGGCAAGCCCAAGGGCGTGCTGCACACGACCGGCGGCTATCTGCTCTGGGCCAGCCTGACGCATGAGCTGTGCTTCGATTACCGGCCCGGCGACATCTACTGGTGCGCGGCGGATATCGGCTGGGTCACGGGGCATAGCTATATCGTCTATGGCCCGCTGGCGAACGGGGCGACGACACTGATGTATGAGGGTGTGCCGAACTATCCGACGCCCAGCCGCATCTGGGAAGTGGTCGACCGGCATCAGGTGCAGACCATCTTCACCGCCCCCACGGCGCTGCGCGCGCTGATGAAGGAGGGGGATGATTTCGTGACCCGCACGAGCCGCAAGTCGCTGCGCCTGCTGGGCACGGTGGGCGAGCCGATCAATCCCGAAGCCTGGCGCTGGTATCATCATGTCGTGGGCGAGGATCGCTGCCCGATTATCGACACCTGGTGGCAGACCGAAACCGGCGCCGCGATGATCGCGCCGATGCCCGGCGCGACCGATCTGAAGCCCGGTTCCGCGACCTTCCCCATGCCCGGCGTGGTGCCGCAGATCGTCGATGCCGAGGGCAAAGTGCTGGAAGGGGCGACCGAAGGCAATCTCGTCATCGCGCAGAGCTGGCCGGGGCAGATGCGCACCGTCTGGGGCGATCATGAGCGTTTCTTCCAGACCTATTTCACCACCTTCCCCGGCAAATATACGACCGGGGACGGGGCGCGGCGGGACGCGGACGGCTATTATTGGATCACCGGGCGCGTCGATGACGTGATCAACGTGTCGGGCCATCGCATGGGCACGGCCGAGGTCGAAAGCGCGCTGGTGCTGCATGAGGCGGTGGCCGAGGCGGCGGTGGTCGGCTTCCCGCACGATATCAAGGGTCAGGGCATCTACGCCTATGTGACGCTCAACAGCGGCGAGGAAGCGACCGACGAACTGCGCAAGGCGCTGGTCGCCTGGGTCCGCAGCGAGATCGGGCCGATCGCCACGCCCGACGTGATCCAATTCGCGCCGGGCCTGCCCAAGACGCGTTCCGGCAAGATCATGCGCCGCATCCTGCGCAAGATCGCGGAAGGGGAGGTCTCGCCCCAGGCGCTGGGGGACATTAGTACACTTGCCGATCCCTCGGTTGTGGATAATCTGGTCGCCAATCGTCAGGGGTAAGAAATCAAGCAGGAGTATTTGATGGATCGCTACAGCTCCGTTGCCCGCGCGCTGCACTGGATCCTGGCGATCCTCATTATCTTCAATCTCTTCCTGGGCTTCGCGCATGATGCGCTGCCCAAGGAGTGGAAGGTGATGCCCGTCCACAAGTCGATCGGGCTGACCGTGTTGGCCCTGACGGTTCTGCGCATCCTGTGGCGGTTCATGCACAAGGCGCCGCCGCTACCCGCCGCAATGCCGGCCTGGGAAAAGGGTGCCGCGCATGTCACGCATTTCGCCTTTTACGCGTTCATGCTGGTCATGCCGCTGACCGGATGGATCATGTCCTCCGCCGGGGATCGGCCCCTGAACTGGTTCTTCCTGTTCGACGTGCCCAAATTCGCCGTGTCGAAGGGCGATGCGATCGTCGGGATTTCAGGCGAGACGCATGAGATTATGGGCTTTGCCTGGGCGGCGTTGATCATCGTGCATGTGCTGGCGGCGCTGCGGCATCATTTCATCCTGAAAGACAATGTGCTGCGGCGGATGATTTGATCGGTGCCTGGAAGGGTGGAGGGTGGACGGTCTGCTTCGCGCTGCTTTCCTTGAAGTACACCGTGCTCCTGCGAAGGCAGGAGTCCAGTCCCGCCCTCTGTGGATCATCGCACCGTAGGAACTGGACTCCTGCCGTCGCAGGAGCACATATCGCTTGGTGACGGCAAATGGCCGAAAACAGCCTAAGACCTAAACCATCTCGCCCGTCAGCAGCCGCGGCAGCGCGCCGGATTTTCCCCGCGCTTCGGCCATGAAGCGGTTCTTGAGCAGGGACGTGCGCTGCACCGTCGCCAGTCCCGCACGGCGGACAAGCGAGGGAATGCGCCCCGGCACATCGAACAGCCGGACCAGCCCGTCCATCGCCACGCTGGTCATCATCGCGTCAAGACCCCGCCAGCGCTGATAGCGCGTCAGCAATTGCGCATCGCCCGGATCGAGGCCGAGCCGCATGCCCTCCACCAGAACCTCCACCAGCGCGGCGACATCGCGGAAGCCGAGGTTGAGACCCTGCCCTGCAATCGGGTGGATCGCATGGGCGCTATCCCCGACGAGGGCCAGGCGCGTGTCGGTGATCCGCGCCGCATGGTGGAAACCGAGCGGATAGCTGGAGCGCGGCCCGGCCAGCGAGATTTCACCCAGGAAGCCGCCCATTCGCTTCTGCGCCTCCGCCAGCCAGGCGCGTTCGGAGAGTTTGAGCATGGCCGGAGCCTGTTCCGTGGGCACCGTCCAGACGATGGCGGAGCGGGTGCCCGGCAGCATCGGCAGCAGCGCGAAAGGGCCGCCGGGATAGAATATCTCATAAGCCGTGTTGGCGTGCGGCACTTCATGATCGATGGCGGTCACCATCGCGACATGCTTGTAGTTCCAGCGCGTGGTGCGGATGCCCGCAGCCTCGCGGGTCGGGCTGTTGCGCCCCTCAGCCGCGACCAGCAGCGCGCCGTGAATGGTTTCGCCGCTGGCGAGGGTCAGCGTCACGCCGTCGGCATTGCGCTCGACATGCAGTGCCCGGTCGGGCTGGAAGCGGGTGAGATTTTCCGCCTTGCTCCCCGTCTGCGCCAGGGCGACGCGCAGGTCGCGATTGGGGAACATGATCCCCATCACGCCGTCATCCGCATCCGGCGCGAAGTCGAGCGCGCCCGGTTCCAGACCGTCGCTGACCCAGATGCGATCGATTGGGCAACCCTTGCCTTCCAGATGGTCTGCCACGCCTATGGCCGACAGCATGGCGAAACTGGTGGAGCTGATGGCCGAAACCCGCCCGTCGAAACCGGCGGCGGTGGTCTCCACCGGATTGGCCGGATCGATCACGGCGCAGCGCACGCCATGGCCGGAAAGCGCGATGCCAAGGGTCAGGCCGACCAGGCCACCACCCAAAATGACGACGTCGAAGCGTTGCATGAGGGCGGTTCTAGGCGGTTGGGACGGGATTGGGAAGCGACCAGTTACTCCGTGCTCCTGCCTGCGCAGGAGCACGATCTCATTTTTTAAAGCTTGCGCACCCAGTTCGCCGGATCGGCCACCGTGCCGCGCTGGATGCCGGTGAGGTCGGCGCGCAGCGCTTCGGTGACGATGCCGCCGTCGCCATTGCCGATGGTGAAGGCGCCATCGACGCTCTTCACCGTGCCGATCGCGGTCACGACCGCCGCCGTGCCGCAGGCGAAGGCTTCGCGCAGCTTGCCGCTGGCGGCGTCGGCCCTCCACTGGGCGAAACTATATAGTTCCTCGCGCACGTCATGCCCCTTGGCGCGGGCGAGCGAAATGATGCTGTTGCGGGTGATGCCCGGCAGGATCGTGCCGGAAAGCGGCGGGGTGACGATCGATCCGTCATCCATCACGAAGAAGACGTTCATGCCGCCCAATTCCTCGACCCACTTGTTCTCGGCGGCATCGAGGAACACGACCTGATCGCAGCCGTGGCCGATCGCCTCCTTCTGCGCGACCAGCGAAGCGGCATAGTTGCCGCCGCATTTGGCGGCGCCGGTGCCGCCACGCGCCGCGCGGGTGAAATGCTCCGACACCCAAAGCGTGACCGCCTTCTTGCCGCCCTTGAAATAGGCGCCGGCGGGCGAGGCGATGACGCAGAAAATATATTCGTTCGCCGGGCGCACGCCCAGGAAGGTCTCGCTCGCGAACATGAAGGGGCGCAGGTACAGGCTGCCCTCGCCGCCCGGAATCCAGTCGGCGTCGATCTTCACCAGTTCCTCGACTGCTTCCATGAACAGGTCTTCGGGCAGGACCGGCATGGCCATGCGCTCGGCCGATTCAGCGAAACGGCGGGCATTTTCCTCCGGCCGGAACATGGCGATGCTGCCATCCTCCAGGCGATAGGCCTTCATCCCTTCGAAGATTTCCTGCGCATAGTGCAGCACGGCGCAGGCGGGATCGAGCTGGAACGGTTCGCGCGGGCCGATGCTGTGGCTGTGCCAGCCCTGCCCCTCGGTATAGCGAATCGTGACCATATGGTCGGTGAAGAGTTTTCCGAAACCGGGGTCCGCCAGCAATACCGCGCGCTGGTCAGCCGATACAGCCTTGCTGCTGCGGGTGACGGTGAAGCGCGATGTCTGCTGGACGTCCATGATGAAAGCTCCTTTGGGTTGGACGGGCCGCCTATGTCACAGATGGCGGCGCGAAACAATCGGTCAATATTACTGACCCATATAGCTGCCCATAGCCGATCCGATCAGGGTGGCATCTTGGCGCTGGGGCGTGGCGCGGCTATCGCTGGGCCATGCACTTTTTTTCCGACAATGCGACGCCGGTCTGCCCGGAGGTGATGGCGGCCATCGCGGCGGCCGACCACGCCGACCATGGCTATGACGGCGATGCCTGGAGCGGGCGGCTGAACGGTGCCTTTTCCGCGCTGTTCGACACGGAAGCGGTGGCGCTGTGGATCGCGACCGGCACGGCGGCGAACAGCATCGCGCTGGCCTGCCTCTGTCCGCCCTATGGCGGGGTGCTGTGCCATGAGGAAGCGCATATCGTCGTCGACGAATGCGGCGCCCCCGGTTTCTACACCCATGGCGCGACCCTGATGGCCTTGCCAGGCGAGGGCGCCAAATTGTCGCCCGAGGCAGTGACCGAACGGTTGAAGGCGATCCGGCCCGATGTGCATCAGGTGCCGGCGCGGGCGATCAGCATCACGCAGGCGACCGAATATGGGCTGGCCTATACGCCCGATGAGGTGGCGGCGCTGAGCGCGGTGGCGCATGAGCATGGGTTGGGCTTCCATATGGACGGAGCGCGCTTCGCCAATGCGGTGGCGCATCTGGGTTGCCATCCGGGCGATGTAACCTGGCGGGCGGGGGTCGACATACTCTCCTTCGGCTGCGTCAAGAATGGCGGGATGATCGGGGAGGCTTTGGTCTTTTTCGGAGATCAGGCGCCAGCGCGTGCGGCCGAGGCGGCGCGCTGGCGCAAACGGGCGGGGCATCTCTTTTCCAAGGGACGCTATCTGGCCGCGCAGTTGCTGGCGATGGTCGAGGGCGATCTCTGGCTCCGCAATGCGCACGCGGCCAATGCGGCGGCGCAGGCTTTGGCGGAAGGCGCGGCCGGACGACTGATGCATCCGGTCGAGGCCAATGAACTGTTCGTGCGGCTCACCTCCGCCGAAAGGGCGCAGTTGCGTGCCCAGGGCTTCGATTTCTACGACTGGGGCGAGGATGCGGCGCGGCTCGTCACCAACTGGTCGCAGGATGCCGCGAGCGTGAAGCCTTTGGCCGATGCGCTCGGAGCCCTGAAGGGATGAGCGAGGGCAAGGGCGTCGCCTTGCCCTTCATCCTGGTCACGCTGATCTGGAGTTCCACCTGGATCGTGATCCGCGACCAGATCGGCAATGTCCCCGCGAGCTGGTCGGTCTGCTATCGCTTCCTGCTGGCCGGGGTGGCCATGGCGATCTTCGCCAGGGTGCGGCGCGTGCCGCTCAATATCGGCGGCAAGGGGCTGGTCTTCGCCGGGTTGCTGGGCGTGGCGCAGTTCGTGATGAACTTCAATTTCGTCTATCGCGCCGAGCATTATCTGACATCCGGCGTGGTGGCGGTGGTCTATGCGATGCTGCTGATCCCAAACAGCATCCTTGCCTTCCTCTTCTTCCGCCAGCCGGTGAGCCGGGCCTTTGTCGCCGGATCGGTGGTGGCGGTGACGGGCATCGCGCTGATGCTGGCGCATGAAGCGGCGAGCGTCAGGCCGGACATGGTACTGCTGGGCACCGCTTTCTCGGTCGCCGGGCTGCTAAGCGCTTCGGCCGCCAATGTGATGCAGGGGATGGAGATTGCCCGGCGGCTGCCGATGGTGGCGGTGCTGGCCTGGGCGATGC
This sequence comes from Sphingobium sp. TB-6, assembly GCF_012927365.1. Classification (NCBI taxonomy): domain Bacteria; kingdom Pseudomonadati; phylum Pseudomonadota; class Alphaproteobacteria; order Sphingomonadales; family Sphingobiaceae; genus Sphingobium; species Sphingobium sp. TB-6. The sequence continues at coordinate 174,154 of NZ_JABBGL010000007.1, read as the reverse complement.
TGATCGGCGCGGCGGTGGATGCGCTGTTTGCATGGATCACCACCGGGCCGCCGGTTTTCGAACCGCGAATCGGCTATGTGCTGGGGATAGGCTGGCTGGGACTGGCGGGGTCGGTCGTGACCTTCCCGCTTTATTTCCGGCTGATCCAGAGGATGGGTGCGGGGCGCGCGGCCTATAGCAGCGTGCTGATCCCGGTGATCGCCATGCTGATCTCCACGCTGGTCGAGGGTTATCGCTGGACGGCGCTGGCGGGTGCGGGCGCTTTGCTCGCCATCATCGGGATGGTCATCGCTCTACGGACGAAACAGGCCTAGCGGCGGACGCCTGGCTGATAGAACCGCTTGGCGGCGTTGACCTTGTCGATCAGGCTGGCGAGCGGGACTGGCGCGGACGTGGCGCGTTCGGGCAGGGTCAGGCCGTTGATGCGCTGGCCCAGGGCAGTGAAGGCGTGATCGAAGCGGTCCATCTGACTCAAGTCCCATGCAAAGCTGACAGGACCGTCATCGGGCCAGCATGGTTAAGAAGGCGTTAGCAATGACCTGTCCTTGCGACGGGCCGAGTCAAAGGCAGGCGGGCAGCCCTTCGCGATAGGTCGGATAGCGGGGGGACCAGCCCAGCAGGCGCTTGGCCCGCCCGTTCGCGACGCGGCGGTTTTCGGCATAAAAGGATTGCGCCATGGGCGTGAGCTGGGCTTCCTCCAGCGTCAATAGCGGCGGAACCGGCAGGCCCAGCATGGCGCAGGCCGTTTCGATCAGCCGGTTCTGCGCACAGGGCAGGTCGTCCGAAAGATTGTAGATGCCGGGCGACCCCTGGTGGAGCGAGGCGATGATGCCCGCGACGATGTCATCGACATGGGCGCGGCTGAAGACCTGATCGGGCAGGTCGATGCGATGCGCCCGCCCTTCCCGCACGCGGTCGAGCACCGAACGTCCGGGGCCGTAAATGCCGGGCAGGCGGAAACGGCGCAGATCGGGGCGAAGCGCGCCCCAACCGGCATCGGCCTGCGCCCGGGCGGCGCGGCGGCCCAGGCGCAGCGGGGTGGCTTCATCCACCCATGCGCCCGCCGCATCGCCATAGACGCCGGTGGAGGAGAGATAGCCGGTCCAGATCGCGGGCGCGGCGGCGATGGCGGCGCCGTAGCGGGTCAAGACAGGATCGGCGTCACCCTCGGGCGGGACGGAGGAGAGGATGTGGGTGGCCTGCGCGATGGCCGCACGGACGGCGCTTTCGTCATCGAAGGCGAGCGCGTCGGCATCGGCGGTGCGGCGGACGCCGGTGACGTGCCAGCCATCGGCGCGCAAGCGGGCAGCAAGACGCGATGCGGTATAGCCCAGCCCCAGGATCAGCATATGGGGCATAAACAGCTATCCTCAGACCGTGAAGCTCTCGCCGCAGCCGCAGCTGCCCTTGGCATTGGGGTTGTTGAAGACGAAACCGGCGGTGAAGTCGTCTTCCACCCAGTCCATGGTCGATCCAACCAGATAGAGCACCGACGCGCCGTCGATGTAGAAGGTGCCGCCGGGGGTTTCGATCTTCTCGTCGAACCTGGCTTCCTCGCTCACATAATCGACCGAATAGGCAAGGCCCGAGCAGCCGCGGCGCGGGGTGGAGAGCTTGACGCCGATCGCGTCTTCGGGGGCATCGGCCATCAGGTCAGCGATGCGCTGCTCGGCGGCGGGCGTCAGGATGACGGCGGCGGGGCGAGCGCGGATTTTGGTGTCGCCATTGGGAGTAGGGGTCATCAGAGCATTCCCAGTTCGAGCTTGGCTTCGTCCGACATTTTCTGCGGATCCCATGGCGGATCCCAGACGAGGTTCACCTGCGCATCGCCCACGCCCGGCACCGCGCCGACGCGCAGTTCGACTTCGCCCGGCATGGATTCGGCCACCGGGCAATGCGGCGTGGTCAGCGTCATGGTGACGACGGCATGGCCGTCCTCCGTGACGTCGACGCCGTAGACCAAGCCCAGATCATAGATATTGACCGGGATTTCCGGGTCGTAGATTTCCTTGAGCGCATCGATGATCGCATCGTAAAGGCTGCCGCCCGGCTCGCCCTTGGGCGTTTCAATGGGCTTGGCGCTCAGGAATCCGTCGAGATAGTCGCGCTGGCGCTGGCCAGAATCAGAAGCTTCCTCGACACGCGCCTTGGGCGGGGTGTTCACCGCCTCGACCTCTTCCATCAATATCTTCCGCTCTTCGCTCATCCGAAGATTTTCCTCACTCGTTCTATGCCTTTGACCAGCGCATCCACATCGCTTTCGTCGCTGTAGATGCCGAAGCTGGCCCGTGCCGTAGCCTCGACGCCGAGATGACGCATCAGCGGCTGCGCGCAATGATGCCCCGCCCGGATCGCCACGCCCGTTTCGTCCAATATGGTGCCGACATCATGCGGATGCACCCCCTCAACCTCGAAGGAGAGGATGCCCGCCGAATCCTCCGGCCCGAAGACGCGCACGCTGTTGAGGCTTTCCAGCGCCACCCGCGCCTTGGCGACCAGCGCGCATTCATGGGCGTGGATCGCGTCAAGGCCGATGGCCTGCACATAATCGATCGCCGCCGACAGGCCGACGACGCCGGTGATATGCGGCGTCCCCGCCTCGAACCGGGTCGGCGCGGGCGCGTAGGTGGTTTTCTCGAACGTCACCTTGTCGATCATCGATCCGCCGCCCTGATAGGGCGGCATGGCGTCGAGCAGATCCTTGCGCGCCCAGAGCGCGCCGATGCCGGTAGGACCGTAGAGCTTGTGCGCGGAAAAGACGTAGAAATCGCAGTCCAACGCCTGCACATCGACGGCAAGGCGCGGGACGGCCTGGCAGCCGTCAATCAGGATCTTCGCGCCAACGCTGTGGGCAATGTCGGCGGCGCGGCGCACATCGAGGACGCTGCCCAGCACGTTCGACACATGGGCCAACGCGACCAGCTTGTGTTGCGGCGTGATCATCGCCTGCATGGCGTCGAGATCGATCTTGCCGTCCGCCGTGAGCGGCACGACGTCGATCTGCGCGCCTTGCCTTTCGGCCACGATCTGCCAGGGGACGATATTGCTGTGATGCTCCAGCATCGAGAGCAGGATGCGGTCGCCGCTTTCAAGCTGCGTACCCGCCCAGCTTTGGGCGACGAGGTTGATGCCCTCGGTCGCGCCGCGGACGTAGACAATCTCGCTGTCCGACGCCGCTCCGATGAAGTTCGCGACCTTGCGGCGCGCCGCCTCATAGGCAAGCGTCATATTGGCCGAGCGCTCATAGACGCCGCGATGGACTGTCGCATAGTCCGGGCCATAGGCGCGGGCGATGGCGTCGATTACAGCGTTGGGCTTCTGCGCGGTGGCGGCGCTGTCGAGATAGTGCCAGCTGCCGACGCCGGGGAAATCATCCCGCAAGCGCAACGCTTGAGCCAGATCGGTCATACCAGCGTCTCCAGCTTGGCGATCGCGGCGGCTTCGAGCCTGTCCTTGACCGCTTCGTCGGCGACATCATCGAACACGCCCGCGACAAAGGCTTTCAAGAGCAGCGTCTTGGCCGTCGCCGGGTCCATGCCGCGCGAGGCCATGTAGAAGAGCGCTTGGCGGTCCAGCTCGCCCACGGTCGCGCCATGGGCGCATTTCACGTCGTCGGCGTAGATTTCCAGCTCCGGCTTGGCATTGGCCGTAGCGGTGCGGTCGAGCAGCATCGCCTTGACCGACTGGAAGGCGTCGGTGCGCTGCGCGTCGCGGGCGACATTGATGCTGCCCAGATAGCTGCCGGTAGCGTGCTGGCCCAAGATTGAGCGGATGGTCTGGCCGCTGGTCGAGTCCGGCTTCGCATGGGTGACGGCGGTGATGATCTCCAGAGTCTGGTCGCCGCCACCGATGATCGCGCCGTTCAGCTCGAAATGCGCGTTGCTTCCCAGCGTGACGGTGAAGGTCGCGCGACCGAATTTACCGCCGATGTTGAGGACATGGAAATCACAGCGCGCGCCGTCGGCGATGGTGATGACATAGTCATGCACCGCCGCCGCGCCTTCGGCCGCGTCCTGCAACAGATGATGGCGCGCCGTTTCCCCAGCGGCCACATAGATGCGCGTCGGCGCGGGCGTCGGCCAGATGGCGGCCAGCGCGTCGAGATCGCTGTAGCGCCATTCTTCAGCCTTGCGCGTGGGAAGGGTGAGCGTGGTCACGCGGCCACCACCTCCGCATAACCCTCGCGCTCCAACTCCAGCGCCAGTTCGGGGCCGCCCGACTTCACGATCCGACCGCCGGCAAGCACATGGACGAAGTCCGGCTTCACATAGTCGAGCAGGCGCTGATAGTGGGTGATGAGCAGCACCGCCTTGTCGGGCTTGCGCATGATGGCGTTGATGCCCGCGCCCACGATCTTGAGCGCGTCGATGTCGAGGCCGGAGTCGGTCTCGTCCAATATCGCCAGCCTGGGGTCGAGAATGCCCATCTGCACCATTTCGGCGCGCTTCTTCTCGCCGCCCGAAAAGCCGACATTCACCGGACGCTTCAGCATCTCCATGTCGAGGCCGAGCAGGGCGGCCTTTTCCTTGGCGAGCTTGATGAATTCGCCGCCGTTCAGTTCCTTCTCGCCCCGCGCGCGGCGCTGCGAATTGAGGCTCTCGCGCAGAAATTGCAGGTTGGAGACGCCCGGAATCTCGACCGGATATTGGAAGCCCAGGAACAGCCCTGCGGCGGCACGCTCATGCGGCTCCAGCTCGAACAGGTCTTGCCCTTCGAAGGTCGCGGTGCCACCGGTCACGTCATAGTTCGGACGGCCGCCCAGCGTATAGGCCAGCGTCGACTTGCCCGCGCCATTCGGCCCCATGATCGCATGGATTTCGCCCGCCTTGATGGAGAGCGACAGTCCTTTCAGGATCGCCTTGCCGTCGATTTCGTTCGAGAGATTATCGATCGTCAGCATCATTCACACCCCAAAAAATCAACGACTCTGCGCGCGCTGGAGCGTCCGCGCGGTCCAGAAAGCCATGTCCCGCACATCGCCCGGCGCCGGGAACAGCGTGTCGATGTGGCGCTTGATCGGCATATAGGGCCACCAGTCGGCGCCGGCTTCGGGCGCGCCCTTTTCCAGCAGGCCGGTCACGAATTCGGTCACCGGACCCATGCGGGCGAGATTGGGCGCCTTGGCCTTGTGGAAGGTCTTGTCGCTGCGCAGCTTCTCGGTGAAGGCGACATCGCCCTGCTCCAGCGCGGCGCGGCATTCGGCCTGATAGGCGTCGAGATCACCAAAATCCTTGGCGGCGCGGGCGGCAAGCTCGCCCTCTTCCAGCTCATAATCCTCGGTCAGGATGCGGATCGCGGCGGTCCATGCCTGGCCATTGCCGACATCCTCCGCAAAATCGGCGAGGGCATCCTGAATATCGTCTTCGTCGCTCAACGTGATTGTCCTTGAGAGTGGGAAAGCCCCTCCCCTTCAGGGGAGGGGTTGGGGTGGGGGCTCGCCCAACGATCCGGCGCCTGTTGGAGCGCGCCAAGGATCGCGGCGCAAACCCCTTCGATATTCTGCCTCACGTCATGGTTGGCGATGCGAATGATGCTGTAGCCCATTGCATTCAACGCCTCATCACGCGCCTTGTTCGATTCCACGCTATGCGTATCGCCATCGACTTCGACGATCAGCGCTTTTTGCGGGCAGAGGAAATCCGCAATGAACGGACCGATCACGGTCTGGCGGCGGAATTTGTAACCGCCGAGTTGTGAGCGGGACAGCTTTGACCAGAGGCGCTTTTCCGGTTCGGTCGGTTCGCGGCGCATTTCGCGAGCGAAAGCCGCTAACTGAGCGAGGCGTCCAGTCGACAGCCCCCACCCCCGGCCCCTCCCCTGAAGGGGAGGGGAGCCCAAGCGCTTTGCCTGATCGAGAGGCGTCAACTCCCTCAACCGACCGACCCTTCCAGCGAAATGCCCAGCAGCTTCTGCGCCTCGACGGCAAACTCCATCGGGAGCTGTTGCAGCACTTCCTTGGCAAAGCCGTTCACGATCAGCGAGACCGCGCTTTCCTGATCCAGCCCGCGCTGCATCGCGTAGAAAAGCTGGTCGTCGCTGATCTTGCTGGTGGTCGCCTCATGCTCGATCTGGGCGGAGGGATTGCGCACTTCGATATAGGGCACGGTATGCGCGCCGCACAGGTCGCCCAGCAGCAGGCTGTCGCACTGGGTGAAGTTGCGCACGCCCTCCGCGCCCGGCGCCACGCGCACCAGGCCGCGATAGGTGTTGTTCGACCGCCCCGCCGAAATACCCTTGGACACGATGGTCGAGCGGCTGCCCTTACCATTGTGGATCATCTTGGTGCCGGTGTCGGCCTGCTGCATGTTGTTGGTCAGCGCCACCGAGTAGAACTCGCCCACGCTGTTCTCGCCGTTCAGCACGCAGCTTGGATATTTCCAGGTGATGGCCGAGCCGGTTTCCACCTGGGTCCAGCTGACCTTGCTGTTGCGGCCCTGGCAGAGCGCCCGCTTGGTCACGAAATTATAGATGCCGCCCTTGCCGTTCTCATCGCCGGGATACCAGTTCTGGACGGTGGAATATTTGATCTCCGCATCGTCCAGCGCGACCAGTTCGACCACGGCGGCGTGGAGCTGATTCTCGTCGCGCATCGGCGCGGTGCAGCCTTCGAGATAGGAGACATACGCCCCCTCGTCCGCAACGATCAAAGTGCGTTCAAACTGCCCCGTATTTTCCGCGTTGATGCGGAAATAGGTGCTGAGTTCCATCGGGCAGCGCACACCCTTGGGAATGTAGACGAAGGTGCCGTCGGAAAAGACCGCGCAATTCAAGGTCGCGAAATAATTGTCGTGCATCGGCACGACCTTGCCCAGCCACTTCTTCACCAGATCGGGATATTCGCGCACCGCCTCACTGATCGAGCGGAAGATGACGCCCGCCTCCTCCAGCTCCTTGCGGAAGGTGGTGGCGACCGAGACGCTGTCGAACACCGCGTCGACCGCGACCTTGCGGCTGCCCTTGACGCCAGCCAGCACTTCCTGCTCGGCAATAGGAATGCCCAGCTTCTGATAGGTCGCCAATATCTCAGGATCGACCTCATCCAGCGAATTCAGCTCCGCCTTCTTCTTCGGCTCGGCGTAATAATAGGCGTCCTGATAGTCGATCGGCGGGATGTTGAGCTTGGCCCACTCCGGCGGGTCCATCGTCTGCCATAGGGCAAAGGCCTTCAGCCGCCATGCCAGCAGCCATTCCGGTTCCTTCTTCTTGGCCGAAATGAAGCGGACCGTATCTTCGTTCAGCCCCTTGGGCGCGAAGTCCTGCTCGATGGCCGAGGACCAGCCATGCTCGTAGGTGGAGGCGCGATCGGCGGCCTCATGCGCTTCGAGATTGCGAACAGTGGTTGCTTCTTCGGTCATGCCATTTCTCTGGTAAGGCTGGCGATCGTCACCCGGGCCAAAGCCGATCGGATCGCATTGTTCGCGACGTTCATATGCGGGCGCACGCGGCAGTCCTGCTCCAGCGAGCAGTCATGCGCGCCATGGTCCGCGCAGGCGGTCATGGCGATGGGGCCTTCCACCGCCTCCACCACATCGGCCAGCGTGATCGCGGCGGGAGGACGGCTGAGACGCACGCCGCCGCCGGTGCCCCGGCTCGATTCGAGCAGGCCGGCGGCAGAAAGACGGCTCACCAGCTTCTGCGCGGTGGGCAGCGGAATGCCGGTTTCGGCGCTCAGCGTGGTCGCGTTCATCTTCGCCGCACCGCAATGGCGAGCGGCGGCCGACATCAGCACCACGGCATAATCTGCGAAACTCGAAAGCCTCATGACCTGCGTCTTGCGAACCATTCTCAAATCGGATCGAATCAATCCGATTGGCATGTGGTCCCGCCAGCGGACGGAATCAAGGCATTTTTGCTTGGGTGAGGGCGCTAGCTGAAACGGTTGATCACAGCCACGTCTCCGCCCAGCGACCGGCGCAGCAAGGTGAGCTGCGCCACGGCGCTCGGTTCAGTCTGCAACTGATGCGGGGTCAGGCCGATGAAATGCTTGATCTCCCGAATGAAATGCGACTGGTCGTAGAAGCGCCCGTCATCGCACAGCGCCTGCCAGCTTTCATGGTCGAGCGCGATCCGCGCGCTGCACCGGAGCGCGCGATATTTCCGCGCCAGCAGCTTGGGCGGGCAGCCATAATATTTGTTGGTGAGCCGGGCGAGCTGGCGCGGCGACAGGCCGGTGATATCGGCCAAGGTCTCGATCCGCGGGGAGCCTTCCCCCATCAGCCAGCCGTCCACCGCCTCCAGCAGCCGCCATGTCGATTCGGGCAGCGGGACCAGCCTTTCCGCCAGGAAGGACCAGCAAAGCGCCGCCATCGCCTCCGCATCGGCGGCGGCGCGCAGCTTTTCCAGCAGATCCCGATATCCCGGAAGATGCCCCATATCCTTTACCCGATCGGTCAGGGCACTGGCATCGCCCCCATGCAGCGCGATCCATCCCGCCGGAAGCAGGGAAATGCCGACCACCCGGCCGGGGCCGTTCAATTCGAACCGGGTCGCGCCCAGGGTCGGACCCAACAGGCAGACTTCAGGGGTCGGCGCGATCTTTCCGTCGTGAAAATGATAGTCGCCGCTATTTTCCAGCATGAAGCGAAGTTGCGGCACGTCGGCGCGGGTCACATCGGAATAATGATCGGCCGTTTCGGTAAAGATATAAAGCGAGCCGAAATAGGCGTTGAGTTGTTCGGGCAGCGCGAAGTAGCGCAAACGCACCGGTCCTTGCGCCGCATCGACGGTATAGGACAATGGCGCCTGACCATCTTTTGCCGTGATATTTGGCGCCCCCCCGGGCGCTTCGCTGTTATGCGACCCCATATCTCACCCCAGCACGCAATATGCGCCATCGCCGCCAAGGTGCAAGGGCTATGCTTAACGGAATATCACTTTCCGTCCTGTCCGGAGACGATGGAACGGGACGTCTCATAAAAATGACCCGGCAGTTTTCACCGCCGGGTCAGGAAAAGGTCTCGTCAGCCAAATGGCCTAGAGCCTTCGGGTCGCAGGACTCTCTTACGTCCGAATCGGGGAAATTTTATTGGATGGATCGGACATTAGCCGGACCAAAACGGGACGAATCCCAATGAATCTTGTTAAGAAATGACGATCCTTCCCCACTGTTGCCGCGTTGCAACAGCGACTCGACGCCGGCCTTCCGCGCTGGCATAGCGCCGCCATGTCCTACAGCCTGATCCGCCCCCTGTTTTTCGCGCTGGAAGCCGAGCGCGCCCATCATCTGTCCATCAAATTGCTGCGCCTGATGCCGGTGCCTCCCGCGCTGGAACCCGATTCGATGCTGGCGCAGACGGTGGCGGGCATCGCCTTTCCCAATCCGGTGGGTCTGGCGGCGGGTTATGACAAGGAAGGGCTGGTCGCGCACAAGATGCACGGGCTGGGCTTCGGCTTTGCCGAACTGGGGACGCTGACACCGCTGCCGCAGCCGGGCAATCCGCTGCCCCGGCTGTTCCGGCTGGTCGAGGATCGGGCGGTGATCAACCGCATGGGCTTCAACAATGGCGGCCAGGCGGCGGCGGCGGAGCGGATCGCGAAGCGCAAGCGGCCAGGCGGTCCGGTCATCGGCATCAATATCGGCGCCAACAAGGATGCCGCCGACCGAATCGCGGATTATGCCACGGGCGTGATCTGCATGGCGCCGCTGGCCGATTATCTGACGGTCAACATCTCCTCCCCCAATACGCCGGGGCTGCGCGCCTTGCAGGATCGGGCCGCGCTGGACCAGTTGCTGGGCGCGGTCATGGCGGCGCGGGGATCGAATCGCACTCCCATTTTCCTGAAGGTCGCCCCCGATCTGGAACCAGCCGATGTCGAGGATATCGCCGCCGCCTGTCTCGACCACCGGATCGACGCGCTGATCGTTTCCAACACCACCATTTCCCGGCCTTCGCTGCGGTCCGCGCAGGCTGGCGAGGCGGGCGGCCTGTCGGGCGCGCCGCTGCACGATCTGGCGCTGCAAAAACTGCGCGACTTCCGCCGGGCGCTAGGCACGCGCCTGCCGCTGATCGGCGTGGGGGGCATCGCCAATGCGGAGCAGGCCTATGCCCGCATCCGCGCCGGGGCGAGCCTGATCCAGCTCTACAGCGCCCTGGTCTATGAGGGGCCTTATCTCGCCAAGCGGATCAATGCGGGCCTGAAAGCGCTGATGGCGCGTGACGGGGTCAGGAATATCAGCGAGATAGTGGGTATCAACGCCTGATCCGTCATATGGGTTGCAGACCGCAACGCAGCGATTAGGGTGCCGGACATGACTTCTCGCCTTTTCGGCCTGCTGGCTCCCTTCGCTCTTTATGCCCTCGTTCCTGCCCCGCTCGCGGCGCGGGAGCCGGTTTCGGTCAACGTCACCGTCTCCGCCGCCGATCCCCGCGCCGCCGAGGCCGGGCAGGAAATATTGCGCAGGGGCGGCAGCGCCACCGACGCCGCCATCGCCATGATGCTGACGCTCAATGTCGTCGAACCGCATAATAGCGGCATCGGCGGCGGCGGCTTCCTGATGCATCATGACGGGCGGACCGGCGTGCTGGAATCGATCGACGGGCGCGAAACCGCCCCGGCGGCAGCGCGGCCCGACCGTTTCATGGGGGCGGACGGCCAACCCCTGCCCTTCCGCCAAGCATGGCCGGGCGGCTATTCCGTCGGGGTGCCCGGCAATTTGCGGCTGGCCTGGGACGCGCATCGCAAATGGGGCAAGCTGCCCTGGGCCGACCTGTTCCAGCCCGCCATCCGCTTTGCCGAACAGGGGTTCGAACTGCGCCAGCGGCTCGACACGGCGATGAAGGCGGTGGCGCCGGTCTGGGCGGACTTTCCCGAAATCCAGAAATATTTCTGGATCGACGGCAAGCCCGCGCCGATGGGGACGATCCTCAAGAACCCGCCGCTCGCCGCATTGTTCAGGCGAATCGCGGCGGAGGGGCCGGACGCCTTCTATCTGGGTGACAATGCCAGGGCGATTGCCGAAACGGTCAGCAACGCGCCCAAAAACCCGGTGCCGATGACGGAGGCCGACCTCGCTGGCTATCAGGCCAAGCCACGCAAGCCGGTTTGTGGTCCTTATCGCATCTATACGGTCTGCGGCATGGGTCCGGCTTCGGCGGGCGGGATCACCGTTTTGCAGGTGCTGGGCATGGTCGAGCGATTCCCGTTGGCGCAATGGGGCAAGGACGATCCCCGGTCCTGGCATGTGATCGGGGAGGCAATGCAACTCGCTTATGCCGATCGCGACACTTATCTGGGCGATCCCGAGTTCGTGTCGGTGCCGATCGCCGGGTTGATCGATCCCGCCTATCTGAAGCAGAGATCGGCGCTGATTTCCATGGGCAAGGCGCTCAATGACTATCGCCCCGGCACGCCGCCTGGCGCGGGGAAGCGCACCGCCGCCCTGCCCCAGCCGGAATCGGGCACCAGCCATTTCGTCGCGGTGGACCGCAATGGCGATATCGCCGCCTGGACCTCCACCATCGAAAGCTTCTTCGGCAGCCAGCTTGTGGCCAATGGCGTGATCCTGAACAATGAGCTGACCGATTTCAGCTTCACGCCCGAAAAGGACGGCGCACCCGTCGCCAACCGGGTCGAGCCGGGCAAGCGACCGCTGTCGTCCATGTCGCCCACCATCGTCTATGACGCGGCGGGGACGCCCATCTTCACCGTCGGCGCGGCGGGGGGAAAGACCATCATCATGCAGGTCGCAAAGGCGCTGATCGCGCATTTCGACTGGGGGCTGTCCGCGCAGGATTCGATCGCGCTGGGGTTCGAATTCTTCGACAAGGACGGGCTAGTGCTGGAACAGGGCACGTCGCTGGAGGCGATGAAGGCGCCGCTGGAGAAGCTGGGGCACAAGGTATCGATCAACCGCTTCGGCCTGAAGGCCAATGCGGCGGAGCGGAGAGCGGACGGCCATTGGGTCGGCGGCGCCGATCCGCGCAGTCCGGGTGTGTCGTTACAGGAGTGAAGCGTCTTGGCGGGTCATGTTCCTGCGAAGGCAGGAACACGGCAATGCTTCACCCCTTCAAATCCAGCCCGGCGACATTGAACTGGAAGGGGAAGCTCTTGTCCTTCGGTCCCACCACCAGATTCACTTTGATCGTCTTACTGTCCTTGATCGCGCCATAGGCTCCGGCTGCGGGCAGGACTTCGATGCCGTCCTTATTATCCGTCATCCGTCCCTTCCATTCATGCGTCTTGCCGTCATCCGTGGTGGCCGTGACGCTGCAATCGGACAGGTCGCAGGTAAAAGGCGCGCCGACCAGCTTGACGGTGACGTCCGCCTCTCCCTTTTCCATCGGCTGGACCAGCAGGACGGAAAAAGTGTCCGCCGCCGTCATGGTCTGGACCGTGTTGGCGCTGCCGATATAGGCGACCTTGACCTTTCCATGCTCGCCGCTCTCATATTTCCAGACCTGCCCGATCTGGTCGCGCTGGGTCGGCGCCTTGTCCTCCGGCGAGGAGCAGGCAGCGACCAGTCCCACGGCGGCCAGTGCCCAGAGGGTGCGCATCTTTTCTCTCCTATCCCGTCGTCATTACGGGAGGAGAACGCATCAGCCGGGCCCGGTTTCCCTCGGTTCAGCTATAGCGCGAGGCGGTTTCCCGGATCAGCGCGATCATGTTGGGAATACCCTGCGTCCGGTTGGAGCTGAGCTGGTTGCGAAGATCGAAGGGCGAAAGCGCAGATTCGATGTCGGTCGCGGCGATCGCGGCGGGCGCCCGGTCCTGCACCGTCAGCAGCACCAGCGCGATAATCCCCTTGGTGATCGCCGCATTGCTGTCCGCCAGGAAATGGAGCCGGCCCCCATCGGCGGAATCGGCGTCCAGCACCGTGGGATAGACCCACACCGCCGCCGAACAGCCCCTGACCAGCGTCGCATCGGTCTTGAGTGCGTCGGGCATGGGTTCCAGAGCCCGGCCAAGATCGATCAGCAGCCGATAGCGGTCGTCGGCATCGAGAAATTCATATTCCTCGTAAAGATCGGCAAGGACGGCGTGATCGGTCATAGCCGCCATATAGGAGGAAAAGCGGCGGAAGAAAGCCGCTTTTCCTCCTTCGAAGCATTAGAGGTCCACGCCCGCGGCAATGGCTTCCAGCTTGCGGATGCGTTCCTTGAGGTCCGCCACCTCGATCCGCGTGGCGGCCGATGGCGGCGCGGTTTCATCCGTCCGCCGCGCCAGTTCCGCGCGCTTGAGATCCAGCCAGCCGTTCCAGCCCCGCAGGGTGGTCATGGCGACGATGACGAGTCCCGACAAACCCGCCACCGCCAATGTCAGAGTGATAAGGGGGTCCTGCATATTGTCCTCCCTAAGGCATGTTTCCTTCAGGCCGCGTCAGTCGCGGTCCCTGAGCTTGTCGAATTCCCGCTCCAGCGCGGTGGAGCCGTCGGTCGCCAGCCGTTCCAGCACGGCGACGCGATCCTTGAGCGCCTTCACCTCCGCCTGCAGCCGTTCCGCTTCCGGATCGGGGCCGCGAGACACGAAGTCTTCGCCCTTGTGCCGGCGCACGACGCCATATTTGGCGCGGACGACGCTGGCGATGGCGGTGATCGCGACGATGGCGACGACCATTTCGAACGGATTCATCTGTCTGTCTCCCTTGCTCCGCTTCGGCGCGCCCAAGGCGGCAAGCTGTGCGGCAACCGATGCGGCGCCTTCAGCTTTTCGTTTTCATGAAGTCACGCAGCCTGGTTTCGACCGGCGCCGCTATCGGTTCGATGAACGGCGTCCCCTTTGCCGCTCAACGCAGGCTGTCGATCTCATCGGCCAGGCGCGTGTTGCGGCTGGTATAATAGGTTTCGATGTCGGCCAGGCGCCGGTCGATGTCGCGGAACTTGGACCGCACATCGCGGGTGGAGCGCGCCGGGTTGGTGCGCACGCCCTGCCAGAATTTCTCGTCATCCCGGTCCGCATAAAGGCCCAGCGGCTTGTTCTCGGCAAAATAGGCGACGACGAAATAAGCGATCAGCGTCCAGGGAAAGGCTCCCATCAGCGTCACCAGCACCGCGCCGACCCGGACCCACAGCACGTCGATCCCCGTATAGTCGGCAATGCCGGCGCACACGCCCATCCACTTGCCATTCTGCTTGTCGAGATAGAATTTGGTACGACGGGCAGCCATCTCAATTCCTCCTGTCGGGATTTTGGCGGTCGAATTCATAGCCATCGTCTTGCGACGGACGGGCGGGACGGAAATCGGGATTGTCGGCGGCGACGATCCGTTCGACCGTCTGCAACCGCTCCTCCAGCCGCCGGGCGAGCAGGTGAAGATCGTCCAGCAGCTTCTCGTCCTCATCGGTGATCTTGGGCGCCTGCTTCCACTTGGTGACATAGTGGAAGATCAGCCAGGGCATGCCGATGAACAGCATGCCGCAGATCATGATGGGCAGGAACACGTCCTCCATGCGTCACTCTCCCTTTTGCATGCTGGCCTTGAGCGCGGCGAGTTCGGCATCGACCTTGTCGGACGCCTTCAGCTCGGCAATCTCTTCTTCCAGCGTCTTGGGCTGCTGGCCCAAAGTTACGGCGTCGGCGCGGCCTTCGGCCATGTCCACGCGGCGCTCCAGCATGTCGAAGCGGGCGAAGGCGTCATTCACTTTTTCACCGGCATAGGCTTCGCGGACGCGCAGCCGATTCTGGGCGCTTTCCATCCGGGTCACAAGGCTGTTCTGACGGGCGCGGGCCTCGCGCAGCTTGGCCTGGAGCTTGGCGATATCCTCTTCCGAGGCACGCAGCGCTTCGTCCAGCACCTCGATCTCGTGGGAAAGCTGTTCCGCCATGTCGGCCGCCTTCTGCTTTTCGACCAGCGCGGCCTTGGCAAGATCCTCGCGATCCTTGCTGAGCGCGAGCTGGGCCTTTTCCGTCCAGCTATCCTGCAAGCCCTGAAGCTTGGCGATATGGCGCCGCATTTCCTTCTGGTCGGCGATGGTGCGGGCGGCGGAGGCGCGCACCTCGACCAGCGTCTCCTCCATTTCGAGGATGATCATGCGGATCATCTTCGCCGGGTCTTCCGCCTTGTCGAGCAGGTCGGTGACATTGGCGGCGATGATGTCGCGGGTGCGGGAGAAAATACCCATTTGAACTTCACTCCTGGTACGACTTGTTTGGGTGCGGCCTTACGCCAGATAACGCAGCGCCGCGGGGCAATCATGGGTCGCGAGCATCGGGACTTCGCTGGCGCGCGCCGGGCCGACCGCCGAAAGGATCAGGGTCGATCCGAACAGGACGGAGGCGATGACGACGGACAGGAACTGGCCGATTTCGCGAACGCTGTTGCTTTGCTTTTCCATGGTAAACTCCTGAACCTTGGCCTTCATTGACGTGCCGCTTGATGGGTCAGCGGCTTCGCTTTCCGACTTTGCAGAAGGCGTGCCAATTTTCGGAAATGGCGGAGTTGCGCCGTTTTTTACGGTTGTCCAAGAATAGCTCTTGCCGAAAGGTGGGAAATTTCACCATAAGTTGGGGCATGGAGAAAAATACCCAGTTCGTCGGCCAGTCGCTGGCCTTTCTGGATGCGGTCGAGCAGGCCGGGCGGGCGGCGGAACTCAACCGGCCGATCCTGGTGATCGGGGAGCGCGGCACCGGCAAGGAACTGATTGCCGAGCGCCTCCACCGCCTGTCGCCGCGCTGGGACGGGCCGCTGATCATCATGAACTGCGCGGCGCTGCCCGAAACGCTGATCGAGGCGGAACTGTTCGGGCATGAGCAGGGCGCCTTCACCGGCGCGGCGCGGACACGGGCCGGGCGGTTCGAGGAAGCCGATGGCGGCACGCTGTTCCTGGACGAGCTGGGCACGCTGTCCATGGCGGCGCAGGAACGGCTGCTGCGCGTGATCGAATATGGGGAGGTCACGCGGATCGGGGCATCGAAGCCGCTGACCGTGGATGTGCGGATCGTGGCGGCGACCAATGAGGATTTGCCAGCCGCCGCCGATGCCGGGCGGTTCCGGCCCGATCTGCTGGACCGGCTGAGTTTCGAGGTGATCACCTTGCCCCCGCTGCGAGGGCGGGAGGGGGATGTCCCGGTGCTGGCCGATCATTTCGGACGGCGCATGGCGGCGGAGATCGCCTGGCCGCAATGGCCCGGCTTTTCCGCCGCCTGCATGGCCGAGCTGGAAGCGCATGACTGGCCCGGCAATGTGCGCGAATTGCGCAATGTGGTGGAGCGGGCCGTCTATCGCTGGAACGACCCGACCCGGCCGATCGCGGCGATCGTGTTCGATCCCTTCGCCTCGCCCTGGAAGCCCAAGCCGTTGATGTCCGGGAAGGCGGTGGTCGAAGCTGCGCCCATGGGCTCACCGGCTGCCGTAGCGAACGGTCATGACGCGATCACCGACCTCAAATCCGCCGTGGATGCGCATGAGGCGGCGATCGTGCGGGCGGCGCTGGAGCGTTTCCGTTATAATCAACGTGCGACGGCGAAGGGATTGGGGCTGACCTATGACCAGCTTCGCCATTGCATGAAGAAGCATGGGTTGAGCGCGGGGTAGGGAAAACGTGCTCCTGCGAAGGCAGGAGCCCAGTTCAGATGGCGGGACTGGGCTCCTGCCTTCGCAGGAGCACTCAATCTTCTACCGCGTCGGCACAGGTTCCGCGCCGGAATAGTCATAGAAGCCCTTGCCCGTCTTGCGGCCCAGCCAGCCAGCCTCGACATATTTCACCAACAGCGGTGCAGGGCGATATTTCGGGTCGCCGGTCGTGTTCTGAAGCACCTTGCAGATCTCCAGACAGGTATCGAGACCGATGAAATCCGCCAGCGTCAGCGGCCCCATCGGATGGTTGAGGCCCAGCATCACGCCCTTGTCGATATCGACCACGCTGCCCACGCCCTCGCCCAGCGCGAAGATCGCTTCGTTGAGCATCGGCAAAAGGATGCGGTTCACCACGAAGCCCGGCGCGTCGAAGGCATGGACCACCTGCTTGCCCAGGCTCGCGGCGAAGCGCTCCACCGCCGCCACGGTTTCAGCGCTGGTGGCAAGTCCGCGGATAACCTCGACCAACGCCATCACCGGCACGGGATTGAAGAAATGCACGCCCACGAAGCGGCCCGCATCCGGCGCTGCCTGCGCCAGCCGCGTGATCGGAATGGAGGAGGTGTTCGACGCCAATATCGCATCGTCCGCCAGCAATGCGCCGACATTGGCGAAGATGGCGCGCTTGATCTCCTCGCGCTCGGTCGCGGCTTCGATCACCAATTGGCAAGCCGCAAGCGGCGCGACTTCGCCCACCGGCGTGATCCGGGCGATGGCGGCGTCGGCGTCAATCTGCGCCAGCTTGCCCTTTTCCACCGCTTTGGCGAACTGGCGGATGATGCCGTCGCGGCCCTTTTGCGCGCGGGGCAGGTCAACATCGGACAGGATCACTTCATAGCCCGCCTGCGCCGCCACCTGCGCGATGCCCGCGCCCATCTGACCCGCGCCGATCACGCCCACTGTCCGAATATCCGTCATTCCCGAAACCCTCCTGCACTAAAATCGCTCGTCGCCAGCCCCCGTAGCGCCATGACAGGCGGGCCGCCAGAGCTTCCGGGCCGGGCGAAAGCGGACGGAAAGCCCTGGACGGTCGGCGGAGCGCTTTTCTTTCGGTCATTTCCGGCTTTGCGCCGCGCCTGCTTGATGGTTAAAAGCCCCGGCATGTCCGTTTCAGACCTGCTGCCCGCGCCGGCGACCGGAAGGTTCATCGCCGCCGTGCATCATTTTCCATTGCGCGTCTATTTCGAGGATACGGATTTGTCCGGCCTCGTCTATCACGCCAATTATCTGCGCTATATGGAGCGGGCGCGGTCGGACATGCTGCGCATCGCCGGGATCGACCAGCGCGGCAATCTGGAGGGGGGAGAGGGCGTCTATGCCGTCACCGACCTGCAACTCCACTATCGCCGCCCCGCGCGGCTGGACGACGTCCTGATGGTGGTGAGCCGCGTGACGAAGGTCGGCGCGGCTTCATGTTCCATTCATCAGACGGTCATGCGCGATGAGGAATTACTGACGCAAGGCACGGTTTCCGTCGCCTTTCTGACGCCCCAGGGCCGCCCGCGCCGGCAACCCAAGCCCTGGATCGACATTTTCAGCCGTTTGATGAGAGGGGAAGACATCAACCCATGAGCCTTTCGATGCCCGACGTTGGCCTTGCTGTCGGCACCGCCGCGCAAGCCGCCACCATTTCGCCGCTGGCCCTGTTCCTTCAGGCCGACATCGTCGTGAAGGTGGTGATGCTGGGCCTGCTGCTGGCCAGCATCTGGACCTGGGCGATGATCATCGGCTTCAGCTTCACGCTGCGCAAGGCCAGCAGGCAGAGCGCCGCCTTCGAACGCGATTTCTGGAAGGCGGAGGATATCGACCGCTTCTACGAAGCGCGCGGCAAGTCCGAATTTCCCGCCGCCAAGGTGATGGCCGCAGGCGTCACCGAATGGCGCCGCTCGACCGCGCAGAAGGTGATCGACCGCGACGGAACGCGCGACCGCCTGTCCACCGCCATGACCAGCACCATCGGCGCGGAGGTCGACCGGCTGTCGGATCGGCTGAACATCCTGGCCACCATCGGATCGGTCGCGCCGTTCGTCGGTCTATTCGGCACCGTCTGGGGCATCATGCGCGCCTTCACCTCCATCGCGGCGGAACAGAACAGCAGCCTCGCGGTCGTGGCGCCGGGCATTGCGGAGGCATTGTTCGCCACCGCCATCGGCCTGTTCGCGGCGATCCCGGCGGTGATCGCCTATAATCGGTTCAGCCATGGCATCAACCGGATGGAGGCCGGGCTGACGCGCTTTGCCGACAATTTCTATTCGACGCTCAGCCGCGAGTTGGAGGCGCAGCGGTGACGATGTTGTCCTTCAACACCGTCATCCCAGCGGAAGCTGGGATCTCAGGCCGGATAGGGCGGCGCTTGAGGCACGAGATCCCAGCTTCCGCTGGGATGACGGAGGGGCGGTTATAATGGCCATGTCCGGTCCTCCATCCGGTCGCCGTGGCCGTCATCGCGCGCCGATGGCGGACATCAACGTCACGCCGCTGGTCGACGTCATGCTGGTGCTGCTGATCATCTTCATGGTGACCGCGCCGCTGCTGGTGACCGGCGTACCGGTGAACCTGCCCGAAACCCGCGCCAAGGGGCTGGATCAGGACCAGAAGCCCACCGTGGTGTCGATCGACCGTGACGGCGGCGTCTTCATCGATGACACGCAGATCAGCGATGCCGAACTGCCCGGCCGCCTGGCCGAGATCATGTCCGCGAACGCCGGCAAGGCGCAGCCGCCGCAGATCTTCCTGCGCGCCGACAAGGGGCTGGACTATGGCCGGGTGATGCTGGTCATGGGCGAGTTGAACCGTGCAGGCCTGAACAAGGTCGCACTGGTCAGCACCGGCACGGAGCAAGGGTCCGCTGTCAGCAGCGGTTCAGAATAGGGGCCATAGGTCTTGCCCATGGATCGCGCGGAGAAAATCGGCCTTGGCGTGGCGACGGCGGGACATGTCCTGCTGTTCGGCCTGCTCTCGTCCGGTTTTCTGGCTACACCCAACCCCTTGAAGCTCAATTCGCCGCCGATGGACGTCAGCCTGGTGGATGAGGTCGCGCTGAAATCCATGGCACCGCAGGTCTCGACCCAGCCGCCGCCGCCCAGCGTCGCGCCGGAACAAGGCCCGACCGAGGATGCCTCACCCGCGCCCGCGCCGGAACCAGCACCCCAGCCCGAACCAACCCCGGCGCCGCCCGCGCCACCCAAGCCGGTGGCGAAGCCTGCGCCACCCAAACCCACGCCCGCGCCGCCGAAGAAGGACGTGCCCGCAGCCAAGCCCAAGCCGAAACCCGCGCCCGAAAAGCCAAAGCCCGCTGCCGCCGCGCCCGCCAAGGCATCGCAAAAGCCAGCGGCCAAGCCGAAGCCCGACTCCCCCAACCGCGCCTCAGGGCAGGGCAAGGCGGACAAGCCCAAGGGATCGCTGCTGGGCAAGGATTTCCTCAAGGGCATCAATGCGGAGGACGACGCCCCGCGCAAGCCCGCGCCGCCGCCCGCCGCCGCCATGGGTCCGGCGCAGAAGGCCGCGCTGGACGCGGAAATCCGCCGTCAGCTCAAGCCCTATTGGAAATCCCCGAGCGGCGCGGACATCGAGCAGCTCCGCACCTTCGTCGACGTGCAGCTTTCCCGCGACGGATCACTGGCGGGCCAGCCGCAGGTCGTGAACACGACCGGCATCACCGCCAGCAACCGCGCGCAGGTGACGCTGCATCAGGAACTGGCGGTAAAGGCGATCCGCCTCGCCGCGCCTTTCAAGCTGCCGCCCGATCTTTATGATGGCTGGAAATCCCTCCGCATCTCCTTCGACAAGAGGCTATCGCAATGACGCCACCCTTCATGACCGGAAAGGCTCGGGCCGCATTTGGGGCCACGCTGGGGGCGCTGCTGCTGGCGTTCGCGCCCGCCGTTTCGGCACAGCTCAGCGTCGACGTGACGGACGAATCCTCCTCCAACCTCAAGATCGTCGTCCCCGCGCTGCCCGCGCAGGCGGAAGTCTCGACGCCCGCAGGCGGCTCGACCGAACTGGGCCGCAAGATCGCGGAAGTGATCGCCGCCGACCTCAAGGGGTCGGGCCTGTTCGATCCCTCCGGCCCCAACGGCATCCCGACCATCGCCTTTCCCGAAGTCACCAGTCCCGCCTATGACAAATGGGGCGCCTATCAGGCGCTGGTGCAGGGTTTCGTGCGCACCACGGGCGGCGAGGCGGACATCACCGTCGGCTGCTATCTCTACGACGTGGCGCTGAAGCAGGAATTGACGCGGCAGGGCTATGTCGTCGCCCCCCGCGACTGGCGCCGGGCCGCGCATAAATGCGCCGACGCCATCTATGCGCGGCTGTCGGGCGAAAGCCCCTTCTTCGACAGCCGCATCGCCTATATCGCGGAAAGCGGCCCCAAGGGGAACCGCACCAAGCGCCTCGCCATCATGGATTCGGACGGCGCCAACCACCGCTTCATCACCAATGGCCAGTCGATCGCGCTGACCCCGCGCTTCGCGCCCGATTACAAGTCGATCGTCTATGTGAGCTACCTGAACAACCGGGTGCGCATCTACATTTACGACATCGGCACCGGACGGCAGCGGCTGGTGACGGAGAGCAACAACCCGACCTTCGCGCCGCGCTGGTCGCCCGACGGACGCAACATCCTCTTCTCCATGGCGATCGCGGGCAATACCGACGTCTATCGCGTCTCCGCCACCGGCGGCGCACCAGTGCGCCTGACCACGGCGCCGGGCATCGATGTCGGCGGCAGCTATTCGCCCGACGGCCGCCAGATCGTGTTCGAAAGCGACCGTTCCGGCAGCCAGCAGGTCTATGTCATGAACGCCGACGGTTCGGGCCAGCGCCGGATCAGCCATGGCGGCGGCCGCTATGCGACGCCCGAATGGAGCCCCCGCGGCGACCTGATCGCCTTCACCAAGATTTCGGGCGAATTCAAGATCGCGGTGATGACGCCCACGGGCGACAATGAGCGCATCCTGACCAATGGCTGGCAGGACGAGCAACCGAGCTGGTCGCCCAATGGCCGCGTGCTGCAATTTTTCCGCACCACGCCGGGCCGCGACGGCAACAGCCAGGTGTGGCAGGTCGACCTGACCGGCGTGAACGAGCGGCGGATACCCACGCCCTTGAGCGGCTCCGACCCGGCCTGGGGTCCGCTACTGCCTTAATCTGCATCATGATCGGAACCGAATCGTCCCGACTGCGTAACGACTTTTAGAAAATGTTGAGGAGCAACCCGATGAAACTTTCCCGCACCTTGCTGGTGGCGACCGCCATCGTGGCTCTTGCCGCCTGCTCCAAGAAGCCGCCGAAAGAATTGCCGCCCGCACCCGGTGGCGACACATCGGCTTCCACGGGCCCGACCGCGCCCTCTGGCCCGGTCAAGGGCAGCCAGGAGGATTTCGTCGCCTCGGTATCGTCGGACCGCATCCTGTTCGGCACCGACCAATATGATGTCGACGCGCAGGACCAGCAAATCCTGCAAAGCCAGGCCGCCTGGCTGCAACAGAACCCCAATGTCCGCGTGACCATCGAAGGGCATTGCGACGAGCGCGGCACCCGCGATTACAATATCGCGCTGGGTGAGCGCCGCGCCAATGCGGCGAAGAATTATCTCGCATCGCTCGGCATCGACGCCGGCCGCATCACCACCGTCAGCTATGGCAAGGAACGCCCTGCCGCGCTGGGATCGGACGAAACGGCCTGGGCGCAGAACCGCCGCGCAGTGACGGTCACCGTCCAATATTGATCATCTGAAGCTTTTGGGTCGCACCTGTGCTTCATGACCCGCCGGTCGTTCGGCCGGCGGGTCTTTTCTTTTCCCGCCGACAGATTCTCAGGCCGGGGGAAGACTTTTGCTTGCCGCCCGCCTTGGTGAAGCGGACTGCCTAACGAGCGCCGTCATCCTTCCGCGACCACCCGCCCCCAAGCGCCAGGAAGATCGCGATCTGATCCTGCACCAGTTGCACCCGCGCCGCCGCAGCCGACGCCTCCGCACCCGCCAGCGACCGCTGCGCGTCCAGCAAGGACAGGAAATCCCCGCGCCCGAAGCGGAATAGCTTGCCAGCCTGCCCCGCCGACACCCCCGCGCTGTCCCGCGCCCGGTCGAGCGCAGCCGCCTGCTCGGCATGGCGGCGGTAGCTTTCCAGCGCCGTCTCCGTCTGCCGCAAAGCCTCCAGCACCGTCCCGTCGAAGCGCGCCAGATCAGCCTGCACCTGCGCATCGGCCTGCGCGATCCGCGCCTTCACCACTGGCCGGTTGGGGAAGCTCCAGCTTAGCAGCGGCCCCAGACTCATGCCAAAGCTCGTCCCCGAACCGAAGCTTTTCAGCGGCCCGCCCAGCCCCAGCGATCCGCCGATGCTGATCTGCGGATAAAGGTCCGCCGTCGCCACCCCGACGCGGGCGGTATCGGCGGCGATCTCTCGTTCCACCTGCCTGATATCGGGCCGCCGCCGGATCAGCGCCGCGCCGTCGCCCACCGGCAGCGGCGCATGCAGCACCGGCAAGGATGCGCAACCCTCCACTTCCTTCGGATAATCCGCCGGCGCCCGCCCCAGCAGCGTCGCCAGCAGGTACAACCCGCTCTGTCGCTGCGCCTCGAAAGCGGGCAGGCTCGCCTCGCTGGCATCGACGGCCGCCCGCGCCCGGCTGACGTCGAACGCCGTGCCGCGTCCGCCCTTGAACAATCGCTGCGTGGCATTGAGCGTCTCGCGCTGCAAGGCGACCACCCGGCGGTTGACGGCCAGCGAATAATTGGCCGCGCAGACCTGCGCATAGGCCTTGGCCGTCGCCGCCGCGACGCTGACGCGCACATAGTCGCGCGCTGCCACGACCGTTTCCAGATCGGCGGTGCTCGCCTCGATCGCGCGCTTGATCCGACCGTTCAGATCGAGCGGATAGGAGGCGCCGAGGCCCAGATCATAGCCGACCACGCC
Organism: Sphingobium sp. TB-6; assembly: GCF_012927365.1. Lineage (NCBI taxonomy): Bacteria > Pseudomonadati > Pseudomonadota > Alphaproteobacteria > Sphingomonadales > Sphingobiaceae > Sphingobium > Sphingobium sp. TB-6. Next base: position 150,724 of record NZ_JABBGL010000007.1, on the reverse strand, counting down.
CGGCAAGCTCTCGCCCGTGCCCGAAGGCCGCGCCAGCGACACACCGCCGCTGATCGCCGTGCCGATCGTCCGCCCCGCCTCCGCCTCGCGCAGCACGGCTTCCGCCGCGATCAAATTCGCGTCGGCCACGCGTAGGTCGGTATTGGCTGACAGGGCCTGCTCGACCAGCGCGTCCAGCCTGGGATCATCATAGAGCCGCCACCAATGGTCGGGCAGCTCGGCATTGCTGAAACCCGCCCCCTGCGCCGACAGGAAGGCGCCCTGCGCACCCGGAGCCGTCGCGGCCGATTGTTCCGGCGGCCGGTAATCCGGTCCCGCCGTCGCGCAGGCCGCCAGCGCCAAAGCCAGCAAGGGCGTCCAGCCCCTCTTACGCATGGTGGCAAGCCCCCGGCTTCGCGCCCTTCCTCGCCGGTTCGATCGTCACCGTGGCGGTGCGCCCGGCAATCAGCTTCACCTCCGCAGGCACTTTGGTCAGTTTCACCCGCACCGGAATGCGCTGGGCCAGCCGCACCCAGGAAAAGGTAGGCTCGACCGTCGGCAGCAAATTGCCGCTGTCGCTCCGGCTCGAATCATTGATGCCATAGGCGATGCTGTCGACCCGGCCATGCAGGTCCTCCGCCTCGCCCATCAGCCTTACCGTCACCGGCGCGCCGATGCATACGAGCGGCAGCTTGGTTTCCTCGAAATAGCCCTCGACGCGCAGGCTGTCGCGGTCGACCAGCGCCATGGCCTGCTGCCCCGCCGCGACGAAATCGCCCGGATGCAGGTCAAGATTCGTGACCACACCATTGACCGACGCCACCACCTGCGTGCGCTTCAGGTTGAGCGCAGCGGCGTCCCGGGCGCTCATCGCCTCGGCCAGCGCAGCCTCCGCCGTCGCCACCCGCGCGACATTCTGCTCATGCGCTTCCTTCGCGACGAGGTCGCCCAGCGCGACGTCGCGTGTCGCCTCCCGCCGCGCCTGGCCCAATGTCGCCTTGGCGCTGGCGATCCGCGCCTCGGCCTGCTCCAGCGCCAGCGCATAGCGCGGCCGGTCGATCACGAACAGCAGGTCGCCCGCCGTCACCGCCTGATTGTCATGCACCGCGACAGAGGTGACGAGGCCGCCGATATCGGGCGTCACCCGTACCACATCGGCGCGCACCCGCCCGTCGCGTGTCCAGGGGCTGCGCTCATAATGGTTCCACATCCACACCGCCACCAGCACGGCAATGATGACGATGACGATGGTGGCGGTGCTCCTGATCAGCTTGGCAGTAAGGCGGTTCATAGGCGGATTCCAAGGGTGGGAACGAGAATGGCGAGCGCGCCCAGCATCAGCACGAAAATGCTGAGGTCGACCGCCGCCCGATAGGCGAGAAAGCGATAAAGGCCGAAGGCGCCGATCAGCCGGGTCACGCCCCAGCTCAGGATCAGCGCGACCAGCGCCAGCAACAAAAGGGTCGGCACATAGACGCCGCCCAGGGCGATTTCTCCGGTCATGCGGCGACTCTCCGATAGCCTTCGCTCTCAGGGAACAGGTTGCGGCGCAGGCTGACCAGCCCGAGTATGGCTTCCCGCCTGATCGGAGCGCTGGGATTGCGCGCCAGATCGCTGATCGCCTGGTCGATATCGACCAGCAGGGCGGACCGGGCAGGCATGGGCGCATCCGGGTCCAACTCGCGATAATGCGTGCTGACGCCTGTCAGCACATCCGCCAGCGGCGCCGCTTCGTCGGCGGGCAGGTCCAGCCGCAACTGCCGCAATTCGCCAATGGCGACACCCGTCCGCAGGTCGCGCAGCGCATCGTAAAGCGGCTGCCCGCTCTCGGACCGCGTTGCCGCCAGACGGGGTGCGAGCAGGGCGATGCGGTCCAGCATCCGGTTGATCCAGCCGCGCACATCGGGCGGCGTCATCAGCGTGGCGCGGTTGGCGATATCGTTCCACCCCGCGCGCACCGTGCGCCGGATCGCCCGTTCGACGCCTGCCGACTGCAACAGCCCGGTCATGATGATCGCGAACCAGAGGCCGACCAACTGCGCCACCGTGCCGTTGGCATAGCTGGCAAAGGCATCCCTGTACCGATCCGACAGCAGCACCGGACTGCCCAGCCCCAGCAACGTGGGCAGCGCGATTCCGGCCCAACGGGGCGACGCCATCATCGTCCCCAGCAGCAGCAGCATCGGCGCATAGGCCGCCGCCAGCATGGCGAACCCGTCCAGACGCGGCATGAGTACATAGCCATAGATCGCCCCCAGCAGCGAGGCGGCGATAGTGCCGATCATGAAGCCCTTGAGCGGCGCCAGCGGATTGTCGGATGCCGCGAACAGAGAGAGGAACACGCCCGCCAGCATCACCGCGCTGCCGCCGTCCCTCCAACCGCTGCCGATCCATAGCGCGCAACCCACGGCCACGGTGATGAAGGCGCCGAAGGCCCCACGCGCCGCCCCGGCATAATCCTTGTGCAATTCACGGTTGCGCCGCCCCTCCAGCAATTCACCGACGCGGGGGCTGACCGCCTCGCGCCTGTGCGTCACCATCTGGTCGTAAAGATCGCGGCAATCGCGATGCGCCGCGATCAGGGCGGACAGTCGCGCAAACAGGCTGAGGCGCATCATGTCGGCCCAGTCCATCTCCGCCCGCGCCGCCGGCTCCAGCGCGGCGCAGTGAGCGATCAGCGCGTCCGCCGCAGCGGTGCGGGCGGCGATATCTTCGCCGGGATTCACGATCCAGGCCCGCGCATCGGCTATCAGGCTTGCGACCTCATGCGGCACCTTTCCGCCGCTTGCCGCCTTCAGCATCGCCAGCCGGTCCTCCACCGCCGCGCCCAGCGGCAGCAGCAGGGAAAGCTGGTCCTGCATCGCCCGAACCGTCCGCACGCGGGGCGCTAGGCGGCTGATGTCGAAGGGCAGGTGCACCGACATCTGGTGCAACTCGGTAATGTCCTGCGCCAGGCGGCGGCGCTCCTGCTCCAACCCTTCGACCGGCTCCAGCGCAATGGCGTCATGCGACCAGCGCTCCGCATCGCGCAGCATCGCCTCCACCCGCGCCAGCAGCAAATTGGTGATGGAGCCGGGGAAAACCACGCCGTGGATCAGGCTGCCGCACAATATGCCGATGGTGATTTCCTGCACGCGCAGCGTCGCCACGGTGAAGATGGTCTGCGGCGTGTCGACATCGGGAAAGACGATCAGGCAGGCGCTATAGCCCGCCAGCACGAACATATAGGATCGCGGCGTGCGGTCGAGCAGCGACACGAACACGCAGGCCGCCATCCACAGCGCCATGGCGAGCGACAGCAGTTCGGGCGCATTGACCAGCGGCGGCACGATGGCGACAGAAAAGATCGCGCCGGTCAACGTGCCGATGACGCGAAACACCGCCTTGGAAATCACCGCGCCGGCCAACGGCTGGGCGACGATATAGCTGGTCAAGAACGCCCAATAGGGCCGCTCCAGCCCGATGCTGAGCGCGACATAGAGCGCCAGCATCGCCGCCGCGAAGCATTTCAGGGAAAAGAGCGCGGCGGGCCCGCCGATGCGCTCGCCAAAGGCGTTCATCTCAACGCTCGCATGCCAAGCCACCCCACATCAGGCCACTCATCACGACTGCCCCCGCCGCTCGGCCATGCGCCGTTCCAGCAGGCTCAGCAGGTTGACGATGATCTCGATCGCGGCGTCGGGCACGCCATCCAGCAACTCGCGCCGCAAATTCCCCAACTTGGCTTCGATCTGCCCTACCAGTTCCTGACCCTCCGGCATGAAGGCGACTCGGTTCGAGCGCCGATCATCCGGATTGGGCACGCGCTCGACAAGTCCCGCCGCCTGCAACTGGTCCAGCGTCCGCACCAGCGAGGGTTGGGTGATGCCCAGTTCCTCGGCCAGGTCGGCCTGCCGAATGTCCGGTCCCAGCCGGTCGAGATAGATCAGGCACCAGCCCGCGCTGTTCGAGACGCCGAATTCGGCCAGCGCCAGATCGGCCAATTGCCGCCACTGACGCGCCACCTGGGGCATTTTATGCGCCAAGACGCGCTTCAACTCCGATCGAGACATTTTTCTTAGATAGCTAACTAATGTCTTTCGTCAAGAGAGTCGTTGCAATTTGATACTGCATTTCCCCAAGTTACGAAAAAGGCCGGAGATTTTCCTGCCTCCAGCCCCATTACCCAACCGTCATTCCCGCGAAGGCGGGAATGACGAAGATGGGCAAATGTGATCCTCAGCCCCGGCGCGTGCCCGAAAAGCCCGCTGCGCCGAAAGCCCCAAGCTGCATCGTGCCGGTGATGCTGTCCCCGCTCACCTCAGCCTCGCATTCCAGCGTCATCGGCATGGGGATGGTCATGTTCATCTTCCAGCTCAGCTTGTTGCCTTCTACCTTGCCTTCAGCCACGTCGAGCGAGCCCATCATCCCCGCAAAGGTGCCGTGAAAGCTTTCGCCCGCGCTGATGACGGTCAGCACGCCATTCTGGTCGCCCATCGGGGTCTTCGCCACGCAATCATAGGCACCGTCCACTGCTGCCATAGCACTTCTCCTTTACGTAATCGTCAGTCGGCCAATGTGCCCATCTCGACGGGAAGGCCAACCGCGTCAAGCTGTGGTTTCACCAGTTTCGCATCGCCCACGACCACCCAGATCAGCCGGTCGGGATTGATCGCCTCCCGCGCCGCCTTATCGAGGTCGGTCGCCGTCATCGCCCGATAGACACCCGGCAGGCTGGCATAATAGTCGTCCGGCCGTCCCAGCATCCGGTTGCGCATCATCGCCCCCAGCAGGTCGGACGAGGTTTCGAAGCTGCCCGGGAGCGACAGGATCTGGCTATTGATCGTCTGGTTGCGTTCCGCCTCGGTCGTGCCCTTGGCCGTCAGGAAATCGCTGATGTCCTTGCGCGCGGCGACGATGGACTCGCCGGTCTTGTCGGTCTGCACCGGGGCATAGACCAGCAGCGGGATCGTCTCCTTGACGCCGGGCAGCGCGCTGCCCGCATAATAGGCCCAGCCCTTGCTCTCGCGCAGGTCCATGATCAGGCGGGAGGTGGAACTGCCGCCCAGCACTTCATTGGCGGTCAGCAGCGTCACCGGATTGTCTGTGCCTGCCTTGTTGGTGAGCAGGCCGGCGAGGATCATCGACTGCGGGCTTTGCGGCTTGTCGACCAGGATGATGCGCGACGGGCGCATCATGCGGTCCATGCGGAAAAGCTTGGCGCCCTTGGCGACCTTGGGCGCTTTCCAGTCCCCGAAGCGCTTTTCCAGCAGCGGCATCACATCGGCCAGCGTGGTATCGCCGGTCACGAAGATGGTCGCATTGTCGGGCCGCAGCCATTTGTCATGGAAGGCGACCAGATCGGCCCGCGTCACCGCCTTGACCCCGCTTTCCGTGCCGGAGCCTGTGAAGGGGATGCCATAGGGATGCGCCTGCCCATAGAGCAACGGCGGCAGCAGGCGCTGCGCGATCGGCATCGGCTCGGTCTTTTCCGCCGCGATCCGGGTGAGTACCTGCCCGCGCAGACGCTCCACCTCGGTCGGCGCGAAGGCCGGGTTGCGGATCACATCGGCCAGCAGGCCGAGCGACGCGTCCAGATTGGGCTTCAGCGCATAAAGGCCGACATTGGTGGCATCCATGCCATTGCCCGCGCTGATCGAGGCGCCCAGCCGCTCCTGCTCCTCCGCGATCTGCACCGAACTGCGGGTGGTCGTGCCTTCGTCCAGCAGCGCCGTGGTCAGACCCGCCGTGCCCAGCTTCGCCTTGTCATCGGCGGCGTTGCCCGCGTCGAAGGAGACAGAAACCCGCACCACCGGCACCGTCGCCCGGCGCGCGAAGACGATGGGAATGCCGTTCTTCAAGGTCGCATGCTCGACCGCCGGGAACTCCAGATCCTTGACCGGCTCGATCCCCGGTTCCGCGATCTTCGTTGGCGGCGGCGGGGTCGCCGCGACCGGAGCGGGTTTCTTCGGATCGCGGAAATAGGCCGGATGATGGGTCGCGTTGCCCGCCAGCGCATTATCCTCCGCCGAACGTTCGCCCGGCGCCACGGTCAGGCGGAACACAGGCCTTCCCAGCCATTTGCGCGCAGCCTCGCTCACCGATTGCGGCGTGGCGGCGGCGGCGGCGGCCAAGTCCTTCTTATATTTGGCCGGATCGTTGGAATAGACGGCGCCCTCGGCCAGCGTCACCGCCTTGCCGCTGAAGCCTCCGACCTTCTCCAGTCCGCCGATGGTCCCCGAAAGCTGCTGCGTCGCGGCGCGCTGCACCTCGTCGGCGGACGGACCCTTGGCGAGATAGTCGGCCAGAAGCTGGTCAAGCCGCTTGCCGACGGCCACCGGATCCTGTCCCGGCTTCACGTCCACGGTAATCTCCGCGAGCGAAAGCTTCTCAAACGGCTGGATGCTGGCCTTGACGCCAACCGCCACCTTCTCATCCCGCACCAGAATATTGTCGAGCCGCGAGGAGCTGAGGCCGCCGAACACCGCCATCGCCAGATTGAGCGGCGTCAGATCGTCCGAATTCACCCCCGGCACGATCCAGTTGCGGTAGAGCCGGGTCGCGGCGACATTGTCGTGCATCACCTTCTCGACATCTTGCCCAAGCGTCGGCACCGTCGCATCCACATCCTTGGGCGCGGGGCCGGCGGGAATGTTGCCGAACCATTTTTCGACCTTGGCCTTGGCGGTCGGCACGTCGATGTCGCCCGCTAGCACCAGCACGGCGTTATTCGGGCCATAATGCGTCTTGAACCAGTTCTGCACGTCGGCAAGGCTCGCCGCGTTCAAATCCGCCATCGAACCGATGGTCGAGTGGCGATAGGGGTGCCCCTCCGGCAGCATCGCGGCGAGTTGCGCATATTCGACCAGGCCATAGGGCTCATTCTCGCCCATGCGCTTTTCATTCTGCACAACGCTGCGCTGCGCATCGAGCTTGGTCTGGGTGACGGCGCCCAGCAGATGTCCCATGCGGTCCGATTCCAGGAACAACGCCCGGTCGAGCGCGCCGGTCGGCACCGTCTCGAAATAATTGGTGCGGTCGAACCAGGTCGTCCCGTTCCAGTCGGTCGCGCCGATATCCTCCAGCCGTCCGAAAAACGGCCCGTCGGCATTTTCAGAGCCGTAGAACATGAGATGCTCGAACAGATGGGCGAACCCGGTCTTGCCCACGGGTTCGAAACGCGAGCCGACATGATACCAGATCGACACCCCGACCACCGGAGCCTTGCGGTCGCTATGGACGATGACGCGCAGGCCGTTTTTCAGCGTGAATTCCTCATAGGGAATGTCCACCGCCGCCACCAGGCTGGAAAGCGGCGCGGGCGCGGCCACGCTGGCGGCCTTGGGCGCCGCCAGCGCCTGCGCCGTCGGCATGAGGGCAAGCGAAGACAGGCCGAGCATCAGGGCTACCCGGCGAGAAAAAGGGGAAAGAGTCATGGGCGCCTCATGATGGTCAATGGATTGGCCGGCAGCATAGCGAGGCGTTTTAGACGCGCAATACGCATGTGGGCAGAAGAGGCGGCTGGACAGGCGAAACCAGCGCGTTAGGCTCCCCTTCCAACCATAAAGAGAGGTTCCGCACCCGATGCGCCTGCGCTCCTTCGCTTTCGCTTCCTCCCTCGCCCTTACGCTCGCCACCCCCAGCCTCGCCTCCGCCCAAGCCGCACCCGCCATCACCGGAGAAGCCATCCGCGCCGATATCGGCTTTCTGGCCGACGACCTGCTGGAAGGGCGCGATGCCGGCACGCGCGGCTATGACATCGCCGCCCGCTATGTCGCCGCGCGGTTCGAGACGCTGGGTCTGCAACAGGCCTTGCCGAATAGCTGGTATCAGCCGGTGACCCTCGCCGTCGCACGGCTCGACAAGGCGTCCACCCCCTCGCTCACCATCGGCGGCAGGCGCTTCGCCAATGGCGATGATGTCGCAATCGGCGCCTTCGGCCGCGAACCGCGGCAAAGCATCGAAGCGCAGGCGGTGTTCGTCGGCTATGGCCTGAAATCCGATCGCGAGAAGATCAACGACTATGCGGGCCTAGACCTTAAGGGCAAGTTCGCGGTCGCGCTTTCGGGTTCCCCTGTCGGCATGCCGAGCGAGATCGGCGCGCATCTGGCCGCCGAAAAGTCATTGGCCGCGCAACAGGCCGGCGCCATCGGCCTTATCACCATTCCCAGCGCCAGCATGCTGGCCCGCACGCCCTGGGACAAGCTGCGTGAACGGGCGCAGAGCCCGATGGTGAGCTGGATCGACAAGTCTGGTCAGCCCTATGTCCGCACCCCTGCCATTCGCGGCACCGGCACCGTGACCGGGGCCGCCGCCGAGGCGCTGCTGGCCGGATCGGGCAAGAGCCTCGCCATGATCCGCGCGCAGGCCGAAAAGAAGGGCGCGCGGCCCAAGGGCTTCGCGCTCAAGCAAAGCATCCGCATCGACCGCGCCAGCTCCGTCGAGACGGCGCCCAGCCGCAATGTGCTGGCGGTGCTGCCCGGCTCCGACCCGGCGCTTGCCCATGAATATGTGCTGCTGATGGCGCATCTCGACCATCTGGGGGTCAAGGAAGACGCCAAGGGGCCGGACAAGGTCTATAATGGCGCGATGGACAATGCCTCGGGCGTGGCGACCATGCTGGCGGTGGCGAAGGCCTTTGCGGAAAGCGGCGAGCGGCCGAAACGCTCCATCCTGTTCGCGGCGGTGACGGCGGAGGAGGACGGGCTGCTCGGCTCGCAATATCTGGCCAAAAACCCGGTATTGCCAGCGGGCGCCAGACTGGTCGGCGTGGTCAATCTCGACATGCCGATCCTGACCTATGATTTTCAGGATGTGGTGGCGTTCGGCGCCGAACATTCGACCCTCGGTCCCATCGTCGCCAAGGCAGCCAGAGCGGAGGGTGTTTCGCTCTCGCCCGATCCGCTGCCCGCCGAGGGGCTGTTCACCCGATCCGACCATTATCGCTTCGTGCAGGAGGGGGTGCCTGCGGTGTTCCTGATGACCGGGTTCGCCGGACCGGGGAAGGAGGCCTTCGAGCATTTCCTCAAGACCGACTATCACCAGCCTTCCGACCAGATGAGCCTGCCCTTCCATTGGGAAGCCGCCGCCAAATTCGCCAAGGTGAACTATGCCATCGCCCGCGAGATTGCCGATGAACAGGAGGCGCCGCGCTGGTATAAGGGCGATTTCTTCGGGAACGCCTTTGCACCGGATGCGCTCAAGGCGGTGAAGCCATAGAAACGGAATAATCCCTCCCCCGTTCGGGCTGAGCGAAGTCGAAGCCCTGACCTGAGCATAGCGAAGGCTTCGACAAGCTCAGCCTTGCCCTTCGACTTCGCTCAGGGCGAACGTGGAGAGGCCGAAAGCGCCCTAAGGATATTTGCGTAGGGCATCTTGTGTTGCTTTTATGCAACATTACATCGGGGCCAGCTTCACGAAGGGCCAAATTCCAGAAAGAGGACTCTGATGAACCTCGAAAAATTCACTGACCGCGCCAAGGGCTTTCTCCAGTCGGCGCAGACTGTCGCGATCCGGATGAGCCATCAGCGCATCAGCCCGGAGCATCTGTTGAAGGCGCTGCTGGAGGACCAGCAGGGCATGGCGTCCGGCCTGATCAAAGCGGCAGGCGGCGATGCCGGCGTGGCGCTGCGCGAAACCGACGCGGCGCTGGCCAAGGTGCCGTCCGTGTCCGGCAGCGGCGCGCAGCAGACGCCCGGCCTGGACAATGACGCCGTGCGCGTGCTGGACAGTGCAGAGCAGGTGGCGACCAAGGCGGGCGACAGCTTCGTCACGGTCGAGCGGTTGCTGCTGGCGCTGACGCTCGCCACCACCACGGCGGCGGGCAAGGCGCTCAGCTCTGCGGGCGTGAAGGCCGAAGCGCTCAACGCCGCGATCAACAATCTGCGCGGCGGCCGCACCGCCGACACGGCGGGCGCGGAAGATCGCTATGACGCGCTCAAGAAATTCGCCCGCGACCTGACCGAAGCGGCGCGCATGGGCAAGCTCGACCCGGTGATCGGCCGCGACGAGGAAATCCGGCGGACCATCCAGATCCTTGCCCGCCGCACCAAGAACAACCCCGTCCTCATCGGCGACCCCGGTGTGGGCAAGACCGCCATTGCCGAGGGTCTGGCGCTGCGCATCGCCAATGGCGACGTGCCCGATACGCTGAAGGACCGCACGCTGATGGCGCTCGACATGGGCAGCCTGATCGCGGGCGCCAAATATCGCGGCGAGTTCGAGGAGCGCCTCAAAGGCGTGCTGGACGAGGTGAAGGGCGCGGAAGGCCAGATCGTCCTCTTCATCGACGAGATGCACACGCTGATCGGCGCGGGAAAGTCCGAGGGCGCGATGGACGCGGGCAATCTGCTCAAACCCGCTCTGGCGCGCGGCGAACTGCACTGCATCGGCGCGACCACGCTCGACGAATATCGCAAATATGTCGAGAAAGACGCCGCGCTCCAGCGGCGCTTCCAGCCCGTCTTCGTGGGCGAGCCGACGGTGGAGGACACCATCTCCATCCTGCGCGGCCTCAAGGAGAAATATGAGTTGCACCATGGCGTGCGGATCACCGACGGCGCGATCGTGTCGGCGGCGACGCTCTCCAACCGCTACATCACCGACCGCTTCCTGCCCGACAAGGCCATCGACCTGATGGACGAAGCCGCCAGCCGCCTGCGCATGGAGGTGGAGAGCAAGCCCGAGGAGATCGAGACGCTCGACCGCCGCATCATCCAGCTCAAGATCGAGCGGGAAGCGCTCAGGAAGGAGACCGACAAGGCCTCGGCGGACCGTCTCGCCGCGCTGGAGGAAGACCTCGCCAACCTCGAACAGCAGTCGGCCGAACTCACCCAGCGCTGGCAGGCGGAGAAGGACAAAATTGCGGGCGAAAGCAAGCTCAAGGAACAGTTGGACGCCGCCCGCGTCGAACTGGAGCAGGCGCAGCGTGCCGGTGATCTCGCCAAGGCGGGGGAGCTGGCCTATGGCCGCATCCCCGAACTGGAGCGCAAGCTGGCCGAAGCGCAGAATGTCACCCAGGGCGCGATGCTGCGCGAAGAAGTGACGAGCGAGGATATCGCCTCGGTCGTCTCCCGCTGGACCGGCATCCCCGTCGACAGGATGCTGGAAGGCGAGCGCGAAAAGCTGCTCGCCATGGAAGCGGAACTGGCCAAGCGCGTCATCGGTCAGGCCGATGCGGTGAAGGCCGTCGCTACCGCAGTGCGCCGCAGCCGTGCGGGATTGCAGGATCCGAACCGGCCCTTGGGTTCATTCCTCTTCCTTGGCCCGACAGGCGTCGGCAAGACGGAACTGACCAAGGCGCTCGCGGGCTTCCTGTTCGACGACGACAGCGCGATGGTGCGCATCGACATGAGCGAGTTCATGGAGAAGCACAGCGTCGCCCGGCTGATCGGCGCACCTCCGGGCTATGTCGGCTATGAGGAAGGCGGCGTGCTCACCGAAGCCGTGCGCCGCCGTCCCTATCAGGTCGTCCTGTTCGACGAGGTCGAAAAGGCGCACAGCGATGTGTTCAACGTGCTGCTGCAGGTGCTGGACGACGGCCGCCTGACCGATGGCCAGGGTCGGACGGTGGACTTCACCAACACGATCATCGTACTGACGTCGAATCTGGGCAGCCAGTTCATCGCCAGCCTGGCCGACGACGAGCCGGTCGAGAAGGTCGAGGATCAGGTGATGGACATCGTCCGGGCGCATTTCCGGCCGGAATTCCTGAACCGCCTGGACGAAGTGATCCTGTTTCACCGCCTGGGCGCCGCCCACATGGCGCCGATCGTGGACATCCAGGTCGCGCGCATCGGCAAGCTGCTGAAGGATCGCAAGGTGACGCTCGACCTGACCGATGGCGCGCGGGCGTGGCTGGGGCGGGTCGGTTATGATCCGGTCTATGGCGCAAGGCCGCTCAAGCGCGCGGTGCAGCGCTATCTGCAAGACCCGCTGGCCGACCTCATCCTGCGCGGCGAGGTGCCGGATGGTTCGACCGTTCGCGTCGATGAAGGCGATGGTGCGTTGAAGCTCAGCATCGGCTGATCTTCTTTCGCCGAACCAAGAAAAAGGGGCGCTTCCCGATGGAAGCGCCCCTTCTTTTCTGTCCGAAGGACGGGGAAGATCAGTAGTTGAACTTCGCGCCGATGCGGAAATAGCGGCCCAATATGCCTTCGCCACCCTGAACCGGGTTGTAGGCATGGGCGCCATAGGTGATCGTGTCGATCGGAGGCAGCTTGTCGAACACGTTCAGCATGTTGGCGTAGAAGGTGAAGCGGTCCGTCACCTTGACCTGCGCATTGAGATCGAAGGTGATGTAGTCCTTCACCCGGCAAGGCAGCGAGCCGTCGTTCAGGCCGCAATCCTTGTAGCCGGTGCCCTGGTCCATCGCCGACGTGTCGTAACCGCCGAAGAAGTTGGCCGTACCGCTGAGCGCGAAACCGCCAAAGTCAAGCGTGTTGGTCCAGGTGCCGCGCCACTTGGGCGTGCCCGAACCGGCGGTCAGGTTGAAGTTGCCGAGCGTGCCGTCATAGCGTTCCACCGAACCGTCGGGAAATTCGGTTTCCAGACGCAGGATGTAGCTGGCTTGCAGCGAGCTGTTCCAACGGATGCCCTCGGCGACCGGCAGATCGATATTGGCTTCGAAGTCCAGGCCTTCCGACTTGATGGTGTTGGCGTTGATGAAGCCCGACTGGACAAAGGCAACGCGCGGCTGGCGCGGATCGCCCGGCGCGATGGGCACGTCTTCGATGACGTTGAAGCCTGCCGGGATCGGCAGACCCGCATAATAGGCCTGCAACGCCGGGGTGTTGTCGGCCGTGGTGATCGCGCCCGTCTTCTTGATGTTGTAATAGTCGACCGAGAAGGACACGCCCCGCATCGGCTCGACCAGGATACCGGCCGTGAAGCTGCGCGACTTTTCCGCCTTCAGCTCCGGATTGGCGAGCGAGGTCGCGCCATAGCTGCCGCTGCGGATATATTGCGGGCACGAGCTGAAGGTCGCGACCGTGCAGCCATATTGCGCCAGATAGGTGTCGTTGAACAGGCTCTGGTTGTTGGTGACGAAGCCCGTCGTCGGGAAGGTCGCATTCGCTTCACCGAAGCTCGGAACGCGGAAGCCCTTCGAGAAGGTGCCGCGCAGCAGCACTTCCTTGATCGGCTTCACCTTCACGCCGATCTTCGGCGAGAAATTGTCGAGACCACCCGAATAACGGTCATACCGGCCCGACGCATCGACTTCGACCTGGTCGATGATGGGAGCCGTAAGTTCCGCAAAGGCCGAATAGACCCGGCGATCACCCTTCACGGCGAAACCGTTCAAACGATAATAGCGCTCCGTGCCGCCATTGATATCGGAGTTGATCGACGGAGAGTCGATCGCTTCATAGCGGAACGACACGCCCGCGGCGAACTGCAGCGGGCCGCCCGGCAGGTCGAACAGTTCGCCCTGGACCGCACCCTGAACCTGAACCATGTCCGACGTCGAATTGGCGATTGCCGTCGGCATCAGATAATCCATGCTCGCCTGGCTGTTGGCGTTAGGATTCAGGAAGTTGAAGCTGCCATCCGCGATCACGTCCAGCAGGTGCTGGATGTAGACATAGCCGTCCGACTTGCGGCGCAGATCCATGTGCATCGCGGTCGCGTCGACCTGATAGCTCCACTTGTCGTTGATCGGGCCCTTGATGCCGAGCGCACCGCGATAGGCGCGGGTACGCGATTCATCATGCTCGATCGAGTTGGGCAGACGGCCGATCAACGCCGCCTTCTGGCCTGCGGCCGCAAACGGGTTGTTCGGGTTCAGCGTGCCATTGGCAGCCGTGCAGGCGACGGTCGTTCCGCGCGGGCAGACATAGACCGGCAATTGCAGGATGTTGTTGTTGCCATAATAAGCGACGTTGCCCGAGGTGCTGTAGCGCGGGAAGTAGAAGGGCGCTGGCGCGTTCGCACGAAGCGTGCTGGGCAGGCCGTCATAGGCGACCTTGGTGGTCAGGAAGTTGAACTCGGCATAGGCTTCGCTCGAATCACCGACGCGGGCGGTGAAACGGGCCGACAGGCCGTAACGCTCGATATCCGGGTTGATGACGCCGTAATTCTTGGTCAGGTCTTCCTGACATACGGTGGTCGGGGCGGCGGCGTTGGCCGGATCAGCCAGTTCGGCACCCGTCAGATTGTAGAGGCTGCCGCGCTGACAGGCAACGGCCGGGTTAAGCAACTGATAGCGGCCGCTCTGCGTGCCGGTCAGGGCATCGGCCCGACGCACGAACAAGGTGCTGCCGGTGTTGGTCACAACCGGGCTGAAGCCTGGATAGGCGCCGTCGCCGTCCAGACCGTCAACGATATTGTTCGGACCGCAGACGCCGTCATGGCAGATGTTGCGATAGTCGTCGGTATTGTAGGGATAGCGGCGCTGGTCGTTCTTCAGTTGCTTGCTGTTATAGTAGAAGCCGCTGACATAAGCATTATAGCCATTGTCATCGAGATCGCCGGTGCCGGCGGTCATCGACAGGCGATATTGCTGGCCATCGCCACGGCTGGAAATGCCGCTTTCGACGCGACCCGAAATGCCCTTGAAATTCTTCTTGGTGATGACGTTGACCACGCCCGCAATGGCGTCCGCGCCATAGACGGAAGAGGCGCCGTCACGGACCACTTCGATATGGTCGACGATATCGTCCGGGATGGTGTTCAGATCGACGAAGTTGCGCGTGCCGTCATCCGAAAGCGGATAATAAGCGGCGCGCATGCCGTCGAACAGAACCAGCGTCGAGTTGGTCGACAGGCCGCGCAGCGACACAGCCGAAGCACCGGCGGCGAACGCGCCATTGGCCGAGAAACTGTTGGTCAGCGCCGGGCCATTATTAGCGGCAATCCGCTGCAGACCTTCCTGAACCGTGCTGATGCCGCGCTTGTCGAGATTTTCGACCGAAACGGTTGTGACCGGCGAAGGCGTTTCGGCATCGGTACGGCGGATGATGGACCCGGTGACGACGATGACATCGCCTGCATCCGAATTGGCGCCCTGCGCTGCATCCTGGGCGAAAGCGGGTGCGGAGAATGCCGCGAGGCCCGCGCCGACGAGAGTCAACGCCTGAAGAGCCGCGCCACCGCGCAGCCCGATCTTGGTTATGGTCTTCACTATCCAGTCCCTTGCTCTGGAGGTTCGCGGACTGCACCGCGCGCTTTTTTGACGCGTGAAGAGAGCGAAAAGAGCCCGACAGCAAACCCTCTTCACACGTACTGCGGGTTACTCTGCGCAGTCGTTTTATGAGTGTAAAGCAGGCTCTGGGGTCGGAAATCGCATTTGGCGGAAACTGTAGTAAATATGCCACAATCGCACAAAATGGCGATTGAACAGCCGTATAACAACATTGTTGCAGGCCCGAGTTTCCGGGAAAAACTTTCGCATTTCGGTGCGCGAAAACACACGAATAAAATTATAGTTCCGTGAAATATTACGTCAGTTCGGCGGCATGGGTCCGGCGAGCAAAAGCGGATCGATCCGCGCGTCATTCCACTTCATTCCCCAATGAAGATGCGGTCCAGTGGCCCTGCCGGTGGCTCCGATCGCGCCGATGCGCTGTCCCTGAATCACATGTTGCCCGGGAATCACGTCGATCCGCGAGAGATGCAGGAAGGCGCTGTTGAGGCCATGGCCATGGTCGATCATCAACAGATTACCCTCCAGCGTGAAGGGGTGATCGGCGGCCAGGATCACCACGCCGTCGGCCGGGGCGACGACAGGATCGCCCGTGGCGCCCGCAACGTCGACACCGCTATGATAGGCGCCCGGCTGCCCCTGATAGACGCGCTGCGACCCGAACAGGCCGGAGACGCGGCCGATGCGCGGCCAGATGAACCGCTGGCGCCAGCCCCTGGCGTCCGTCGTCATGTCGCGGGCGGCGGCGATCTGCTCCAGTTCCGGCTTGCGCAGGGCGAGGAAGGCTTCCGTATCTTTCGTCGGGCGCAGTGGTGCGTCGACCTGCTCGATCCGCCAGTCGCGGGGCGCGACGGCGAGGGCGCGGTCCAGCAGCGTGCCATCGACCAGACGCCCTGTGAGCCGGGCCTGCGGCACGGCATCGCGGTCGAAGGCGATCAGGAAGCGGCCATCGGCATCGACGGGGACCAATTGGCCGTTGAAGCGCAGTTCGACCGTCCCCTTGGGCGCCGTCCCCAGCAAGGTGCCGCCCTGAATGGGCACGCCGGTCAACAGCAGTTCCGCGGCGGGCGGCGCTGCGAAAGACGCAGCCGTCACGCCGGCCATCGCCAGCGCAGCGGCGGCAATCCAACTCTTCATTTACGACCCCGACATTTTACAGGCCACGCGCCTTCAATTCGGCCTGGGCGGAGATTTCGGCGCTGGCATAGGGTTCCTGCCGGGCGATGCTCCAGTAGCGCAAATCCTCCAGCGAGATCTTTCGCCCGCTGACGGCGCAGACGACATGGTCGCCCGCCTGCAGGATGCGGAAGCTGTAGGCCATATAGTGCAGCCGGGCCGGGCGATCGCGGTTGGACATCAGCATGGGGTCACTCGGCCTTTCTTGCGCAATGGCGTCATCAGGAAAACAGATCCTGCTGGTCCGTTCCCTTGCCCTCACGCGGCTTGCGCGGCGCGCGGGACGGAGTCGATATAGCCTCGGCGGACGGCTTCTCAAGAGGCGCGCCGCCTTCGATGCTCGCGCCCACCGCGCCGTCGCGGAAGTGCAGGCTGACGGCCCCCGCAGCCTGGGCCTCCGCCACCGATTTCACCAGCCGGTCGCCCGCCATCACCCGCGCAAAGCCGCGCTGCAACGGCAGGTCCGGATTGACCGATGTGAACAGGCGCGAAACCCGGTCGAATGTCGTCGCCCGGTCCTGATAGACCCGCGTCAGATAATCCGGGCGCAGCCGCAGCCGGTCGACGCGCTCGGCCGCGCGGCTGACATATTGACGCAGCAAGGCAGGCCGCAATGCCCCGCCCGCCTGCCCCAGATGGGCACGGGCATCGGCAACGCGATGTCGCAACCCGCTCACCAGACCATCCGACATCTGGTCCAGTTTCTGCCGCTGGGGGCTGAGCAGCATATCCGGCGTCGGCATCAGCCGCGCCTGCATTTCCAGCCGTTCCCGCGCCTGCGCGGCGCCCCGCCGCACGGCGCGATCCATGCGCAGCCCCTGCTCGGTCAGCATCGCCAGCAGTTCGGCCCGGACCGGCACCGCCATTTCCGCCGCAGCCGTGGGCGTGGGCGCCCGCACGTCGGCGGCATAGTCGCACAGCGTCGTGTCCGTTTCATGCCCCACGGCGGAGATGATCGGGATCGAGCATTCGGCCACCGCCCGGACGACGATCTCCTCATTGAAGCTCCACAGATCCTCGATGGAGCCGCCGCCACGCGCCACGATCACCAGATCGGGACGCGGCAAAAGCCCGCCGGGCTGCATGTCGCTAAAGCCGCGCACCGCCCGCGCCACCTGCTCGGCGGCGCCCTGCCCCTGGACCAGCACCGGCCAGAGCAGCACCTGCGTCGGGCAGCGATCCTCCAACCGATGCAATATGTCCCGGATCACGGCCCCGGTGGGCGAGGTCACGACACCGATGACGCGTGGCATGAAGGGCAGGCGGCGCTTGCGATCCCGGTCGAACAGCCCCTCCGCCGCCAGCTTCTGCTTGAGCTTCTCGAGCAGCGCCATCAGCGCGCCTTCGCCCGCCAGTTCCATCCGCTCGATCACGATCTGATATTTGGAGCGGCCGGGATAAGTGGTGAGCTTGCCGGTGGCGATTACCTCCACCCCGTCCTGCGGCGCGAAGGGCAGGCGGGCCGCGCCGCCCTTCCACATCACGCCGTCGATCACGGCATTGTCGTCCTTCAGGCACAGATAGATGTGCCCAGACCCCGCCCGCTTGAACCCGGAAATCTCGCCGCGCAGGCGGACATGGCCGAAACGGTCCTCGACCGCGCGCTTCAACAGGGACGACAATTCGCTCACCGACAGCGGCGGCGCGTTGTCCCCTGCGCGTTCCTCGGCTAACAGGCGCCCCGAGACATCGAAACCAGCTTCATCTTCCGGGGACATGGGCGAAATGAACATCCTTCTGTTGGGCGGCGGCGGCCGCGAACATGCGCTGGCGTGGAAGCTGGCGCAATCGCCTACCCTTACCACCCTTTATGCCGCGCCGGGCAACCCCGGCATAGCCCAGCATGCGACATTGGTCGACCTCGATGCCACGGATCATCGCGCCGTGGTCGATTTCTGCCTGCGCCACAGCATCGGCCTGGTGGTGATCGGCCCCGAAGCGCCGCTGGTCGACGGGCTGGCCGACAATCTGCGGGTGAAGGGCTATCCGGTCTTCGGTCCCGGCAAGAAGGCGGCGCAGCTCGAAGGCTCGAAGGGCTTCACCAAGGATCTGTGCAAGCGCGCCAACATCCCCACCGCCGCCTATGAGCGCGTCACCAGCAAGGATGGCGCGATCGCCGCGCTCGACGATTTCGCGCTGCCGGTGGTGATCAAGGCGGACGGCCTGGCGGCGGGCAAGGGCGTGATCATCGCGGAAAGCCGCGAAGAAGCCTTGGAGGCGCTCGACTCCATGTTCTCCGGCGCGTTCGGCGCGGCGGGCGAGGAAGTGGTGCTGGAGGAGTTCATGACCGGCGAGGAAGCGAGCTTCTTCGCCCTGACCGACGGCAGCGCGATCCTGCCCTTCGGATCGGCGCAGGACCACAAGCGCGTGGGCGATGGCGACACCGGCCCCAATACCGGCGGCATGGGCGCCTATAGTCCCGCCCGCGTGCTGACCCCGGAACTGGAAGCGGAAGTGATCGAGAAGATCATCCGCCCCACGGTGGAAACGCTCACTGCCGAAGGCACGCCCTATAGCGGCGTTCTTTATGCCGGGTTGATGCTGACCGACGAAGGGCCAAAGCTGATCGAATATAATGCCCGCTTCGGTGATCCCGAATGCCAGGTGCTGATGATGCGCTTCGACGGCGATCTGGGGGAATTGCTGCTGGCGGTGGCGGAAGGCCGGCTGGCCGGTCAGGGGCCGGTGCAACTGGCGGACCGCACCGCGCTGACCATCGTCATGGCCGCGAACGGCTATCCCGGCACCCCGGAAAATGGCGGCGCGATAACCGGCATCGACGCGGCGGAAGCCACCGGCGCGCGTGTTTTCCACGCGGGCACGGCGGACAAGGACGGCACGATCATCGCCAATGGCGGCCGCGTGTTGAACGTCACCGCGACCGGCGACACGGTGAAGGCAGCACAGGAGGCGGCCTATAAGGCGGTCGACGCCATCGGCTTCCCGACCGGCTTTTGCCGCCGCGATATTGGCTGGCGGGAAGTCGCGCGGGAGGATGCCTCGCACTGATCCCTTGCAGCGCGCACTCAAGCGCTCTTAAATAAAGCAAAGTTGGACAGGGAGGGACGAGCGATGCAAGAATTTTTCATGGACTATGGCCTGTGGCTGCTGATCGCGCTGCTGGTCCTTATCGGCATCGTCTTCCTGCTGTCCGGGCGCAACAGGCCGAGCGAGCCTCCCGTCGCTGTAGAGGCGAAGAAGCCTGCCGCGCCGGTCGCCGCTCCGTCCGTCTCCGCACCGGTCGAGCCGGTGGCGCCCGAACCCATCGCCGCTGCCCCGGCTCAACC
The DNA here is from genome assembly GCF_012927365.1 of Sphingobium sp. TB-6. NCBI lineage: Bacteria > Pseudomonadati > Pseudomonadota > Alphaproteobacteria > Sphingomonadales > Sphingobiaceae > Sphingobium > Sphingobium sp. TB-6. Next base: position 131,161 of record NZ_JABBGL010000007.1, on the reverse strand, counting down.
GACGCCCGCGCCGGAGCCGATCCCGACATCGCCCGCCGTCACCACGCCGTCCGGCGATGCGGACGACCTACTGAAGCTGAAGGGCATCGGCCCCAAGCTCAACACGCTGCTGATCGAGCTGGGCGTCACCCGATATGCGCAGATCGCGGGCTGGAACGATACCGACATCGCCGTAATCGACGCCAAGCTAGGCAATTTCAAGGGCCGTCCGGTGCGCGACCAGTGGATCGACCAGGCGAAATATCTCGCCGCCGGCGACGTCGCCGGGTTCGAAGCCAAATATGGCAAAATCTGAACAGTCAGGCCGGTAAGGGCGCTTTTGCGGGCGTGGTCCGCACGGTGCGCCCCTGCGGCACGCTGCCGAACAGCAGCGGCAGCAGCGTCCCCGACGCCGCAAGGCGGTTGCCTAATGCCAGCAGCAGGATCGACAGCGCCAGCGTCGCCACCGCTCCCACTCCAGTCATGATGACCACGCCCATGACCAACGGGTGCCAGAGATAGAAGAACAGACTGTCGCGCCCGATCGCATTGACTGGGGCAAAGTCCAGCCGCAGCACCGACAGCATCGGCAACAGCGCGATCAGGCCGAGGCACATCAGCAGCCGCGCCGGCACGAAAGCCAGCTCATCGTCGGCATCGTAAAGCCCCGACCACCACAGGATGCCAAGCAGCGCGACGGCCCCGGCAATCGGCAGATAACGTCGCGAAACGCGCCGCTCCGCCATCAGCATGCCGAAGAAGAAATAGACCGGATAGCGCAGGAACCGGCTGTCGATCGACAACAGGCTGTGCCCGATCGGACCGTGATTGAGGCCGAAGCTGTACATGACGGCCAGGCTGACCGGCGTGCCGATGGCCAGCAGGACCAGCGGCGAGAAGGGCAACAGCCGCGTCAACATGATCAGGAAGAACAGCGTCGGCACATACCAGAGGTGGAAGGGCGGCCGGAACATCAGGTCGAAAGGCGTGGTCCAGTGCAGCGCCTCTCCGCTGGCAACCATATAGACCAGCCCGGCAAAGGCCCAGGGCAGCAGCATCCGCCGGCCGTAGCGGGACATGAGAAGCTGGGTGGAATCGGCACGGGTGCGGGTGACGTTGAGCAAATAGCCGGAAATGCCGACCATCAAGGGCATGCGGAAACCAGATCCGACCCACAGCGCCAGATCATGGCCGCCGGTCAGCTCCATCACATGCCCGCCCATGACGAGCAGGATCAGCACGCCTTTCAGCAGGTCGATCGACGGATTCTTGCCCACGTAATTTTGCCCTAGCGCCCCGGTCGGAACATTAACGTTGATAGGGTTGCGACATCGTTAAGAAAAAGAAACGAATATGGCTTTGCAGCCGAAAAAAAACTCTACATATATCTTTCGATGAAGACGCCGCTGCTGCAACGCCTCGACGCCTCGCCTTTTGCCAAGATCGGGTTGGCGGTTCTCGTCTTCTGCCTGATCTTCGGCGGCTGGCTGGCGGCCGGCCATTACCGCGATGCGCGAGCGACGCTGCCGAACGACGACCCGCGACAAAGCGCCTGCTCGCTCTGGTTCGTGGGCAGTTCGTCCATGCACCGCTGGACCAGCCTCAACCAGGACATGGCGCCATGGTTGGCGCATAACCGGGGCATCGACAATGCGACCTTCGCTGAAATCCTGCCCCGCTTCGCCAATACCGCGGACGACCACAAGCCGGCGGCGATCATCCTCTATGCCGGCGAAAACGACATCGCCAACGGCATCGCGGTCCGAACCGTCATCCGCGACCTCGCCTACTTCCTCGATCTGCGCAACCGGATGATGGGCGACGTGCCGGTCCTGGTGCTGTCGATGAAGCCTAGCCCCACGCGCCGTTCGATCTTCCGCAACCAGCTATTGTTCAACGCGGCGGCGCAAAGGCTGATCGACCGGATTCCGCTGACCTATTATGCCGACATCACCACGCCGCTGCTGAAGGACGGGAAGCTGGGCGACAATTACCGGCCCGACGGGGTGCATATGAACCCGGCCGGATACCGCATCTGGGCCGGGGTTGTGCGCCAGCGGCTGAGCGAAATCCTGCCACCCGAGACGGTACGCCGCTGCACGCCTTGATAGGTGGAGGGTGGACGGTCTGCTTCGCGCTGCTTTCCGTGAAGCGTATCGTGCTCCTGCGAAGGCAGGAGCCCAGTTCCACCGTCTGATCTGGGCTCCTGCCTTCGCAGGAGCACGTATCGCTTGGCAGACCTAACCCCTAGCCCCGCCCCAATATCTCCCGCGCACGCGGCGCCAGGCGCTCCGCCGCCGCGGCATGAATCCCCGGCGCGGCGCATAACAACCCAAAGGCGGTGGGCTGCGGCCGGTTGAAGGAAAAGGGATTGCTGAGCGCATCGGTGACGATCGCCCCCGCCTCCTCAGCGATCAACGCCGCAGCGGCGACATCCCATTCATTGCCCCAGCGAACCGTCGCGACCAGATCGGCCTCGTCCGCCGCGACCATCGCCATGCGCAGCGCGATGCTGTTGGGCTTGTCGACGGTGACGAGATCGCGGTCATAGCGGGGAAGCTGATCGGCGGGTACGCGTGAACCCGGCAGCAGGGCACGCGAGCCCGCTTGCAAGATACGCCCGTTGCGGGTCGCCCCCGCGCCCGCCTGCGCGATCCACAGCTCATTGCGGGCAGGCGCCGCCAATATGCCGAAGCGCACCGCACCATGCTCCACCAGCGCCACCGACACCGCCCAGCCAGGCCGCCCGCGCAGATAGTCACGCGTGCCGTCGATCGGATCGACCACCCAGACGCGGGGCAGGTCGAGCCGGTGCACGGTATCCGCCGTCTCCTCCGACAGCCAACCCGCCGACGGATCGATCGCATAGAGCCGCTCGCGCAGCATCGCGTCCAGTTCCAGATCGGCTTCGCACACTGGATGGCCGGGAACCTTCTCCCACTGGCGCACGCGCGTCTCCCCGCCCGCCCAGAGCGTCAGGGCACGGTCCGCCGCATCCGAAACGACGGCAACCACATCGCGCAAGGGGATGTCAGCCGCCGGCAACGGTCATCCCGTCGATGCGGATCGTCGGCACGTTCATGCCATAGCGGAAGACCAGGTCATCGGCCGGCACCAGCGCCCGGAACATGGCCTTCAAATTGCTGGCGATGGTGATTTCCGACACGGCCTGACCCACCACGCCATTTTCGATCAGGAAGCCCGCCGCGCCCCGGCTGTAATCGCCGGTCACGCCATTGACGCCCATGCCGATCAGTTCGGTGACGTAGAGGCCACGCTTCACATCCGCCATGAGTTCACCGGGCGAAACCGTCCCCGGCTCCATATGCACATTGGTGACGCCCGCGCCCGGCGCGCCGCTGCCGCCACGGCTGGCATGGCCGGTCGGCTCCAGCCCCAACTGCCGCGCCGAGGCGCTGTCCATCAGCCAGCCGGTCAGCACGCCCTTGTCGATCAGCGCGCGACGCTCGACCGGAAGGCCTTCCCCGTCGAAGGGCCGCGAACGCAGACCCCGCAGCCGCAGCGGATCGTCGATGATCGTGACACCCGAATCGAACAGCGCCTCGCCCAACGAGTCCAGCAGGAAGCTGGACCGCCGCGCGATCGCCGGGCCGACCATGCCGCCGATCAAGTGACCGACCAGGCTGGAGCCGATGCGCGGGTCGAAAATCACCGGCATCACGCCGCTTCCCACCTTCACCGGATTGAGCCGCGCCACCGCGCGATGCCCCGCCCGGGTGCCGACCGCATCGGCATCGTCCAGATCCTCGATATGGCGGACACTGTGGCTGGCATGGTCGCGCTGCATGTCGGCGCCGGTCCCGGCCAGCACGCTCGCCCAGGTCGAATGACTCGTCCCCGCATAGGCTCCGGCAAAGCCATGGCTGGTGGCGAGCGCCATCTGGCTCCGCCCGGTCGCCGCGCCGCCGCCCTCGCTGTTGGTGACGCCCGGCACAGCACGCGCCGCTTCCTCCGCGATCATGGCGCGTGCCCTGAGGTCCGCCGGTTCCGGCTCGAACGGATCGGCCAGGTCCAGCGCGGGCAGCGCCTCCTTCAGCAACCGGTCTTCGGGAGCCAGCCCGGCATAGGGATCCTCCGGCGCCTGCCCCGCCATGGCGATGCAGCGGTCGACCAAAGTCGCCAGCGTCGCCGGATTCATGTCCGACGCCGAAATGCTCGCTGAGCGGCGGCCGATGAACACGCGCAGGCCGATTTCCTCGCCCTCCGACCGTTCCACATCCTCCAGCGCGCCCAGCCGCACCGACACATTGGTCGACGCGTTGCAGGCATAGATGGCGTCGGCCGCATCCGCACCTGCCCGGCGCGCCGCCGTCACCAGATCCTGCGCGCGAGACTGGGCTTCTTCTAGGCTGAGCATGGGCTGTGTCGTTTCCTGTAATGGGGCATGCAGGGCGAATGGGCGGCCTTACGCGCTTGGCTCACGGTCGGCAACCTGCCCATCCAGCCAGTGCTTCAGCAAATGCCAGGCCACCGCCATCGGCGGCGGCGCGACGAAGGGCGCGCCTTCCTCTTCGGCCATCGCAGCCCGAACCCCCTCCGCATCGCACCAGAAGGCATGCTCGATCTCATTTTCGTCGATCTTCAGCGCATCGTCATCCGCCTGCGCCATGCAGGCGATCATCAGCGAGGAGGGGAAGGGCCAGGGCTGGCTGGTCACATAGCGCACCTTATGGGTGGCGACGCCCGCCTCCTCCTTGATCTCGCGAACGACCGCTTCCTCCAGCGTCTCGCCCGGCTCGACGAAGCCGGCCAGCGCCGAATAGCGCCCCGCCGGCCAGCTATGCTGCCGCCCGAGCAACACCCGCCCGCGATGCTCGGCCAGCATGATGACGACCGGATCGACGCGGGGAAAATGCTCGGCCTCGCAGGAACCGCAGCGGCGCGACCAGCCCGCCTTGACCGGGGCGGTGCGCTGCCCGCACACGGAACAGAAGCGGTGCCGCGCATGCCAGGCCAGCAGGCTGCGCGCCGTGCCGTAGAGGGCGACCTCATGTCCCGGCACCTCGCCCGCCAATGCCCGGCTGCGCGGCGTGGCGAAGAAGCTGTCCGGCGCATCCGCGAGCAGCTCCGCGAAGATCGGCCGCTGCCGCTCATCCACGCCCAGCAGCGCATGATGCTCGATCCAGGCATCGTCGGGCAGCGGCTCCATCACCAGATGGCCACCCTCGACCACTGGCTCCAGTCCCTCCAGCACGACACGGCGGGCCAGCGGAGAGGCAAAGGCCTCCGCCAGCAGGGCAGGATTGCTGCGGATATGATCGACCCGGTCCAACCGCCCCCCGCCAAAGGCCACAAGCTGCGATTCCGGGGCATTAGAGCCGTGCATCGTCCATCCTCTCCTTCATCGCCACTTCGGCGGCGCGGGCGAAAAGAGTCGGCAGGCCCGCCTTCCCGATTTCGGCCACCGGCCACCATTCACCCTCGCCGGGTGGGGTCACGTCCTGCCCGACATGGGCATGGTGGACCGTCAATGCGAGGGAGAAATGCGTAAAAACATGCGCCACCGGCTCCGCCGCCTGCCGCCAGCGGGCGGATAGCGGCGGCCTGGCATCGGGCGCGTCGTTCCATTCGGAGGAAGGCAGCGCGCGCATGCCGCCCAACATCCCCTTATCGGGCCGCCGCACCAGCCAGACATGTCCGTCCGGCCGCTCGATCCACCAGCCATGGCCCAGCCGATGCGGCTTGGCCTTTTTCGCGGCCTTGACCGGAAAAGCGGCAGGATCGGCGGTCCGGAAAGCCGCGCAATCCTCCCGCAAGGGGCAAATCCCGCAAGCGGGATTGCGCGCCGTACAGATGGTCGCGCCCAGATCCATCATCGCCTGCGCAAAGTCCCCGGCGCGCAGATCGGGCGTGATGCTGTCGGTCGCCGCCCGAATCTCCGGGCGTGCCGCAGGCAGAGGCGTCGCGATGGCAAAGAGCCGGGCCACCACCCGCTCGACATTGGCGTCGACCACCACGGCGCGCCGCCCGAAGGCGATCGCCGCCACCGCCGCCGCCGTATAAGCCCCCACGCCCGGCAGGGCGCGCAGTCCGTCCTCGGTATCGGGAAACACCCCGCCATGCTCGCCCGCCACCGCCCGCGCACAGGCCAGCAGATTACGGGCGCGGGCATAATAGCCCAGCCCCGCCCAGGCGGCCATGACCTCGGCATCCTCCTCCGCCGCCAGGGCCGCCACATCAGGCCAGCGATCCGTGAACTTCGCGAAATAAGGCCCGACCGCCGCCACCGTCGTCTGCTGGAGCATCACCTCCGACAGCCACACCCGATAGGGATCGGCGGCATTGGCCCCCGGCGCCGCGCGCCAGGGCAGCCTGCGCGCATGGACGTCATAATGGGCGAGCAAATCGGATGCTATTTTCTGGATGTTACCCTCGACGCGCATGGCGCCCCTATGCCATTAAGCGAGGCATGACGGAACGCCCCGCGACTCCCAAAATGAAAAGCCGCAAGGAACAGGCGGAGGAACGCCCGCGCATCGGCGCCCCGCGCCGGATCGCGGACCTGATGCCCGCCATCGGCGCCGCCGCCTTCCGCAAATTCGGCTTCGTCCAGTCCAGCATCGTTACCCGCTGGGCGGAGATCGTCGGGCTCCATTATGCCGGGATCAGCGAACCCGAATCGATCCGCTTCCCGGCGGGCAAGAAAGCCGGGGGCACGTTGCAGCTCACCGTCATGAGCGGCCATGCGCCGATGATCCAGCATGTGCTGCCCGACATCATCGACCGGGTGAACCGCTTCTTCGGCTATGCCGCCGTCGCCAAGGTCTCAATGAAGCAGGGCATGACCCAGCCCCGCGAGCCGGAACGCCGCCCGCCGCCGCGCAACCTCAAGCCCATTCCGGTGGAACTGGGCGATTCGCTCCGCGACATTGGCGATCCCGAACTGCGCGCCGTGTTGGAATCGTTGGCGCAGGGGCTTGCCAATTCCAATGGTTTGCCCAAGATCAGCTGAGTTCGAGGTGCCGGGACGCGTCGGCGCACATCGCACCTCGATTCGATCCATCCTCAGCCGTGACAGGGGCGGCGTTTCACTGGACCACCGCATGACGAAACTCAGATTGCTGTTGCTCACTTTGCTCGCCATCCCCGCGACCCTCATCGCTGCCCCCGCCGCCAATTGGCTGAATCAGATCGTCCTGTCCCCGATCGGCGGCCATGTGCTGGGCAATCCCGCCGCGCCGACCAAGTTGGTCGAATATGTGAGCTACACCTGCTCCCACTGCGCCCATTTCGTGGGCGAGGCCAGCGAACCGCTGCGGGCCAATTATGTGAAGGGCGGCAAGATGAGCGTCGAAGTCCGCAACGCCGTGCGCGACAGATATGACCTGACCGCCGCCCTGCTCGCCCGCTGCGGCGGTCCGAAGCGTTTCTTCGGCAATCACGAAGCGCTGTTCGCCAATCAGGACGCCTGGATGGAAAAGCTGATGGCCTATGAAAAGGACGCGACCAAGCCGACCGAACAAAAGGCTGCCCTGCGCGACATCGGCCAGAAGACCGGACTCTACGCCCTGATGGCGAAGCGCGGCTACAAGCCCGCACAGCTCGACGCCTGCATCAACGATCCCGCGTCGATGAAGCAGATCCTCGCCATGACCGACGAAGCCTGGAACAAGGTGCAGATCACCGGCACGCCCGCGTTCACGGTGAACGGCACGTTGGTTCACGGTTCCGACTGGACGCGGTTGCAGGCGGCATTGCCCTGATCTAAACGTGCACGATAACGCCCGACAAACGGAGCCAAAATAACGTGAAAGCCCTTTCCGGACTTGCTCTCATCGCCCTTAGCCTGACCATCGCCGCCTGCGGCAAGAAGGATGCGGGCAGCGCCACCTCCGCCGAACCGGTCGCCGCCGTCGCCGCGCCGGCAGGCACCAAATGGTCCGAAACCATTGCCGCCACGCCCGAAGGCCATTTCGTCATGGGCAATCCCAATGCGAAGGTGAAGCTGATCGAATATGGCTCCTACACCTGCTCGCACTGCCGCGATTTCGCCGCTGAATCGGCCGAAGAGATCAAGCAGATCGTCGACAGCGGCAAGATGAGCTTCGAATTCCGCAATTATGTGCGCGACCCGATCGACATTTCGACGGCGCTGCTGGCACGCTGCGGCGGCAAGGACATCTTCTATCCGCTGTCCGAACAGTTTTTCGGCAACCAGAACGCCATGTTCGAAAAGGCGCAGGCGCTGGGCGACGAAAAATACAAGGCGCTGATGAGCGCGCCCCCGGCCCAGCGCTTCGGCCAGTTGGCCGCCGCCGTCGGCCTGGTCGATTTCGCCAAGCAGCGCGGCATAGCTGAGGATCAGGCGAAGCAATGCCTGGCCGACACCGCCGCCGCCGAAAAGCTGGCCAAGGGCGTGGAAGAGGCGAACCAGCAATATAAGATCGAAGGCACGCCGACCTTCATCCTGAACGGCGTGATGGTCGAAAACACCGCCGCCTGGCCAGCACTGCGCACCAAACTCAAGGAAGCGGGACTCTAAGTCAGGGATTTGGGATTGAATAAGAGGGGGCTGACATCATCGATGCGGGTTTCCGCTAAAGTGATTTCAAGCCAGATGGCAACATCTGGCGGCTCGGAAATCACGGGCAACATGCTGGCCCCGAAAGGGGCCAGCCGCGGGGCGGCTTTGCGCTGCCCTGATCTTGCACGATGCAGATAAGGCGCCTCAAACTTTCCGGCTTCAAGAGCTTCGTCGACCCGACGGAACTGCGCATCGAACCCGGCCTCACCGGCATTGTCGGGCCGAATGGCTGCGGCAAGTCGAACCTGCTCGAAGCGATCCGCTGGGTCATGGGCGAATCCAGCGCCAAGTCGATGCGCGGCGGCGGCATGGAGGATGTGATCTTCGCGGGCACCTCCACCCGCCCCCAGCGCGATTTCGCTGAAGTCTCGTTGCTCACCATCCAGGAACAGGGCGAACTGTTCAACGCGGTCGAAGTCGCGGCTGACGGCGAGTTGGAAGTCACCCGCCGCATCGAACGCGGCGCGGGCAGCGCCTACAGAGCCAATGGCCGCGACGTCCGCGCCAAGGACGTGTCGCTGATCTTCGCGGATGCCGCCACCGGGCCACATAGTCCAGCTCTGGTCAGCCAGGGCCGCATCGCCGCCGTCATCGCCGCCCGCCCGCAGGAACGCCGCGCCATGCTGGAGGAAGCGGCGGGCATTTCCGGCCTCCACGTCCGCCGCAAGGATGCCGAGCAGAAGCTGCGCGCCGCCGAAGCCAACCTCATGCGGCTGGACGAAATCCTATCGGACATGGACGCCCGCGCCAACAGCCTGCGCCGTCAGGCCAAGGCGGCAGAGCGCTATATCCGCCTGTCCGAACAGATCCGCATTGCCGAAGCGCGGGTGATTTTTGCCCGTTGGCGCGAAGCAGCCGCCAGCGCCGATGCCGCTCGCGCCGAGGCGAAGCAGGCCGAAACCGCCGTCGCCGCCGCGCAGGAAGCCCAGCAGGCTGCCGCCGTCCACGCCAATGCCGCCGTCGAAGCGCTTGCCGCAAAACGCGCCGCCGCCCAGACCGCCCGCGATGCCGCCAGCGAGGCGGGCCACAAGCTTACCGCCCTGCGCACCGAACGCGACGGCGTGGTCCGCCGCCTCCACGACCTTGCCCAGCAGGCCGCCCGTCTGGAAGAGGACCGGGAGCGGGAAGGCACGCTCGCCAATGACGCGGCCGAAGCGATCGCCCGCCTCACCGACGAAATCACCGTGCTGAAAGGCCGCATCGCGGAAACCGAAGCGATGCGCCCCGATTTCGCCGGCCGCATCGCCCGCGCCGAGGACGCCGCCCGCGACGCCGAACTCGATCTGGCGAAAGCCATGGCCAAGCAGGCTGGCGAGCAGGCGGAACTGCGCGTTGCCGACGCAGCCCTCGCCGCCGCGCGCGGCCGCCTGGACCGTGCGGTCCGCGAAGCCCAGCGCCTCGAATCCGAGGCCGCCGCCCTACCCGATGCCGCCCCGCTGGAAGAGAAGCGCACCGAAGCACTCACCGCCCAACAACAAGCCGGCGCCGACCGTGACGCAGCAGAAGCCGCGATCCGCACCGCCGAAACCACTCGCGCCGAAGCCGCCGAAGCCCGCGCCACCGCCGAAGCCGCGCTTGCCTCCGCCCGCGCCGGGCTCGCCGCGCTGGACAGCGAAGCCTCTGCCCTAAAACGGGCGGTGGAAAGCGGCACCGGCAACCGCAGCCGCGCACTCGACCAGCTCAAAGCCGCCCCCGGCTATGAACGCGCCCTGGCCGCCGCGCTGGGCGACGATCTGGAAGCCCCTATCGCCACCACAGGCAAACGCCGCTGGGCAGGCGCCGCCCCGCTCGACAGCGATCCCGCACTGCCCGCGGGCTGCACGGCGCTGTCCACCCATGTGACCGCGCCGCCGGAACTTGCCCGCCGCCTTGCGCAGGTCGCGGTCACGGACAGTGACGAAGGCCATCCCCTCGCCGTAGGCCAACGGATCGTCACCAAGGACGGCCAGCTCCGCCGCTGGGACGGCTATCTCGCCATCGAAGGCGGCGCAGCCGCCGCCGAGCGCCTGATTCGCATCAACCGCCTCGACGCCATCGCCGCCGCCCGTCCCGCCATTGAGGCCGAGGTCGATGCCGGCCGCATGGCGCAGGACTCTGCCGCCGCCTGCGAGCGCGAAGCAGCCCAGACCCTTGCCACCGGCCGTACGCAACTCTCCAATGCCGACCAGCGCCTGCGCACCGCCCTGCGCGCCGCCGACGAAGCCGCGACCGCGCTCGAACGCCTATCCGGCCGCCGCGAAGCGATTGAGGAACGGCTGGCCGAAGCCCGCGCCGACCTCGACGCCGCTGAAGCCGAACACGACAAGGCACAAGTCGCCCGCGCCGCCATGCCGGACGGAGAGGAAACCCGCACCCTCGCCACCACGCTGCAACAGGCCAGCGAAAAGGCCCGCCTTGCCGTCAGCCAGCTTCAGGCCGACCAGGCGCTGGCCGACCGCGCTCTGGCCAGCGACCGCGAACGCATGGCCGCCGCCGATGCCGAGGCCAAGGGCTGGCGCGCCCGCGCAGGCGAAGCCGCCAAGCGCATCGCCGCCATGGTCGACCGTAACGAGGCCATCGCCCAGGAACGCGCCGACATTGCGGAGCAGCCGGACCAGCTCGCCGCCGCCATCGCGACGCTTGGCGAACAAGGCGACGCACTGACCCAAGCCGCCGACACCGCCCGCCGCGAGGAAAGCGAAGCCGAAGCCGCCCTGCGCACCGCCGAGCAGCGCGCCGCCCAAGCTGGCGAAACCCTCGCCGGATGCCGCGAAGCCCGCGCCACCGCCGTCGCCCGCGCCGAAGCGGCTGACGAAAAGCGCGTCGAAACCAACCGCCTTTCGGGCGAACGCTTCGAATGCCCACCCCCGGTCCTGCCGGAGAAATTGGGCTTCGCCAGCGCCGACATCCGCATCGCACAGACCGAACAGGCCGAGCATGACCGCCTCGTTACCGAGCGCGAACGCATCGGCCCGGTCAACCTCGTCGCCGCGCAGGAACTGGAGGAACTGGAAGCGACCCAGGCCAACAGCCGCGCCGAAAGCGAGGAACTGAGCCAGGCCATCAACCGCCTGCGCGGTTCCATCGGCAGTTTGAACCGCGAGGGCCGCCAGCGCCTGCTCGCCGCGTTCGAGGCGGTGGACGGCCATTTCCGCCGCCTCTTCACCACCCTCTTCAACGGCGGCCAAGCGCATCTGGAACTGATCGACAGCGACGATCCCTTGGAAGCGGGGCTGGAGATCATGGCCCAGCCGCCGGGCAAGAAGCTGGCCGCGCTCACCCTGCTCTCTGGCGGCGAACAAGCGCTCACCGCCGTCGCGCTGATCTTCGGCCTGTTCCTGACGAACCCCGCCCCGATCTGCGTGCTGGACGAAGTCGACGCCCCGCTGGACGACGCTAATGTGGAGCGCTTCTGCGATCTGCTCGACGTGATGGTGGGGCAGACCGACACGCGCTATCTGATCGTCAGCCACAATGCGGTGACGATGGCCCGCATGCACCGCCTGTTCGGCGTGACGATGGTGGAGCGAGGGGTGAGCCGCCTCGTCTCGGTGAATTTGGGCGGGGCTGAGGCGCTGCTGGCGGCGGAGTAAAGCTACGTGCTCCTGCCTTCGCAGGAGCACCCACCATTATCCGGTTTACCCGCGCTCCATCCATCCGCGCATCCGCCGGAATAATCCCCTCTCGGCAATCGGCTCCAACATCTCGCCCGGTCCCTCGGGGTCCAGCACCTCATTGTCCGCCAGCCATGCCTGTACATCGCTCAGATCCGGCGTCACATAGGGCCGCAAGGTCCGCCCCGCCTTGTCCCGCAACTGCTCGATCGCCGCAATCAAGCCGCGCTCGGCAATCACCGCCGCCACCCGCTCGACCGGCAAATCCAGATGCTCGGCTACAAGATCGTCGCGAATCCCCCGGATCGCATCCTCCCGCCCCGCATTGGCCGGCAGCGCCGCATCGATCGTCACGTCGCATTCGGTATCCAGCCGCATCGAGCGGTTGTTCATATTGGACGACCCGACCCGCAGCACCCGATCATCGACGATCAGCACCTTGGCATGGACATAGATCGGCTCCCCTCGCGCGGTGAAAGGATGGTAGAGCCGGAAGCGCCCATATGCATCCCGCGCCTTCAACGCCTCGAACAGCCGCGCTCGCGCCGTGTCCATCGCCTGCTGCTCCAGCCAGCCATCGGCCTGATCGGGGTTCACGATGACGATTTCCGGCCCGTCTTCCTCGCCCAGCCGTGCCGCGATCGCCTCGGCAATACGGCGGGACGCGAAATACTGACTCTCCGCGTAAATATATCGTCGGGCCGACGCGATCTGGTTCACATATAGCCGCTCGATCTCGAAGAGCGGCTCCTGATCCTCCATCTCCGGGGCGGAGCGGGAAATGGCGACGTCGACATCCTCGAACTGCACCGGCAGCGCATCGGGCCAACAATCCTCCACGCCCTCGACCGGCGCGAGTTCCTCGCCGCCCGCGCCTTTCCACCGCGCCCGCGCATGGTCACCCAGCGCCGCCGCGACCGGCCCCTGCAAGGCCGTCGTCGCATCATGCCACGGCCCATAGGCCGACCCGTCCGGATGCCGCCGTCCCGGATCGTCGTCGCGGTGATGCCGCGTGTCCCAGCGGTCCGCCGTCATGTCGATCCCGCCACAAAAGGCGAAGCAATCGTCGATCACCACGATCTTCTGATGATGCGAAGCCGCCGTCGGATGATGGCTGTCCAGCTTCACGGTGATGCGCGAATTGGCCATCCACCGGACGGTGGTGAACAGGTTCGACGGCCGCACCATCGACTTCATCGCCCCCACGTCCCAGCGCAGCAGGAAGATTTCCAGCTCCGGCGTCCGTTCCACCAGCCAGCTTATGAAATCCCCGATGACCACGGGCGCGCCATCGGCCGCCTCATCCTCACGAATCAGGCTGATCGCGGCGTCGAAGTCCCAGCCGATCAGCATGATCCGCTTCTTCGCCTTCATCATCGCCGCGCGGGCGTGGCGGAAATAGGCATCCGCATCGACGATCACGCTCGCCTTCGAGGCGCGCTCGATGCGCCAGCAATCCTCTCCCGGCCGGGGGGCGCTCATGCGCTGCCTACCACCAGGCAGCCAAGGAACATCAGCAGCCCGGCAAAGCGATTGGACCGGAATTTCGCCAGGGGATCGACGCCATCCTCCTTCAAAGTCGCCACCTGCCAGCCCAGATGCGCCGCCATCGGCAGCAGCGCCAGCAACGCCAGCCCCTGCGGCCGGACCTGCCAGATCGCACTCCCCCACAACGCCAAGGCCAGCGCATAGCAAAGCGTCACCCCCCCCCGCACATGGCTGCCCATCGACAGGGCGCTCGATCCGATGCCGATCAGCGCGTCATCCTCCCGGTCCTGCAACGCATAGATGGTGTCGTAGCCCACCACCCAGAAGATGCAGCCGCCATAGAGCAATAGTCCCGGTACGGTGAGAGTCCCCGCCACCTCGGTCCACCCGACCAGCGCGGCCCAGGAAAAGACCAGCCCCAGCCATATTTGCGGCCATCCGCTAATCCGCTTCATGAAGGGATAGGCCGCCACCAGCGCCAGCGACCCAAGCGCCACGAGCTGCGCATGAAGATGCAGTTGCAGCAGCACCACCAGCCCGACCAGACAGAGCGCCGACAGCCAGGCCCAGGCGGTCTTCAGCGACACCGCCCCGCTCGCCAAAGGCCGCGAAGCCGTCCGCGCCACCTGACGGTCCAGATCGCGGTCTACGATATCGTTGAACACGCATCCGGCCCCACGCATGGCGACGCTGCCCAGCAGCAACCACAGGATCAGCGGCCAATGCGCCCAGCCCTCCCCTGCCAACGCCACCGCCCAGGCGCCCGGCCAGAACAGCAACCACCAGCCGATCGGCCGGTCGAACCGCGCCAGCAAGGCCAGAGCACGCGGAACATCGGGCAGGCGCGCAACCAAACCACGCGCTTCGCTGTCGGGGACGATCGTCTGATTCACACCAACTCCGTTCGGGCCAAAGCTTGTCGAAGCCCTCCCCTTCTCTTTAGGGAAGAACGTCGCGCCGACAAGCGCGTCCCAAATGGAAGAGACAAAATGACCGCAACCCCCGCCTGGCCGCCACAAAGCGCCCCGCGCCTCCACGTAGAGACCCCGTTGGGCGAGGGCGTCGCCGTGCCGGTCGACGGCAATCCGGCCCATTATCTCATCAGCGTGATGCGGGTGAAGGCGGACGATATCGTCCTGCTGTTCGACGGCCGCTCGGGCGAATGGGCGGCGAAAGCCCGCGACATCCGCAAACGAGACCTGGTGCTGGAGGTCATCAGCCAGACCAGGCCACCCGAAGCCGTCCCTGATTTCTGGCTCTGCTGCGCGCCGATCAAGAAGGGCCGCATCGACCTGATCGCGGAAAAGGCCTGCGAACTGGGCGTGGCGCGGCTGCAACCCGTGCTCACCCGCCGCGCCGTGGTGGACAAGCTGAACCTCGACCGCCTCCACGCCCATCTGGTCGAGGCCGCCGAACAATGCGGGCGCACCGCCCTCCCCGACCTCCATGAAATGACAAAGCTCGACGCGCTGCTCAGGGATTGGCCCGGCGACCGCTGGCTGTTCTTCGCGGACGAAACCGGCGGCGAACCGCTGGCGGATACGCTGAAAGCCCATGCCGGCCCCGCCGCTTTCCTGATCGGCCCCGAAGGCGGCTTCGACCCCGCCGAACGCGATGCGATCCGCGCCCACCCCAAATCCGTGCCCGTTTCGCTTGGCCCCCGCATCCTGCGCGCCGAAACCGCCGCCATCGCCGCGACCACGGCCTGGATGACGATAAACGGCGACTGGAAATGACCTGCTTTCGGGTTTCATTCCGCAATGGGATTGAAGCCGTCATCAACGCAGCCTATTTGAGCGCCGAACGTTGCGCCTTTGCCGCAACCGGGGGATAGATTAAGGCGGGGCATGAGCACCAGAACAGACTCAGGGGGCGACGATCCCATCATCGAGAGCCGCGACCAGTTGATCGCGGCCTTCGCCAAGGGCGCCAAGCCCAAGGATCGCTGGCGCATCGGCACCGAGCATGAGAAATTCGTCTATAGCCGCAAGGATCATCACGCCCCCAGCTATGACGAGCGGGGCGGCATCCACACGCTGCTGATCGGGCTCACCCGCTATGGCTGGAATCCGGTGTTCGAGGGCGAGAATATCATCGCCCTTTCCGGCACCGACGGCACGATCAGCCTGGAACCGGCGGGGCAGCTCGAACTGTCGGGCGCGCCGCTGGAAAATCTGCACCAGACCTGCGCGGAAACCAGCCGCCATCTGGAACAGGTGAAATATGTGGGCGACATGCTGGGCCTGGGTTTCCTGGGCCTGGGCATGTGGCCGGACAAGACGCGCGAAGAGCTGCCCATCATGCCCAAGGGCCGCTACGACATCATGCTGCGCCACATGCCGCGCGTGGGGTCGATGGGCCTCGACATGATGCTGCGCACCTGCACCATCCAGACCAACCTCGACTATGGCAGCGAGGCGGACATGGTGAAGAAGTTCCGCGTCTCCCTGGCCCTCCAGCCGCTGGCGACCGCGCTGTTCGCCAACTCCCCCTTCACGGAAGGGCGGCCCAACGGCTTCCTCTCCTACCGCAGCCATATCTGGTCGGACACCGACCCCGGCCGCACCGGCATGCTGCCCTTCGTGTTCGAGGACGGCTTCGGCTATGAACGCTATGCCGACTATGCGCTCGATGTGCCGATGTATTTCGTCTATCGCGACGGCGGCTATATCGACGCCGCGGGCCACAGCTTCCGCGATTTCCTTGAAGGCAAGCTGGCCGTCCTTCCCGGCGAAAAGCCGACGGAGAAGGATTGGGAAGACCATCTCTCCACCGCCTTCCCCGAAGTGCGGATGAAGAGCTTCCTCGAAATGCGCGGCGCGGACGGCGGCCCCTGGAACCGCATCTGCGCGCTGCCCGCTTTGTGGGTCGGCCTGCTCTATGATGAAGGCGCGCTCGACGCTGCCTGGGATCTGGTCAAGGACTGGAGCATGGAGGAACGGCAGGTTCTGCGCGATTCCGTGCCGAAACTGGCCCTCGACGCCCCCGTCGCAGGCGGGCGCAAGCTGCGCGACATAGCAGGCGAAGTCCTCAACATCGCCCGTAGCGGCCTTTCCGCCCGCGCCCGGCTCAATGCCTCAGGCGACAACGAAACCGGCTATCTCGCCCCGCTGGACGAGATCGTGGCGTCGGGCCAGACCCACGCCGAACGCCTGCTCGCCCGCTATCATGGCGAATGGCAAGGCGACCTCAGCAAAATCTACGCCGAAGAAAGCTTCTGACGATTTTATCCTTCTCCCTTGATGGGAGAAGGATAAAACGCCTTATGAATGAGGGTGTTGCGTAACGCTCACTCCGCAGGCTGAACCCCGCCTCCCTGCCGAACCTTCCGCCCCACGACCCAGGCAAAAAACCGCGGCACCGCGCCGTTCCGTTCCATCCAGTCACTATAGGCCCGATACTCCGCATCCGCCCGCAGATGCGCCTCCTCGGTCTTCGCGCGCCAAAAATAGACCGCATTGGTCACCGCCAGCAGCGCCGAGTTCCGCACGACATCGGTCAAACTTCCCGACACGCTCAGAAACGGCAGCGCGGAAAACCACCAGAAGAGATTTTTCGACAGATAGGCCGGATGCCGCGTCCAGCGATAAGGGCCGTGCGTCAAAATCCCCCGATGCGTCAGGTTGGAAAAGCGCAACCCGAAAGCCACCGTCGCCCAGGCATAGACAGCGGTCAGCAACACCAACCATCCGCCCAGAATCCATTGCAAGACGCCATGCCCCTGCGTCCAGACATCCCACTCCGCCCCGCCCGCATGATAATCGAGCGGCCCGCCATTCCCCATCAGCACGAAGGGGGGGTAGCAGATCAGCGCCGCCACCCACCCGGCCAGCAGCGGATTGGCCGTGCGGATATGCGAATCCAGCGGCTTCAACGTCAGCAAATAGCCCACGGTCGCCATACAGACGTCGATCATGAACATGACTGCGATCAGGAACCCGGCCAAAGCCACCGGATGGCTGAAGGCGTCCTCGATCCGCCATTCCACCACGCTGGCGAAATTGCCCGGCACGATCGACAGCATGAAGGCCAGGAAAAAGCCCTTCACCGCCCAGGCCCGCGCATGATGGGCGACCTCGACGCGATCCGGCACCCCCGCCGCCCCACCGATCACCCATTGGCCGAAGGCGTAACTCGCATCCTTGGGCTCGACCAGCCGCCGGTCCAGCCAGATCACATAAGGCGCCGACGCCGCCAGCAACCAGGGCGCCGCCCCCCTGAACAGATCCATGGAAAAGCGGTAATCCCCGCTCCAATACCAACGGGCAACGCAATAAAAGACCGCGATGGCGAGCCATGTCGCCCACAATCCCGCGATCTTGACGATGCTGACGTCCAGCACCGACCGCCAGGGCCGCGCCGGCGCGGTCCAGTCGATCCCGGTCGATGCGCGCCGATGCACCTTGTCGACCAGCAGCGACCACAGCACCATCGGCACGCCACAGGCCGCCACGGCGGCAAAGCCCGCATTCGGCCCATTCATCCCATAATGCCGCGCCACCAGCGTCCAAAGCCCCAATCCCACCAGCCCGGCTATGCCGACGCCGTGGCTGACGGCGGATTTCGGACAGGGATCGGCATTGTCGCTCATGCCGCCGCGTTAGCGAAAATTGGTAAACAACCCCCGAAGGTCCGGATTGGGGTGGAAGGTGGACCTTCCGTTTCCGTTTGCCCTGAGCTTGTCGAAGGGCTCTGCTGAGCGAAGGCGAAGCATGGGAGCCTCGCTCCGCTCGGCTGAGGGCTTCGACTTGCCGAAGGCAAGTT
The DNA here is from genome assembly GCF_012927365.1 of Sphingobium sp. TB-6. NCBI lineage: Bacteria > Pseudomonadati > Pseudomonadota > Alphaproteobacteria > Sphingomonadales > Sphingobiaceae > Sphingobium > Sphingobium sp. TB-6. Next base: position 112,792 of record NZ_JABBGL010000007.1, on the reverse strand, counting down.
TATCCTGAGCGCCTGCCTTGGCAGGCAGACGAAGGGCTCAGCCCGAACGGATATCACGCGTCAGCAATTGGCCAAAACCCTCTTCCGGTGCCCCCGATTACCCCCCTCCGAGCACATTGATCGTGAACGCCAATATCCCCAGGTTGAACACGAACGCCGCCAGACAATGGAACAGCGCCGTCTGCCGCATCCCCCGATTCGTCACCGCCACGTCGGACGTCTGGAACGTCATCCCCAGCGTGAAGGCGAAATAGAGGAAATCCCAATAGCCCGGCTCCCGCGTATCGGGGAAATCCAGCCCGCCGCTATCCCCGCCCTTTTCGCCGGCCAGATAGAAGATATGCGCATAGTGCATCGCATAGACGAGGTTGGAAAACAGCCAGGCCAGCGCCAGCGTCCCCAGCAGCAACGCAATCACTGGCCCCTTCGGCCCGCCATGCTGGCTGACCGCGACACCCACGGCGATCAGGATCACCACCGAAACGATCGCGGTCAGCAGCAGCATCAATTGCCGGTTCGCGTCATTGTCCGCCGCCTTGCGCCGCATCGAATCCGGATCGGCGTCGAACAATGGCCATGCGGACAGAATGAACGCCAGCGCCGCGACGTCGAATCCCGCCATCACCGCCTCATGCCAGGGCAGCAGGAACCCGAACGGCGCCATGCTCGCCAGCAGGGTCAGGAACATGCCATAACGCCAGGGGAAGATTTGCGACCGGATCATGCCGCGCATCAAAGGCATAATCGGCGCCCCGCACAAGCCGCTTTATATCACCGCCGCGATCAGCCCCAGCGCCTGCGCCTCATTCGCCTCCAGATACCAGTTTTCGGGCGCGCGCGTCCGCAGCTCCTCCATCGACACCCGCGATCCCAGGATCAGGTTCGCAAAGCCTTCATTCTGGATCGCGATCGACGCCTCGATCTCATGCAGCGTCGCCTTGAGCGAGGCGATGCAGGTCGATAGCGGTCCTTCCAGATGGATGTCCCGCGTGATGATCCGCTCATGGATCATCAGCCGCGTTCCCCGCGCCAGATAGCGGTTTTCCGCGGCGAAGAAGCCCATGAAGGTCACGCCCGCCGAATAGACCGCCGTCTTGCCCAGAAACACCAGCCGCCGGTCTGGATAGAGGTCGGAATGAAAGCGGATATCCTCCCCCATCATCCGCGCAATCTCCGGATCGCCGCCCAGGGTGGCGATCTCCACCACCACCAGTCCCTGCTGCGGCGCCGACGACAGGCAGTTGCGGAAATGCAGATACATGCCGTGATCGACAATGCCCGACAGCATGATCGCGGGATATTCGAAATCCTTGGGGTCCAGCAGCGGCGCCTGCATCGACATGAAAAACGGTTCCTTTTGGCATATCCCCGCCGCTGCTCTACGCATGGGTCCGCAAATGGTGCCGTCCCCCATCGCTTTTGACTGGCGCGGCGCGGGAGAGGCCCGTAAGGAACAGATCATGACCAAAGGGCGGGGCGCATGATCGCAAAACTCAAGGGACGGCTGGACAGCACCGGCCTGGACCATGCCATCATCGATGTGGGCGGGGTCGGCTATCTGGTCGGCGCCTCCTCCCGCACGCTCGCCGCGCTGGGGCCGGTGGGGGAGGCGGTGACGATCCACACCGAAATGCTGGTGTCGGCCGATGCGATCCGCCTCGTCGGCTTCGCCCGGGCGGAGGAACGCGACTGGTTCCGCCTGCTGACCGGCGTGCAGGGCGTGGGTTCGCGGGTGGCGCTGGCCATCCTCTCCGCGCTCGAACCGGCGGAATTGCATCGCGCCGTGGCGACCGGGGACAAGGCGATGATCGCGCGGGCCAATGGCGTCGGCCCCAAGCTCGCCCAGCGCATCGCCAATGAGTTGAAGGACAAGATCGGCGCAGTGCCCATGCCCACCGGCGCGGTCGGCGGGGGATTTGCGGTCGTGCCGACCGGCGGCCATGGCGCCGATGCAATCTCCGCGCTGCAGAATCTGGGCTTCAGGCCCGCCGAAGCCAGCAGCGCCGTCGCCTCCGCCGAAGAGGAACTGGGCGAAGACGCCTCGCTTGACGCTCTGGTCCGCCTCGCTCTCAGGAAAGCGGCGAAATGAGCGAAGACCGCCTGATCTCCTCCACGCGTCGCATCGAAGATGCCGACGCCGCGTTGCGCCCCAAGTCGCTGGCCGAATTCATCGGCCAGCAGGCGGCGCGCGAAAATCTGCGCATCTTCATCGAGGCCGCCAAGGGGCGCGGCGAAGCGCTGGACCATGTGCTCTTCTTCGGCCCGCCCGGCCTGGGCAAGACGACGCTGGCGCAGATCGTCGCCCGCGAAATGGGTGTGGGGTTCCGCGCCACATCCGGTCCGGTGATCGCCAAATCGGGCGATCTGGCCGCGCTGCTCACCAATCTGGACGAGGGCGACGTCCTCTTCGTCGATGAGATTCACCGGCTCAATCCGGCTGTCGAGGAAGTGCTCTACCCCGCCATGGAGGACCGGGCGCTCGACCTGATGATCGGGGAAGGCCCCTCCGCCCGCTCGGTGCGGATCGACCTGCCGCCTTTCACCCTGGTCGGCGCGACCACGCGGCAAGGCCTGCTGACGACGCCCTTGCGCGACCGCTTCGGCATTCCGGTGCGGCTGCAATTCTACACCGTCGACGAGCTGGAACTGGTCGTGCGGCGTGCGGCGCGGCTGCTCGACCTCGCCATCACCTCCGACGGCGCGGTGGAGATCGCCCGGCGATCGCGGGGCACGCCGCGCATTTCCGGGCGGCTGCTGCGGCGGGTGCGCGATTTCGCCAATGTGGCGGGGGCGCCAGCCGTGGACGCCAGGGTGGCCGACGCCGCGCTGACCCGGCTGGAGGTCGACCATCTCGGCCTCGACCTGATGGACCGGCGCTATCTGATGATGATCGCGGACATCTACCGCGGCGGGCCGGTGGGCGTCGAAACGCTGGCGGCGGGCCTTTCCGAAGCCCGCGACACGATCGAGGAAGTGATCGAGCCTTTTCTCATCCAGCTCGGCCTGATCGCCCGTACCGCACGGGGGCGCTGCCTGAATGGGCCCGGCTGGAAGCATCTGGGGCTGAACCCGCCGTCCAATGTTCAGGATGGATTGTTCGATTAGGATAGGTCGACGGAGATGGCCGCTAGCTGCCATTGAGCGAATCCGTGTTCCTGCGAAGGCAGGAACCCAGTTCTGCCCCTGGTGGATCATCGCACCTTAGGATCTGGGCTCCTGCCTTCGCAGGAGCACGATGTGCTTCAAGAAAAGCAGCGCTAGGCAGACCGTCCCCTATCCACCCTATTTCCATCCTGAATCAATCCGCCCACACCCCAAAGCGAATCTCAGGAAATCCGCTAAAAATCATGGCCGTTACGGCTTGGCGCGGTTATAGCCTGCCGATCGGGCGAAGAAGCGCGCCGGAGACGCGCCGCGAGTGAGGAGATGCCGTTTTGAGGGCGATCGAGCGTTTTCCCAATCTGGTGACCATGTTCTTTGCCCGGGCCAGGGCGATGGGCGACGCGCCCTTCCTCTGGCGCAAGGTGGCGGGCCAATGGCAATCGCTGAGCTGGACCGAGGTCGCCCATGACATCGCCTCGCTCGCCAGCGCGTTGCAGGCGCAAGGGTTGAAACCGGGCGACCCGGTGATGCTGGTCAGCGAGAACCGGCCGGAATTCTGCATCGCGGACCTCGCCATCATGGCGGCGGGCTGCGTCACGGTGCCGACCTACACCACCAACACCACGCGCGATCACCAGCATATCCTGACCGACAGCGGCGCCCGCGCCGTCATCGTCTCCACCGCGAAGCTGGCGCAGAATCTGATGCCCGCCGTGCTGCGGTCGCAGGCGAGCTTCGTCATCGGCATGGAGCCGCTGCGGGGCGCGCAGGGCAGCGTCGCCTGCCATGTGTGGAGCGACCTGATCGCCCATTATCCCACCGACATCGACGCCTGCGCCGCCAGCCAGACGGCGGGGCGCGACGATCTGGCCTGCATCATCTACACCAGCGGCACGGGCGGCGCCCCTCGCGGGGTGATGCAGCATCATGGCTCCATCCTCTGCAATATCGAGGGGGCAGGCCGGCTGCTGGAGGAGGATTTCGGATGGGGCGAGGAGGTGTTCCTCTCCTTCCTTCCCCTCTCCCACGCCTATGAGCATAGCGGCGGCCAGTTCATGCCGATCATGCTGGCGGGGCAGATCTATTATGCGGAGGGGCTGGAAAAGCTGGCCAGCAATATCGAGGAAACGCGCCCGACCATCATGGTCGTCGTCCCCCGCCTGTTCGAAGTGCTGCGCACCCGCATCATCAAGTCGATCGAGAAGCAGGGCAAATTCCCCGCCTATCTGCTGGGTCAGGCGCTGCGCATCGCGGCGAAGGAACAGCGCGGACAGAAATCGCTGCTCGACCTGCCTATGAAGGCGCTGCTGTCCCACACGCTCAAGCCCAAGATCGCGACGCGCTTCGGCGGGCGGATGAAGGCGCTGGTGTCGGGCGGCGCCCCGCTCAACCCCGATGTCGGCCTGTTCTTCGATGCGATGGGACTGACGCTGCTCCAGGGCTATGGCCAGACCGAGGCCGGGCCGGTGATCAGTTGCAACCGCCCCCGCGCCGGGATTGCGATGGATACGGTCGGCCCGCCACTCGACGGCGTCGAAGTACGGATCGCGGAGGATGGCGAGATTCTCGTGCGCGGCGAACTGGTGATGCACGGCTATTGGCGCAATCCGGCGGAAACGGAGAAGGCGCTGCAAAATGGCTGGCTGCACACCGGCGACATTGGCGAGATCGACGCCAAGGGCCGCATCCGCATCACCGATCGCAAGAAGGATCTGATCGTCAACGACAAGGGCGACAATGTCTCGCCCCAGAAGGTGGAAGGGATACTGACGCTCCAGCCGGAGATCGGGCAGGCGATGGTCTATGGCGACCGCCGTCCGCATCTGGTGGGGCTGCTGGTGCCCGATGCCGAATGGACGCGGGAATGGGCGCAGGCGCAGGGATGCAGCGTCGACGGGATCGGCAACGATCCGGCCTATCAGGCGGCGCTGCGCGGGGCGGTCGACCGGGTGAATGACGATCTGTCCGTGATCGAGCGGGTGCGGCGCTTCATCCTGGCAGACGAACCCTTCACCATCGACAATAGCGAGATGACGCCGTCGATGAAGATCCGCCGTCATGTCATCCGCGCCCGCTATCAGGAACGGCTGGACGCGCTGTACAAGGGGTGAGCCTTATTTGCCCGGCGATCGATAGGGCGTGAAGTCCCCCAGCGCGCAATTTCCCGTCACCATGCCCGTCGTCAGGTCCGCGCTGGTCGCCATGTCGCCGCGGCAATATTGCGATCCCCAGGTCTTGATGATCAGCGTGTCGCCCCGCGACAGGCCGGAACAACTGCCGATCAGATCGTTGCGATAGACCAGCCGCCCGCTCACCCGATAGAGCAGCACGCTGTTGCTGATCGCCGTCAGATTGGCCTGCGATACGCGATTGACGCAGCTCGTCTTTTCGCCCGCCACCTTGCCGGCCAGAGCGCGTTCCAATTCGCTGGTCTGCTTTTCGGTCAGCTTGGGCGGCTCATAGCTGCCGGAGCAGCCCGCCAGCAGCAGCGGCCCCAGACATAGCCCGGAGCGCAACATCCAAGAGCGCATGACACCTCTCCTCATTCGTCCCCGCTTCCAAGACGATGGAACGGCGCGAAAACCGTCACGCCGCATCCTTGGCCGCGCGCCGTTCGGCCAGTTGCGCGACATTGCGGGCGCGCATGAAGACATTGGTCGCGCGCTCCTGCCCGATGCTGGTCGGCACCGTGGCCTCGCCCCGCGCCCGCGCCGCGTCGACCTCCGCCATACGGGCGCGCAAGGCCGCATTGTCCGGCTCCACCGTCAACGCGAAACGGCCATTGGATTGCGTATATTCATGCGCGCAATAGACCGCCGTATCGTCCGGCAAGGCCGCGAAGCGCTGCATATTGGCGAACATCTGAGCGGGCGTCCCCTCGAACAACCGGCCACAGCCCATGGCGAACAGCGTGTCCCCCACGAACAGCAGATGATCGTCCGCCAGATGATAGGCGATATGGCCGGCCGTATGAGCAGGCACCTCCAGCACCGCGGCCTGATGATGGCCGATGCGGACGCTGTCGCCCTCCCCCACCACACGGTCGAGCGTGCCGATCTTCTCAGCCTCGGCCGCCGGGCCGGTGATGGTGCAGCCGCCCCATGCCTCTGCCGCGGCTTCGATCGCCGCATTGCCGCCGACATGATCGCCATGCCAGTGCGTGTTCCAGATCTGGCCGATGGTCCAGCCCCTCAGCCTTGCCACCTCCAGCACGGGTTCCGCGACGGCGGGATCGACCGCCACCGTCTCCCCGCTGGCATCGTCGTGCAGCAGCCAGACATAATTGTCGTTGAGTACGGGGATGCGGACGACTTCCAGCATGACCTTACCAGACTCCCTTATTGGGCATGGACGCCCAGGGTTCGGCCGGTTCCAGATGCCCGTCCTGCAAGATTTCGATCGAAATATTGTCCGGCGTCCGCACGAAGGCCATGTGCCCGTCGCGCGGCGGGCGGTTGATGGTGACGCCCGCATCCATCAGCCGCTGGCAGGTCTCATAGATATTCTCGACCCGATAGGCGAGATGCCCGAAATTGCGGCCGCCGCCATAGGCCTCCGGCGGGGTGCCGTCCTCGGCTGGCCAATTATAGGTCAGTTCGACCTGCGCCTCCTCATCCCCCGGCGCGGCGAGGAAGACCAGGGTGAACCGCCCCTGCGCATTGTCGAAGCGCTTTTGTTCCTCCAGGCCCAGCAGCCGGAAAAAGGCGACCGTCCGGTCAACGTCGGTCACGCGGATCATCGTGTGCAGATATTTGGGCAATTGCTCACTCCATTCGTCGCCATAAAGCAACGGTTCATCTCTGAAATCCTAGGAACATCCCCAAGATAAGATGCGTTGGGCATGGAAGGAAGAGGGAGGCATGCATGGACCTGGCCTATCATGACAAGCTGTTGCTCGGCTGCGCGGGATTGCTGGCCCTGGGAATCGTCAGCGGCGGCTATCTGCTGGGCGACGGGCTGAAACGGGCCAAGGCGGCGGACCGCTCCGTCACCGTGCGCGGGCTGGCGGAAAAGGATGTGACCGCCGACCTCGCCACCTGGTCGATCAGCTATTCCGCCACCGGCTTCGACCTGCCTGCCGTTCGCGCCCAGATCGACAATAATACGAAGGAACTGCGCGCTTATTTCACCAGCCTCGGCTTCCGGCCCGACGCGCTGACCGCGACCGGCGCGGGGGTCAATCAATATATCAACAATGGCGTCAACACGATCACCATCACCCAGCGCATGCTGCTGCGCACGACCGATATCGCCCGCGCCCAGCGCGCCGTGGCCCAGCAGTTCGACCTGGTCCGGCGCGGCGTGACGCTGCAGGAAGGGTCGGGCATGCGCTACAGCTTCACCAGGCTCAATGACGTGAAGCCGCAAATGGTCGCCGCCGCCACCAAGGACGCTCGCGCCGCCGCCGAACAGTTCGCCCACGACAGCGGCGCCAGCGTCGGTGGCATCAAGAGCGCGACCCAGGGCTATTTCTCGATCGATGCCCGCGATGGCGAGGCCGACGGGGCGAGCGACACGCCCTATAAGAAGGTGCGCGTCGTCACGACCGTCGATTTCTACCTCAATTAAAAGGACCAAGCTTCAGTATCGGCCAATCAGTTGGCGGGTTTCGGCGCAGGCAAGCGGGAAAGATTGTCGGCGGCCGCCTTCCCCGCAGGCGACTGTGCCGCCAGCTTCACCGCGCGCTGCCAGGCGGAGCGGGCCACGTCCTCCTGATCGGTGAGGATGGCGATATTGCCCTCCTCCAGCGCGACCGAGGCATCGTCGGGCGCAAGCTGCACCGCCCGCGCAACATGCGCCTGCGCCAGCTTCAGTTCCCCCGAGCGGCGGGCCAAAGTGGCCGAGAGCAGCCAGGCGAGCGGGTCTTGCGGCACCTGCTCCAGCGCGATGTCGAGTGAATCGCGGGCGCCCTTGGCATCGTTCAGCGCCACCAGCGCGCGGGCGCGGTCCAGATGGACCTCGCCCTTCTCCACGCCGTCGGGCAGACCACGCACCAGTGCCGCATCGAAATCGTCGCGTGCCTTGGCGGCATCCCCGCCCGCCAGCGCGGCATTGCCCGCCTGCGCCCAGAGCCGCCCGCTCTGCACCATTTCTCCATTGCGTTCGGCTTCGTCGGCCCCCTGCTCGAAGGAGACGATGGCGGGCGCCCAGCGTTCGGCGCGGGCATAGGCAAAGCCCATGCAGTTGCGCGCATAGAAGCTCCCGCCGTCGATCCGCCATTGCTGCGCGAAGACGACGGCCTTGTCCGGCGCCTCGATCGCCTGATCCAGGCAGGCCTGGAATTTCGCGGCATATTTGTCCGGCACCGGGATGCGGCCATCGCTCGCCGCCGCCCGCGCCGGAGGGGCGGCGGCCGAAGCGGAGGCCGCGGCTTCCGCCTTTTCCTTCCTCTTGCGGTTCATCACCGCCTCGATCTCCGGATCATAGGCCTGCGGGGCGAGCAGCAGCAGCGGGAGCAGAAAGGGCATCAGAGGCTGTCCAACAGGCTGGCGACGGTGCGGATCAACAGGGCGATATCCGGGTCACGGGAAAGACGATGGTCGCCATCCTTAATCAGCAGCGTCTGCACATCGGATGAACGCAGCCGCTCCGCGATGCGCAGCGCCGTCTGCCACGGAACGTCGGGATCGTCCTGCCCATGCAACAGCCGCACCGGGCAATCGATCGCAATCTCCCCCTCCAGCAGCCGGAGCGATTGGCCGGATTCCCAGAAAGCAAGCGTGGTGACATAGGGATCGTCGCCATAGGAGGTCGGCTCGACGATCCGGCCCTCCGTCGCCAGCAGCGCCTTGTCCGAATCGGTAAAGCCCCATTGCGTGAAATCCGGCGCCGCCGCGATGCCGACCAGCCCCACGACCCGCTCCGGCCGCGCCAGCGCGATCAGCAGCGCCAGCCACCCGCCCATGGAAGACCCGACCAGCACGACCGGGCCCGGCGTCAGCGAATCGATCAGCAGCAGCGCATCGTCGCGCCAGCTCGCCAGCGTGCCATCCTCGAACCGGCCCTCGCTCGCGCCATTGCCGGCATAGTCGAGCCGAAGCATCGCCCGGCCCTGACCCTGCGCCCAGCCATCCAGCGCCACCGCCTTGCCGCCTTCCATGTCGGACATATAGCCGGGCAGGAAGACGATCATAGGCCCCGTTCCAGGCCGATGGCGATAGGCAAGCCGTACCCCGTCCGGGCGAGCATATAGGGCGGGCGGCGCGACATCGGGGCGTTCCATGCGATTCTCCAGTTCAGCGGCAGGAGCCTGAAAAAAGGGCCGTAAAAAGCTCTTGGCCGGGAAACCAGAAAAATAAAAATAATGCGGCTGCCGTGATTGACAGCCCTCCGGCCAGCGGCTAGTTGCGCGCTCCTACCCCGTGCCCAGATGGCGGAATTGGTAGACGCACCAGCTTCAGGTGCTGGCGATCGCAAGGTCGTGGAGGTTCGAGTCCTCTTCTGGGCACCAGAGGCCTTTCCGGCAACGTCCGGGAAGGTCCAGCAAGCGGCTGGTTTTACAGCATATTTTCAGTGAAAATCGCCAAATGGAATCCGGGCTCATCCACCCGAATCCATCGGCAGCACCATCAAAATGATGGTGTTTTTGATGGTGCCGGCAAGCCCTTTGGAGCTGGCACCATCATGGCACTGAATCACATCCAGATCACCAACGCGAAACCCAAAGACAAGGCCTACAAGGCGGCCGACTCCGATGGGCTGTACCTCGTCGTCCAGACAAACGGCACGAAACTCTGGCGCATGAACTACCGGCACCTTGGCCGGCAGAAGACGCTCTATTTCGGCGCCTGGCCCGAAGTGGGAATCGCCATGGCGCGCCAGCGGCGCGATAAGGCGCGGGAGCAGATCGCCGCCGGCCTCGATCCCACCGCCGAGAAAAGGGTCGAGAACCTCGCGCGCAAAGTGGCGGCGGACAACGCATTCAAGACGATCGCAGAAGAATGGGTGGCGAAGAATGAACGGGAGGGCCGCGCGCCGATCACGCTTGACAAGATTCGATGGCTGCTCGGCATGGCCTATCCGATGATCGGCAACCTTCCGGTCTCGAAGATATCACCGCAGGAAGTCCTGGCCGTCCTGCGCAAGGTGGAGGCGACCGGGCGCTACGAAAGTGCGCGTCGGATGCGCAGCGTACTCAGTCGGGTGTTCCGCTATGCAATCGCGACCGCTCGGGCGGATCGCGACGTCGCCGCTGACCTGCGTGGCGCGCTCATCACCCCGAAGGTCCAGCATCTTGCCGCGATCACGACGCCGAAGGAGGCTGGCGCGCTTCTGCGCGCGATTGATGGTTATACGGGTCACGAAATCACCGCGATCGCTTTGCGGCTGTCACCCCACCTGTTCGTCCGGCCGGGAGAGTTGCGCAAGGCCGAGTGGGAGGAAACATTAATCAAAATACGCAGTCGTTTTACTGCGAATTTCGTCCTTAGAAACGCCGGGCGCGCATTCGATTAACTTGAACGGAGATGTCCGATCCGAACGACGAAAGTACGCGAGATCCGTGACAATCGTGCTGACGACGTTTTTTCCCGTCAGCGGCAGCGTGCACGCGCGCGTGAATTTCGGAGCGCCGTTCTTCGACACATGCTCCATCACGACGATGATATTTTTGACGCCAGCGACAAGGTCCATCGCGCCGCCCATGCCCTTTACCATCTTGCCTGGGACCGTCCAGTTGGCGATATCGCCGTTTTCTGCGACCTCCATCGCCCCCAAAACGGCAAGGTCGATATGCCCCCCACGGATCATCGCGAAACTGTCAGCCGATGAAAAGTAAGAGGTGCCGGGGAGTTCGGACACGGTTTGCTTTCCGGCGTTGATAAGATCCGCATCCTCTTCGCCTTCATATGGGAACGGCCCGATGCCGAGCATCCCGTTTTCCGACTGAAGCGTGACCTGGACCCCCGATGGAATATGGTTCGCCACCAACGTCGGTATGCCGATGCCAAGATTTACGTAAAAACCGTCCTGTAATTCCCGGGCCGCACGCGCGGCCATTTCATCGCGTGTCCAGCTCATGCGGCAAGCTCCCTCTTCCGTACGGTGCGCTGCTCGATCTTTTTGTCATATGGAGCACCGAGAATTATTCGATCCACGTAGATGCCGGGAAGGTGAATTGCGTCTCCATCGATGTTTCCGACCGGCACAATTTCCTCAACCTCTGCAATGCACAATTTTCCAGCCGTGGCAGCAGGGTGGTTGAAGTTGCGCGCAGTCTTTCGAAATATGAGGTTACCCGCCTCATCCGCTTTCCAAGCCTTGATGAGGGACACGTCCGCTACGATGCTGTGCTCAAGGATATATTCCTCGCCGGCGAATTCCCTGATCTCTTTTCCTTCCGCAACCACGGTACCGACTCCCGTCTTAGTGTAAAAGCCGGGTATGCCCGCGCCGCCAGCCCGCAGCTTTTCGGCAAGAGTGCCCTGGGGACAAAGGTCCACTTCCAGTTCGCCTGCAAGATATTGCCGCTCGAACTCTTTGTTGTCCCCTATGTAGGAACAAATCATTTTTTTGACTTGCCTCGTTGCCAGCAATTTACCGATGCCCTCGCCATCGATGCCGGCGTTATTGGATACGAATGTGAGATCTTTAAAACCTGAAGCCAGGATCGCGTCCAGGAGTCGCTCCGGAATTCCACACTGCCCAAAGCCGCCGGCAGCGATCAACAGGCCGCTCTGAAGGACCCCTGACAATGCCGCCTCAGCGTCGGCATAAACCTTTTGCATAGCTATCGCCTCCTAATGAGGCCTTTTTATATTCAATCGGTTGGTTGTCAAACCGTTCTGCGATCATCGTGTAGCCACGACCTTAGCGGCTAAAGCTATGCGAGATAAAATAGAGCATAAACTGGTAGTTAGTGCTTATTAGCACCTGATCTGCGGCAGAGTGGGCCAGCTACCTTGACAACATCGGCATATACACACATTCAACCAGTTGAAATACAGTGGCCAAACGCTGACAGGAGGTTGATGGCAAGCGCGTGGCGGTTAGCCACACATGGAGACGGTCGCCTTCTGCAAGCCAGCGGAAGTGTGGTCGCGGACGCACTGCGGAGGGGAATAGGTGACAAGGCAGACTTTGCGCGACGACGTCCTCGAGATTGTTTTGCACAATGGCGCGGTCAACGCGCTTAGCCGGCCGGTCCGGGAGGCGCTGCTGGCCGGGCTGGAGGCTGCGGAAGCCAACGCAACAGTGCGGATGATCGTCATCCGAGGCGCGGGAGGTCTATTTTCTGGGGGGGCGGACATTCGAGAGTTCGCATTGGATGACATGGGCGGCCAGCCAAGTTTTCAGGACCTAGTCAATCGGGTCGAGGCCTGTACCAAGCCGGTTGTTGCCGCCATTTCAGGCGCATGCATTGGCGGAGGACTCGAACTCGCACTGGCCTGTCATTTCCGCGTGGCAGATCACTCCGCGCGACTCGGACTGCCGGAAGTCACTCTTGGCTTGCTCCCCGGCGCGGGTGGAACCCAGCGCCTGCCGCGACTGACCGGCGCGGCCCGAGCGCTCGACATGATGATCTCTGGCCAACCCGTAACCGCCGAGACTGCGTTGGTAGCAGGACTGATTGACCATCTCGTGGATGATGGGATCGAGAATATCGCACAAACGTTGGCGGCGCAGACAACGCCTGCGCTTCGCCGCACCGGCGCGCTGCCGCCGCCCGCCGATGGCGCCGAGGCCGTGGCGGCCCTTCGCGCGCGCCTGCGCCCCGATGCGTTGAGTGCCGCTCCGGCTCGCATTTGCGATTGCGTGGCCGCCATCACACCCGACTATGTTCCGGGTCTGGCGGTGGAAAAGGCCCTGTTTGCCGAGCTGCTCGCCAGCGAAACCTCGCGCGCAATGCGCCATGCCTTTTTTGGCGAACGGCAGGTGGCGCGCATCCCGGGAAATCCTGCAAAGCCCGCGACTTTGCCGATCAGACAGGTCGGTGTTCTGGGCGGCGGACTAATGGGCACAGGCATCGCCATCGCGCTGCTGAATGCCGATCTCCCAGTTACGCTTGTTGAACCGCGTGAGGACGGTCTTGCCAAGGCGGTCGCGACAATCAGCCGGACCACCCGCCGCGACGCCGAAAAGGGCCGCATTTCCACCGAGACCGCCGACGCGCGAATCGCGAGGCTGACGCCGACCAACGCCATATCGGCGCTGGGCGACGCCGATCTCGTGATCGAGGCGGTGTTCGAGGATATGGCCGTCAAGCAGCAGGTCTTTGCCGAGCTGGATCGCGTAACCCGCGCCAATACTATCCTAGGGAGCAATACCTCGACACTCGACCTCGACGCGATCGCGGGGCTGGTTGCAGATCCGGGCCGAGTGGTGGGGCTACACTTCTTTTCGCCAGCTAACATCATGCGGCTGCTGGAAGTGGTGCGAGGGCGCGATACTCGCCCCGAAGTCCTTGCCACCGCCATGTCGCTCGCAAAGCGTATCGGCAAGGTCGGCGTTGCGTCAGGAGTGTGCGATGGCTTCATCGGCAATCGCATGTTTGAAGAGTATCTGCGTCAGGTCTGTTTTCTGCTCGAAGAAGGTGCTCTCCCGCGGCAGATAGATTCGGTACTCGAGCGCTGGGGCTTTGCCATGGGGCCATGTCGTACTATGGACCTTGCCGGACAGGATATCGGCTGGGCGAGCCGTAAGCGCCGCGCTGTCGAACATCCCGACCGACCCTATTCCGGAGTGATCGACCGCATTTGCGAATTGGGCCGCTTCGGACAGAAAACGGGCAAAGGGATATATCGGTATCCCGACGGACAAACGCCGGAAATCGACCCCGAGATTGATCACCTGATCGTCGCCTACTCGGCGGAAATCGACATCGAACGCCGCGAAATCGGGGACGTGGAAATCGTAAGTCGGTGCTTGCTTGCTCTGATCAATGAGGGCGCGCGGATCGTCGGCGAGGGCATCGCTTATCGCCCGGTCGATGTCGATATGGTGTGGCTCACTGGTTATGGCTTTGCCCGCGAACGCGGTGGCCCGCTTTTTCAGGCCGACGCCATGGGGCTCGCCCAAGTGCTCGATCGCATCTCGACCTTGACTGCGGGTCGCCATGGCTGGGCATGGACCCCCGCTCCCCTGTTGACGAAGCTTGCCGCTACCGGCGGAAGCTTCGCCGATCTCAACATCTAATTCGAACCGATTTGGAGAATGCACCTTGGTTGATGTTTATCTCGTTTCAGCCGTTCATACCGCCATTGGCAGCTATGGCGGCTCGCTCAAGGATCAAAGCCCAGGCGAACTGGCCGCTGTCCCGGCGCGCGCCGCGATCGAGCGGGCGGGTATCGATCCCAGCCAAATCGGCCGCGTCACGCTTGGTTCAGTTCTCTAGACCGAGCCGCGCGACGCATATGTCGCGCGCATCGCCGCCATCACGGCTGGCGTTCCGCAAGAAGTGCCCGCGTTCACCGTCAACCGGCTATGTGCTTCTGGCCTGCAGGCGATCATCTCGGCCGCCCACACCATCATTGCCGGCGATTGCGACGTCGCGCTGGCGGGCGGGGTCGATGTGATGAGCCGCGCTGCCTTCTTCGCGCCGGCGGTGCGCTGGGGCCAGCGTATGGGAGACGCCGCTCTGATCGATGAGTTGACCGGCGCTCTGTCCGATCCCTTTCACCAATACCACATGGGTGTAACCGCCGAAAACGTCGCCAAGCGCTACGGCATAAGCCGGGAAGATCAGGATGCTCTGGCGCTCGAAAGCCAGACTCGGGCAGCCCGCGCAATCGAGGAGGGCCGCTTCAAGGATCAGATTGTGGCGGTCGAGATCAAAGGCCGAAAAGGCACGGTCAACTTCGACACCGACGAGTATGTTCGCCGGGATGCGAAGCTGTCAGATTTCACTAGCCTCAGGCCAGCATTCCAGAAAGAGCACGGCACAGTGACGGCGGGCAATGCCTCCGGCATCAACGACGGTGCGGCGGCGGTAGTCCTCGCCAGCGGAGAAGCGGTAAGGGCTCATGGTCTGACCCCATTGGCCCGGCTGGTTGCCTATGGTTATGCCGGGGTAGATCCCGCATATATGGGAATCGGCCCGGTGCCGGCCACGCACAATGCATTGGCACGCGCGGGCCTCTCGGTGAACGATCTCGATGTAGTCGAGGCGAACGAGGCGTTCGCTGCGCAGGCCTGCGCCGTCGCACGCGAGCTCGGCTTCGATTCGGCGAAGGTCAATCCCAACGGCAGTGGCATTGCGCTCGGCCATCCGATCGGCGGCACCGGCGCGATCATCACCACAAAGGCTGTGCACGAACTTCACCGTACCGGAGGCCGCCTGGCGCTGACCACCATGTGCATTGGCGGTGGCCAAGGAATGTCGGCAATTTGGGAACGCACCTGACCCCAACGCACCCGATCATCCTTTCTGATAGCTATGGGATTGCCATGACGTTTGAACCACCTCTTACCGAACAGCGCTTCGTTCTTGACCACGTCGCAGGGTTCCCAGCGCTCGCCGCGCACGAGCAGTTCAGCACGGCTGATGCCAAGATGACCGACGCCATTCTTGAAGGTGCCGGCGCGCTGGCCGCAGGCAAATGGGCACCGCTAAATCGGCTTGGCGACACGGTGGGTGCCCAATGGTCGGATGGCTCAGTTGCGATGCCGGGAGGCTTTCACGACGCATATCATAGCTATGTTAATGGCGGGTGGGGCACGCTGACTGCACCGCACGAGTTTGGCGGGCAGGGCCTGCCGACTGCGCTCGGCATGGCCGTTTCGGAGAGCCTGGGTGCCGCCAACCTTCCCTCTCGCTTTGTCCGATGCTAACCGCCGGCGTGATCGAGGCGTTGGTGCACCACGGATCGCCGGAGCAACAGGAGGTCTACCTGCCGAAGCTAGGTTTCAGGGGAATGGGCCGGGCACCATGAACCTGACCGAACCGCAGGCGGGAAGCGACGTAGGCGCGCTACGCACGACCGCAACGCCAGCCGGAGACGGCGGTTGGCGAATTAAGGGCACCAAAATCTTTATCACCTTCGGTGAGCATGACCTGACCGATAACATTATTCACCTTGTCCTCGCCCGCACGCCCGGCGCCCCAACGGGCACCAAGGGCATTTCTTTGTTTCTCGTGCCCAAGGTGCTTTCCGACGGCACCCGCAACGATCTGCGTTGCGCGTCGATCGAACACAAACTCGGAATTCACGCCTCGCCTACATGTGTGATGATCTATGGCGATCATGACGAATGCCAGGGGTGGTTGATCGGTGAGGAGGGGGCTGGCATGCGCGCCATGTTCACGATGATGAACAACGCCCGCATCAATGTGGGTCTTCAGGGCGTGTCGGTAGCCGAACGCGCGACGCAGGCTGCGTTTGCATATGCGCGCGAGCGGGTGCAATCGGCACGCGTCAGCAGCGGCTCGCCCACGCCTGTGACAATTATCGAGCATCCCCATGTGCGCCGCATGCGCGCGCAAACAGAGGCTATCCGCGCCCTGCTTTATGCGTCGGCAGCGGAAATGGATCGCACGCGTCTGGGCATCACTGGCATCCAGGCGGCGGATCTCGTCGGTCGCAAGCTAACCGGAAATAACGGTGCAGCGATGAAAGCCCTCGTCGCCGATGTGCAAACCGAAGCGCAGGACCTGGGCTTGATCCGACTGGCCAGTAAGGTTGCCGACTTGGCCCAATGGTTACTCGCCGCGCCGATCTACGACCGTCTGGCCGCCAGCGCGCCCTTTCTCACGATGACGTCGGTAATGGTCTGCGCCTGGCTTATGGAGCGACAGAACAGGGCGGCAGCGCAAAGTGCATCCGACAATGGCCGGACACCTTTCCTGCGATCCAAGCTGGCTACCACGCAATGGTATCTTGCCCATATCGTTCCCGAGGCGCTGGGTCTCAACGCGCAAGTTCGAGCGGGAGCGACCTGTCTGTATGAATTTGAGTAATAGATGTCCGGCACCGGCACCGCTGTCCCATAAGCGTCGTCGAGGCCAGAGTCGGACTTCAGCTACGTTGTAATTTGGAACGAAGGCCGACGTTTCGATGTCGCTCATCAATCGAGGGCCAAGCCGTTAGGAGCTTCGCCGCAGCTGAAACGTTTGACGTTTTCAACAAACTGCTTGGCGAGTTTATTCATCATGTCGATGCTCGCCGCTGCTGTATGGGGCGAAAGCCGAACTCTGGGGTGGGTGTAGAAACGATGCTCCTTGGGCAGCGGCTCGGGATCAGTCACGTCCAGCGTGGCATGACCGACTTTCCCCGCATCAAGAGCGCGAAGCAGCGCTTTATTGTCGATCAACGAACCCCTAGCGACATTGATCAGATGCAGGCCCGGTTTTGCTTTGGCCAACGTCTCCGCATTGATCATGTGCCTGGTCTGTTCGGTCGCTGGTGCCGCCAGGACCACATGGTCGCATGTCGCCAGCAACTCTTCGAGATCGGCGGCACGATGGACACCATCCGGCAACGGATCAGTAGACTTGCGCAGTACGCTGACAGTCATTCCGAAAGCCAAAGCGCGCGACGTCAGTTCGCGGCCGATATCTCCGAAGCCCACGATGCCGAGCGCCGAACCAGCTACCATCGGAACCCACTGCCTCTGCCAACGCTCTGCGGAATCAATCCACAACGCAGGAAGATTCTTCGTCACCGTTAGGATGGCCGCGAGCGCATATTCCGCCAGCGACGAGCCTGAAACATTGGGCGCTCACGTGACGATAACATCCTCAAGCATCCAGCTAGGGTAGCCGTCCAGACCGGACGAGGGCAAATGAACCCAGCGCAACCGGAGGGCCATCCGACCGGTCGGGGACTTTGCCTGTGGCCGGGCTGAAAGTTCACAGGCATGGCCAGCAGGATTTCGATTCCGGGGGGAAGCGTGGACTCTGCGGCAAAAGAAACCGGCAAGAATCTCAGAAACGGGGCATGACGAAACATCTCTTCGGTGACCGACCGGCCAAACATGCTGGCAACGGTCACGATTCTAGTGCTCACCATTGAGCGGTTTCCTCATTCCCTTCGCTCTCGCCCTTTATAGTGCCCAAGATCAGGCCCACGCTTCGCGATAAAGCGACTGGATCGCATCGTGGTCTGGTATTCGGGGATTGTTGCCGGGAGAGCCGGAAGCCAGCGCCTATCCCCCCATCAACGGCAAGAGTTCGATCCAGCGCGCTTCATCAATCCCGTATGTTCTGGGGCTCGGGACTGAAAGCTCTCGGTTAGCATCGCGCAGTGCCTCGACAAGACACGCCACGGTCGACTGGTCTCCTTCCCCCGTTTCCGCCAGCCCCATCGCACGCGCGCAATCTGCGTAGCGACCTAGCGCCGAAGGTGCCGACCACGCCGTCACTACGGGCAGGAGCATAACGTTTGAAAGTCCGTGCGCGATATGGAAATGCGCGCCAAGCGGCCGGCTCATACCGTGAACCAATGCCACGGAGGAATTGGAAAAAGCGATCCCAGCCTGCAGCGAGCCGACCATCATCGCCTCGCGCGCGGGGCGATCAGCAGGATACTCGCATACGCGGCGCAGATTCGGCCAGATTGCTGCCATCGCGGCGAGCGCCATGCTGTCTGAGAAAGGGTTGGCAAGCCGGGAAACATACGCTTCGACGGCATGCGTGAGCGCATCGAGACCGGTATCCGCGGTAAGGCGCAGCGGCTTCGTTAGGGTGAGTTCGTAATCGACGATTGCTAGCACGGGCAGATAGGCGAGACCAGCACAAAGCATTTTCTCGTCGTTCGTCTTGTCCGTGATGATCGTAAACCGCGTCGCTTCAGAGCCTGTGCCTGCCGTTGTCGGGATCGCAATCACGGGAAAACCGGGTTCGTCTTCCTGATGCGGCGCCTTGCGCTCGCGCATGGTGCCACCTCGGGCGGCCAGGACGGTGACTGCCTTTGCCGTGTCGATCGGGCTGCCGCCGCCAAAGCCAATAATGCAATCATGACTGCCCCCGATGACAAAATCGACCGCCATGTTCACGGAAGCGACCGTAGGATCGGCGATAACGTCGCGATAAGCGCGTGCATCGATCCCGGCGTCGGCCAGGATCGTCAACAGCCGGTCGAGCGCACCATTGCTCCCCAGGAACCCGTCAGTCAGGATTGCAGGTGCCTTTAGCCCAAGTTGCGCCAATGCGGCGGGCAGTTCGTTCAGCGCACCGCCGCCGATCCGCATCGCGCGAGGAAGAAAGATTGCAGACATCGAGCTTGTCGTATCACGGCGACGATATCAGCCCTGAGGGCGGAGGAGATACTTTCCTCCGGTCGACCGTCGCATGAAAGCGCGGACGTTATCGGGCTGGAGCATCGTTTCGAAGGTCAATTCGTCAATATAGGAATTGGCGAAGGTGGTCGTGAGTTCGTCCGCAATGCGCTGCTTCAGCCGTGCCGCACCATCGGCGCCGAGTCTTGCGAGCGAATAGGAGAACAGCCACCCGCCGACCGACCAGGCATAACCGAACCAGCCGTCAATCACCACGGGCGCGCTGTCGAGCATGCCGTAGATATAGACCTGCTTGAACTTGCCCGATCCATAACGGTCGTAGCTAGTCATCTTGCGCAGCGCGGCCTTCTCCATCGCGTCGAGGACCTGCGCGGCCTGGCGGCCGCCGCCGATCGGATCGAACGCCAGCGTCGCGCCGGTCGCTTCCACGGCATCGATGAGCTGGGAGATGAAATCCGGATCGGACGAATTCAGGACATGCTCGGCCCCTGCGGAACGCAGGAGCGCCACCTGCTCCGCGGACCGGACCACGTTGACGAGTGGAACGCCGTCTTTGAGGCAGATGCGATTGAGCATCTGCCCGAGGCTTGACGCCGCCGCGAAATGCACAATCGCGCTGTGCCCTTCGGCCTTCATGGTTTCCACGAAGCAAAGCGCCGTGAGCGGGTTGATGAACATCGCCGCGCCCTGTTGCGCGGTCGCGCCTTCCGGCAAGGGGATGCAGTCGGCCACCGGGAGCTTGCGATATTGGGCATACATTCTGCCACCGAACGTACCCACCAGCTTACCAAGTAAATGCTCAGCACCAGATCCCGCCACCACCACCGTGCCGGCGCCCTCGTTGCCGCCAACCAGGGGCTGGCCGATACGCGCTGCCAGCCCACCCATCGCACCGGCCGGAATGCGCGCGGTCAGCACCGGGCCAGCGTCCGTTTTTCCGCTTTCGAGCGTCGAAAGATCCGCCGGACCGAAGACGTTGGCGAGATCCGACGGGTTGAGCGGTGACGCTTCGATACGGACGATGATCTCGCCCGCGGCCGGATCTGCCCAATTGCCCTTGGCCAGATCCAGAGTCAGAACTCCTTCCGAGGAAACGGTCGACTGCAACTGTAGGCCAGCAAAAGCTTGCGTCATTTCAAAATCCTTCGATGGGTCTGGAGTTCATGGCAAGTCCGGGAAAGGTTCGACGCTTCAATCCACCAGGCGCTGGTTTGCAAACTCCGCGTCCTGCCGCCATTCGGTGATGCTGGCGCCGCGGTATTCGACGATCGGAAGACCGGCCAGGGCATTCACGATATGCACCAGCGTCGGCAGCTCTTCGAAGGACGAACGTATGAAGCGGAGCTGGCCCTGCGCCGTCTTGTGATCGAGCAATTCGACATGCGGGGACGGTGGCGAGAGCGTCGGCCCGGCGAAATCCGCCACCCCGGGCCGACCGATCGCCGGGACATAGCGGTAGTGCAACAGGCCGTCGCCTTCGCGGTTCGGCAAATCGCTGGATGGCGCGATATCCGTCAGCTCCATCTCGAAAAAGCGGTGGCGCTGCCAGCTTGCGGCGTAGCGCTGCCGGTCTTTCGAGATCGCCGGTTGATCGATTTCGCAATAGAGCTTGGCATATCCGAGCTCCTCTCGGCCGGTGATCATCGGATCGGCCATGTTCTCCCATAGGACGGAGAGATAGGGGCCGCGTACCGTCTCCGTCCGGCCCTTGCAGACGACGGGAAACTTCACACCCAGGCTGTTGTACCCGCGCCCCGCCAGCCAGGCGAGCTCGGTGAGGAACAGCAATTCGACCGTGACGACCGGCTCCCCGTCGAGGCTCATGCCCGGCGGCAGAAGCGCCTCCAGCTTGTCGGCATCGGTGAGGAACCGGGTCGAGACGCCTTGCACGCGCGCCATGGGATCGACGACGCGCGCGCCGCCCACTTGCTGGCGCGGGCCGGGCGCCGGGCCGAACGACACCGGCATGCGGTATCGGATGTTTTCCAGGAACCGCATCAGTCGATCACCTGGCCGACGCATTCTCCAAAGCCGATGCTGCGATATCCGTCGCGCGCGCAGCGGCCGCGGAACGTCACCACGTCACCGCCCTGCAAATAGGTACGCGTTTCTCCATTGGGCAAGTGGATAGGGTTGGCGCCACCATATGTCCGCTCCAGCAAACATCCGGATTGCGCGTCTTCCGGGCCGGATGCCGTCCCCGCACCGATCAGGTCGCCAGGATCCTGCGCGCAGCCCGTCACCGTCTGCGCCGCGATCATCTGCGCGACCGACCAATAGAAGTGATTGGCATTGGTCGAAATGATCGCAGTCGCCTCTTCGCTGTTTCGGCGCATGGCGTCCGTTTGCAGCAGCGCCGTCATCGCGATGTCGAAGCCGCCGCGCGCCATGTCTGCCTCGTCGTCGAGGAATGCGGGGCGAGGATCCTCCGCCAAGCGCTGCGGCAGCGCACAGCGGAATGGCTCGAGCGCATCGGGGGTGAGCACCCACGGAGAAATCGACGTGCAGAAATTCTTGCAGATGTTCGGCCCGAGCGGGGCGAACTCCCAGAATTGCAGATCGCGCGCCGACCAGTCGTTCAGCAGGACGAAGCCGGCCACTTGCTCGCTCGCCCTGGCGACCGGAACCGGCTCGCCGATCGGGTTGCCCGCGCCGATGAAGAAGCCGAGCTCCAGCTCGAAGTCGAGCTGGTCGGTGGGGCCGAACTCGGGCGTGGCGCCGGGCGCCAGCTGGCCCTTGTTGCCGGACGGACGACGGACGGCCTGGCCGCTGACGCGGACGGTCGAGGCGCGGCCGTTATAAGCCAGCGGCTGCCATTTATAGTTGATGGGGATTTCGTTGGGCAGGCTCATGATGCGGCTGCACCGCGCGATGTGATGCACGCTGGCGACATAATCCGTATAGCTGCGGATGCCGCCCGGGAGCAGCATCGTGCATTCCGTCATTGGGTGGAGATAGGATTCTCTGCGCTCGCCCGGCAATGTCGCGCTCCCACTGTCCAGCAGGTCGAAAACCTGGTGCCGTAGGCTGGTCAGCGCCTGCCGCCCCATCGCGAACAAGGGATCGAGACTCTCGGCGGCAGCCAGAAAAGCGAACGTGCCATCCAGCAGGTCGTCCTGCGCGGCGCGGGAAAGATTGAATACCTTGTCGCCGATCGCCACGCCGCAACGTGCCGGGCCGTCGGCGACACGGAAAATTCCAAGCGGCAGGTTTTGCAGCGGGAAGTCAGTCGTCGCGTCATTGGCCGAAGCGACCCAGCTCCTGCGTGCCGCTTCGTGCGTATAGTCCATAAATCCTCCAGAAAACTACCGTTTTTGTGCGAATTCGTAAATGCGTGATTAGACCGGCTATGCGTCAGCCGGGTCCATGGCCCGCGTTTCGAGCCCCCAAAGCGGCGCCCAGGTGGCACGGATTTCGCGCTCCGAAATCTGGCCGAACTTCGCGTAGATCGCATCGCGCGAGGCCGAGAGGGCAGCGTGGCCCGCAGGCCAGTCGACGCCGACGAGCCTGCCGCCGCGCTTGCGAGCGATACCGTCAATCCAGACGGAATCGACGTCCGCCGCATCCGCGTAGAAGACCAGCGCCGCGACGGGATCGAATACGGGGCTCATATGAACGCTGTCGGTGCGGGTCAGGATGATGTCGGCGCGCTTGCCCGGCGTCAGGCTCCCCGTGATCGTCTCCAGACCCATCACGGTCGCGCCGCCGATGGTCGCGAATTCGAGCATCTTGCGCGCGGCATAGCGCGACGCCGCCGGCAGGCCGGCATTCGCATGCTCGAAATGGCGGAAGCGCATGGCCTGAAGCATCAGGCGCATCTGCGCGAACATGTCGCCCGCAAAGTTCGATGCGATATCGATGCCGAGCGAGGGCGTGCTGCCGCTCGCCGCTACGCGCTCCAGCACGGGATAGCCCATGCCCATCTGCAATTCGGTCTCGGGCGTCGTCGACAGCCAGCCGCCATGGTCGCGCAACAGGACCAGGTCCTCATCGGTCAGGTGCGCGCCGTGCACGAACAGCAGATCGTTGCCCAGCTGGCCGTGCTCGTGCAGGATCGGAACCATCCGGAAATGCTCGTTCACGCCCACGCCCGCGTGCATGCTGATCACGGCAGGATCGAGCGTGCGCGCCCAGGCCAATTCCTCCAGCATCGGCTCGGCCAGCGCGGCGGTCGGGAATTCGCTCGAGGCGATCCCGAAGCGGACCAGACCGTCGTTGGACGGGAAATATTTCTCGCGCACGCGTGGAGCATTGCGCCGGTGGAAATCCTCCAGCGGGCCGGCAATGTCGTTGATGATCGCCTCAGGGGTTAGCAAATCTCCGGGCATGTATTTCGGGTTACGATATGCGCCGTAGCAGAACACGCCGCGAATCCCCGAATCCAGCATGCCCTTGGCCAACGCATCGGAATGTTCGGGCGTGATCTGTAAATGGCTATGATCGACAATGGAAGTGACGCCGGCATTGATGGCGTCGAGCGTTCCGAAGTAATTGCCAAGATACGCATCTTCCGGCGTGTAGCAAACGGAGTACATGCTTCGCATGAGGCAGATATAGTCGAACAGGCTCCAGTCTATTGCCACGCCCTTTAGCTGCGTCTGCCAGACGTGCCGGTGTGTATCGACGAAGCCCGGGCTCGCGATCATTCCTTCGGCATCGACGGTCTCGGCATCCCCCACTTCTATAACTGGGGCAACACCAACGATGCGGTTTCCCTCGATCAGAATGTCGCCACGCGGCAGATCGCCGATGGCGAGATCCATGGAGACGATGGCGGCGCCACGAATTAGCGTTCTACGCATTTCCATTCAGCCTTCCTCTCACCCTTGGCCTCAAGCGCGGACGTTCCGCGGATTGAACCGTTCGCAACCGAAACGCCGGAAAAAGCGGATAGCCAACCAGTTCTTTCAATCGGTTGGTTGTATTGATGAACATTGTGGTGTTATGAGTCAAGTGCGTTGCCGCAGGTCAACTCTAATATCGTAGCTTGTCCGGGCGGAGCACAAGCCTGTCGGCATGTCATTCAACCGATTGATATAATGCTGTAGGAGAGGAATATGGCTGCGGAATATAGTAAGGGGCTGAGGGATCTGGGCAGCGGCAGTTGGGCTTGGCTACAGCCCGATGGAGGCTGGGGTTTTTCCAACGCCGGCCTGATCGTCGACGGCGGACAATCGCTATTGGTCGACACGCTCTTTGATCTGGCATCGACTGCCGAGATGCTTGCGGCCATGCGCGATGCGTCGCCCTCCGCAGCGACGATCGACATCCTCGTCAACTCCCACGCCGACGCCGATCACACCTTCGGCAACCAGCTTGTGCGGGGCGCACGCATCATTGCCTCGCAGGAGACCGCGCGCGAATTCACGGGGCTGACACCAGACAAGGCGCAGGCCATGGTCGAAAATGCCGAGGTCCTGGGCGAAGGTGCAAAGTATGTCGCGGGCTTCGTTCGCGGCAATGGCTTTGATTTCACCGGCGTCGAGTTCACGCCGCCCACGGAAACATACGATCGCCGCCACGCCCTCAAGGTGGGCGACAAGGATGTGCTTCTCTACAATGTCGGCCCGGCGCATACCGCCGGCGACACGCTGGTCCACAGCGTTCAGGATCGGGTCGTCTTCACGGCAGACATCCTGTTCATCGGCGTGCATCCGGCGATCTGGGAAGGGTCGATCCAGGGCTGGTCGGCCGCTTGCGATCACATCCTGTCCCTCGACGTGGACCTGGTCGTGCCCGGACACGGCCCGGTGACGGACAAGCAGGGGGTAAGAACCTTCAAGCGCTACATCGAAATCCTGGAGACGGAAACACGCAAGCGTTTCGAGGCGGGCATGTCGGTGGAGCAGGCGGCGGCCGACATCGCCTTTCCACCGCCCTATGACGACTGGCTGCTGCCGGAGCGCTTGGTCGGGAGCGTCAACTTCCTCTACCGCGAATGGGGCAACCCTGACGCGCGGACGGACTTCCTCGAGATTTTCGGTCTCGTCGCGAAAATGGCCGCCGACAACCCGGCGGTGGCGGCCTGCGGGTGCTCGGACAGCAACCACCAGCATTGACCGACCCCGTGGTTCCCCAGCCGCCCCGGCCCTCATTCGCTCCGCCCGACCAGTCCGGGCGAAGGATGAAGATCTGGCATCTGAAAGGAAAAGTGAATGACGAAAGTGATCGTGATGAACGAAGTCGGCGGCGCCGACAAAATGCAGGTGGAGGATTGGGATGTGCCCCCGCCCGGCGCGGGCGAGATCAAGGTGCGGCATGAAGCCATCGGCCTGAACTTCGTCGATGTGCTGATCCGCGAGGGCCATTACGATATTCCCACGCCCTTCGTGCTGGGACAGGAAGCGGCGGGCGTCGTCACGGAGGTCGGCGCCGGCGTCACGGAATTCAAACTCGGTGCCCGCGTCGCGTACATGGGTGCCACGGGCGCCTTCTCCGAAGAACGGAACGTCGCCGCCTCGATCGTGTTTCCTATTCCCGATGGCGTCGATTTCGACACGGCCGCCGCGATCACGCTGAAGGGCATGACGGTCTATTATCTCTTCCACATGACGCACAAGCTCCAGCCGGGCGAGACGATCCTGTTCCATGGCGCAGCGGGCGGCGTCGGGCAGATCGCGGTCCAATGGGCAAAGCATATCGGCGCCACCGTGATCGCGACCGTGAGCTCCGAAGAAAAGGTCGCGCTCGCGCGTGAAAGCGGGGCGGATTACGTCATCGACAACAAGACCGAGAATTTCGTCGAGCGCGTGAAGGAGATCACCGGCGGCAAGGGCGTAGACGTCGTTTACGATTCCGTCGGCAAGGACACGTTCCAAGGCTCGCTCGATTGCCTGCGCACCTGGGGCCTGATGGTCAATTTCGGCCACTCGTCCGGCCGCGTCTCGATCGACGATATCTTCGACACCCTGGCGCCCAAGGCCTTGTATCTGGCGCGCCCGATCCTGCCGACGCATTACACCGACCGCCAGGTCGCGCTGAAGGCTGCCGCCGCCATGTACGATCTGGCCGCCAAGGGCGTCCTCAAGATCAAGGTCGGTCAGCGTTTCCCGCTTACGGAAACCGCCAAGGCGCATGTCGCCTTGGAAAACCGCCAGACCATCGGCTCGACCATCATCGATCCGCGGTAACGAGAAAAAGCAGGCCCGGCATCCAGCGCCGCGCCTGCTATCGATGCGCGTTTTCGTCCTCGCTCGCATCGAACGTCGTTCGGCTGTCGCATATCGCCGCGCGATGCTCGATCGCCCAGGCCGCAAGCGCGCGCACGGGCCCGGCAAGGGACCGCCCGAGCGGCGTCAGCACGTATTCGACCTGGGGCGGCTTGCTCGCGCGGACAGTGCGATCGACCAGGCCATCCCGTTCGAGGTTCCTGAGCGTGCGGGTGAGCATCTGCTGCGAGATTCCGGGCACGCCCCGCTTCACGCCGTTGAAGCGCTGCGCGCTGTCATGCAGCACGACAATGATCTGCACCGACCATTTGTCGCCGATGCGTGACAGGACGTCGCCGACGCCGGTGCAATCGGGCAGCACAGTCGGCCGCAAAGGCATCTCCATGTGACCTAGTCTCCAAAATATGCGTTCTTGTGCCGCGCCCGCGATCCCATAACTAGAGCTGGTCTACAATGTAGACCATCGGCCCGCCAGCGTCATGGCAGGGGTCGGCGGTCGCCCGCCAAGGAGTTGCCTATGCCCGGCCCGTGGATTCCGCGCGACGCCAACATGGACTCGCCAGTGCCGATCCTTTCGGTGCGCTCGATCCGGATTCCCGGCGGCAACCGTGGTGAGGACATTCAGCTTCGGATATCCGCGCCCGTTGCGGGAACGGGGTTGCCGGTCGTGCTGTTCTCGCACGGATTCGGATCCTCGATGGACGGTTATGCGCCCCTTGCGGACTATTGGGCAGCGCACGGTTTCGCGGTCGTGCAGCTCACGTACCTTGATGCGCGGCGGCTCGGCCTGGCGGAGGATGATCCACGGCGACCGGCAATCTGGCATCCGGGTCGCGGACGCAAAAACGGTTATCGATCGTCTGGCCGATATCATGCACCAGGTGCCCGGCCTGCCAGATCGCGCCGATATCACCCGCCTCGCCGCCGTCGGCCATTCGTTCGGCGGGCAGATGACCAGCATGCTGCCGGGCGCACGCATGGCGGCGTCAGACGCGGACGAGGATATGTCCGACACCCGCGTCGCCTGCGGCATCCTGCTGGCGTCAGGCGGCCGGGGCGGCAGCGACCTGAGCGACCTTGGACGACGGGCCACGCCGTACCTCGACACGGCGTTCACGCACATGGATTGCCCGACATTGATGGTCGCGGGCGATGCCGATCGATCACCGCTCACCGTGCGTGGTCCCGACTGGTTCTACGATCCCTTCTACCTGTCGCCCGGCAGCAAGGCGCTTCTCACGCTGCATGGCGGCGAACATATGCTCGGCGGCATATCGGGCTATGAGGTCGTGGAGACCAGCGACGAAAATCCAGATCGCGTAAGGCTGGTCCAGGACGTGACGCTCGCTTACCTTCGCCGCAGCTTGCTGGGTGAGGAGGATCGCTGGGCCGCGCTGGCGCCTGGCAGGGATCCGCAGGGATCGCTGCTTACGGCGAGTGGCTGACAATCCTGTGTCCCCGGTTCAGTGCGCGTGGCCGCAGCCTGCGACGTGCTGCCCGGCGAGGCATCTTGCCCGCCGGTCCGCATAGCGCGCCACCATGCCGAACACTTCCATGTAATCGTTTTCGGCAAGCGGGCTGCCCCACTCCCGGTAAAGGAAATTGACGCTGCCGACGATCCGCTCGGGGACAATCCACGCGTCGAACGGCGGCTCGAAGCGGATGTCGGCGGCGGCTTGCTCGACGCTCATGCCCGCCTCGAAGCGCAAGCGCGTTTCGTGCTCCACGGTCTGGAGATATGTCTTGAACAAAGCCACTCCGGCCTTGTCGGTCAGAGGGCCGTGACCAGGAACGATCACATCCACATCAAGCCCGAGGATCGCGTCGCAGGCTTCCACCCAGCGCGACAGCGAGCCATCCCAGATCGCCGGATGCACGCCGAGAAACAGGATGTCGCCGGTATAGACGACGCGGTCGGCGATGGAATGCACCAGCGTATCGCCAGCCGTATGCGCCGGCCCGACGTTGATCAGGCGCACGTCCTTGTCCCCCACCTTGACCATCGCTTCCCGGTCGTAGCTTTCAGTCGGCGGCGTCAGTGTGATGTCGCTGAACGTGAAGCCATGGTCGCGGATGAACCCGGCGACATATTTCGCGCCGTCTCCCATGAAATCGGCGTTTTCGATGATACGCTGATGTGTCTCGGGCGTCACCTTGAAGAATTCATCGACCGTCGCGGCGGACGCGATGATCCGGGCGCCGCTGACGAGCTGATTTCCGAAGGTGTGGTCACCATCCGCGTGCGAATTGACAAGAATATCGATGGTGCGAGCTGCAGGCGTCGTGTCGCGCATCCGGGCAAGCATCTCGCGCGTCATCTTTAGGTCGTACAAGGTGTCGACAAGCATCGAGCAGCCGCCGTCGGTGATCAACCCGGCGTTGCTCCACCCCCAGCCACCATCGGGCTGAAGCCACGCCCAGCAGCCATTGGCGAGCTGAAACATGCCTTTTTCATACGTTTGCGTCACAAATATCTCCAAGAAGTCTTGGCTAGTCCAACATCACCGTGAACCGGGCATGCGAGGCGGCAAGCCGCTTCGCTTTCGCGGCTTGGTACGCGGGCGAGTGGTACCAGCGGTCGAACGCTGCCTCGTCCGCAGCGCGGATCAGAACCATACGTTGTCCCGGTGGCTCGCCCTCGATGGCGCGGACGTGATCGGAGATGGCCAGAATTTCGATATCGTCATGCCCGGCGAAGGTCGCGTGGGCATCCGCCTCATATTCGGCATAGAGGCGCTCGTCGTGTTTATCCATGGCGCTGACGATGTAGATGGTCATGCGTTATCCGATCGAATCAAAGAGTTACGTTCCTGCAAGTGGCCCGCGCGGTGCGTGACAATCCTTCGCGCTCGCCTCACGCGAGCGCCGGCAGGATCTGGGCGGAGCAGGCTCCGAAGCCGATCGGGACAAACCCGTCACGGCTGCACCGGCCTGTAAAGCTGACCTCGTCGCCATCCTCGAGGAACATCCGCCGTTCGCCGTTGGGGAGAACGAGCGGCTCCCGCCCTCCGACCGACAGTTCGAACAGGCTGGCGTAACTGGCCTGATCAGGTCCGGAGATCGTGCCCGTGCCGATCAGGTCTCCCGGCATCAGGCAGCACCCTGTGACGGACTGCTGCGCCACCATCTGCGCGCAGGTCCAATAAAGATAGCGCGATCCGGTTTCGAGCAGATGGGCCGCCGGTGCGCCCGCCGCGCGCATGGCGGCGGTGGACAGCGTCGCGGTTAGCGTGACGTCGATGCCGCCGCATTCCTGATCCGCTGCCCCATCCAGATAGGCCGGGACCGGCCCCGCGCCAGGCAGGCGTTTCATCGGCGCGATCCGGAACGGCTCCAGGGCGTCGGCGGTGACGACCCAGGGGGAAATCGAGGTGCTGAGGCTCTTGGAATTAAAGGCCCCGAGCGGCGCCATCTCGAACAACTGGATGTCGCGCGCCGACCAGTCGTTGAGCAGGCAATAGCCGACTACCTGGTCTTCTGCCTGATCGATCGCCACCGGCTCGCCGACGGGATTTCCGGGGCCGATGTAGAATCCCATTTCCAGTTCGAAATCGAGCCATTCGCAGGCACCGAAGCTTGACTGCGGCTGACCGATGGGCTTGCGCATCCCGATCGGCCGACGGACATTTTCCCCGCTTACGCGGACGGTGGATGCACGCCCGTTATACCCAAGCGGCATTGTGTGATAATTGGGCGGAAGCGGGTTCTCGCCTTGCCCAAGAACGTCCGCGCAACGAATTGCATGATGAATGCCGACGTAGAAATCGGTAAAGCTGCGAACGGACGTCGGCAGGAGCAGGGTGCAATCCCGCATCGGGTGCAGCAGGCTGCCGTCGCGCCGGTCATTGTCCTCACGGAGCAGCGCGAACACGGCATGACGAAGCGCACGCATCGCTGGGCGCCCGAGCGCGAACAGACGATCGAGGTTTTCAACCGACAGCGTCGCGGCCGCTGGACCTTCGATCAACTCGCGCTCCGCGGCCAGCTTCAGATCCAGAATCTGATCGCCGATCGCCACGCCGCAACGCGGACCTGCCGACCCAGTCGAGAACACGCCAAGCGGCAGGTTCTGGATCGGAAAATCGGCCCCCTCCCCATTGGCGGCTTCGATCCAGCTCCTGGCTGCGGCGTCATGCGTATGATCGAGAGCCACAGTCATGCCCCCGCCGTGGCAAGCGGAAGCTCGATGGCGGGCATTTCGATCTTCCAGAGGGGCGACCAATAGTCCCGGATCTGCTGCTCGGGAATCTTGCGGAACTTCTCGTAAATGCCGTTCCGCGAGGTCACCAGGCTGGAGCGGACGGCCGACCAGTCCAGCCCCGTCAGCTTGCCGTGCCGCTTGCGCGCCACGCCATCGACCCAGACGGAATCGATGTCGCCCGCATCGGCATAGAAGACTAGCGCCGCGATGGGATCGATGACGGGGCTCATATTGACGCTGTCCATCCGCGTCAGAAGGAGATCGGCTTTCTTTCCGGGCGTGATGCTGCCGGTGTAGCTGTCCATCCCCATCACCCGCGCACCACCGAGCGTGGCGAATTCGAGCATCTTGCGCGCCGCATAGCGTGACGCGACCGGGAGGCCCGCGTTCGCGATCTCATAATGGCGGAAGCGCATGGTCTGGAGCATCAGGCGCATCTGCGCGAACATGTCGCCCGCGAAGTTCGAGGCGATGTCGATGCCGAGCGAGGGCGTGCTGCCGCTTTCCACCACGCGCTCCAGCACGGGATAGCCCATGCCCATCTGCAATTCGGTCTCGGGCGTGGTCGACAGCCATCCGCCATGCTGCTTGAGCAGCGCCAGATCGTAGTCGGTAAGGTGCGCCCCGTGAACGAAGAGGAGGTCATCGCCCAGCATGCCATGTTCGTGGAGCAGGGGAACGACGCGGAACCCTTCGTTCACACCGAACCCGATGTGAATGCTGACGAGCGCGGGATCCAGCGTCCGTACCCACGCCATCTCCTCGAGCACCGGCTCCGGACCTGGCGACACGACGAACTCGCTCGCGGCGATCCCGAACCGCAGCAGCCCGTCGTTTGACGAAAAATGCTGGTCCCGCACACGCGTCGCATTGACCTTGTGAAACTCTTCGAGCGGGCCGGAGACTTCGTCCACCACCTGCGCAACTGTGAGCGTGTCGCCCGGCTTGTACTTGGGGTTGCGATACAGACCGTAACACATCACGCCGCGAATACCGGCGTCCTTCAGTCCCTTGACGAGCCCATCCGAATGCTCGGGCGTGATCTGCAAATGGCTGTGGTCGACGATCGACGTGATGCCGGCGTTGATGGCATCGAGCGCGCCGACATAGTTGCCCAGATAGGCATCGTCGGCTTCATAGCAGATCGAATACATCGACCGCATCAGACAGCTATAGTCGAACAGGCTCCAGTCGATCGCCACGCCCTTCAGCTGCGTCTGCCAGACGTGGCGGTGGGTATCGACGAAGCCGGGACTGGCGATCATGCCGGTCGCATCGATGATTTCGGCGTCGTCGGCCGAAATCGATGGCGCGACCTCGACGATGCGATCATCGACGATCAGGATATCACCGCGCGGAAGATCGCCGATCGCCGAATCCATGCTGACAATCGATGCACCACGGATCAGCGTTTTCTTTTGGCCAGACATCAAACTCTCCTCAAAACTGAAGTTGGACCGACAAGCGGCATGAGCAGGTCAACTCTTATGTTTCCGGCTGAGCCGCCCAATGTCATGTCTCCGCCACCGTGGCAGGGTCCACGGGGTCGGCAAGGCGGTGCCGAGACGAAGTCTCAGCGATCGTGCCCCATGCCGCCGACACCGGCGGATTGGGCAAGAGCATCAGAACGGCCGCTCCGGATATCGTGCCGATTGTCGACGTGATGAGCGCAGCGCCGTATCCACCGCCGAAATCGGCAATCCAATTGATCAGCACCGGGCTGACGCCCGCCGACGTGATCAGGCAGGCATAAGCCAAAGCGTACAGTCGTCCGAAGCTGTCGAGGCCAAAATACCGGGAAAGGAGATAGGCCATCACGTCCAGTTCTGCGCCGATGGTCAGGCCGATGCCTAGCGCAGCGATGCACAAAAGCACCGGGTCGGATTGAAGCAATAAGGCGCAGGCCAGACCGGAAACGAAAGCTGTGCAAGCGGCGACGCGCTGCGCGGGGAAGTGGTCGAGGGCCCACCCCGATCCCAACCGCCCGGCCAGCACGGCCACGCCGATAAGCGCCTGGATCTGCGCTGCTTCGCCTCGGCTGAAACCGCGCTCCCGCAGCAACGTGATCAAGTGGAGTATATATCCTCCACAAAACACCGCCGGGGCGGCAAAGCCCAGAAGCATCATCCAGAAGAGCGGGCGCCGCAACGGCGCGTAGCCGCCCGCTCTGGCGCGGCTTTGGGACTCATCTGTGTTGCCCTGCGCCTCCGGCATCGTGCCGTCGCTCCTAGTCAGAAGCACGCCGCCGCCTCCAAGTAGAAGCACAAGCCCGGCCAGCGCGAAATAGCCCCCTCGCCAACCAAGATGTTGGATCACGGCCGTCATCCAGACCGGACCGGCGATCGCGACCACACAAAGACCGCTGATCAGCACGCCGAGCGCCAGCACGCGCGATCGATCGAAGCGCGCAGTCACCATTCTGGCAAAGCCAGGCGGCGTCGTACCGACGCCCAACACCGCGAGAATGAAGATGCCCGACGCATAGGACGGAAAGTTCGCCCGGATCAGACCAAGCAAGGCAAAGGCCGCCGCTTCACCCACGACAGCAACGCTAACGATCCTCAGGGCGCCATAGCGGTCCATCAAGGCACCGACGAACGGGGCGCTCACGGCAATCGTCGCGCACAAGATCAGGGTGGCAAGCGACATCTCGCCGCGCGTGAAGCCAGCATGCTTCGCGAGTTCAGGCACGAAAGCGCCACTGGTATAACTATGCAGCCCGAACGTGCCGATGGAGGCGGCGATGGTGCAGCCCGCGAGCGTCCGCCAATGCTGGCGAAAATCGCTGGCCATTTCCATCGGCATCCTCGCTTTCATTTCATACCGGTCAGACGTGCCGGGCTGCGGCCAAGCTGCCAAGGGGGCGGGCCAGAAATCTGCGACGGCGGTGCCGTGACCGGCCTGCGTGACAGGTCACGGCACCATGGCTTCAAAACTTATACCCGACTGTCGCACCCCAAGTGCGAGGTTCCTCGAGATAGCCATTCACCGGAAAGCCGACGAGCGAGGTGCTGACGTAGGAGTTGCCGATAATGGTCTTGTTGGTGAGGTTCTTCACGAACAGCGATGCAGTAACCTTGCTGTTATTGGACTCCCAGTTCAGGAACAAGTTGACGCGCGCATTCGCTGCCTGGCTCGTGGCATTTACGTTAAACGGCGTGAAAAAGACCTTGTCCCTCCAGCTCAACTCGCCACGTAGGGCGAAACTGCCCGCGTCGGTGGGAATTGTATATTGCGGCGCAATGAAAAAGGTGAAGTCAGGCGACTGCGAAAGCCTGTTTCCGTGCAGATTGAACGCCGGCAAATGCGTGGTGGGATCGAGCACACCCGATCCGTCGCCTGCCGGACGCGCAGCATCGGAGGAGATGTAATTGTCGAAGCGCGCGTGCAACCAAGCGCCGTTCAGTGTCACTTCGAACTGCGGCGTGATTTTGGCCAGAACCTCGGCCTCGAGACCATAGATGTTGGCCGTTGCGGCATTTTCGAGATTCAACACCGTCTGCACAACTTTACCGACCTGAAGATCCTTATACTTGTAGTGGAATCCGGCGAGGTTCAGTCGCAGGCGGCGATCGAGCAACGTCGACTTCAGACCCGCCTCGAACGCGCTGACCTTTTCGGGGTTGACCGGCGCCTGACCGGTGCCGAGGTTGTACGTTCCGGATTTGAAGCCTTTCGACCAGGAACCATACACCAACACATCAGGCGTGGCCTGATAGTCTAGAGCGATGCGCGGCGTGAATGACTTGAACCGCTTGCTCCGCTCAGGCAACGTGAACGGCGCGC
The DNA here is from genome assembly GCF_012927365.1 of Sphingobium sp. TB-6. Classification (NCBI taxonomy): domain Bacteria; kingdom Pseudomonadati; phylum Pseudomonadota; class Alphaproteobacteria; order Sphingomonadales; family Sphingobiaceae; genus Sphingobium; species Sphingobium sp. TB-6. Next base: position 78,361 of record NZ_JABBGL010000007.1, on the reverse strand, counting down.
GCGTCGCGGGATTGTAAGGCGTCAGGAAGTCGAAAAGAACCTGATCCTGGTTGGTCTTCTTTTCAGTGCTGTAGCGCGCGCCGAGCGTTAGACGCAGATTGTCAACCACTTCGTAGGTCGCCTGGCCGAACGCGGCGAGCGCGTCGGTCTTGATCACGCCGCCGCCGTAGAACCCCTGTACGAAAGTTCCCGGGAGAGGAAACCCGACGATGTGATTGTTAAACGGAATATCGATCGCGCCGGCATCGTTTTCATGAAAGTAATAGAGGCCGACGAGCCAGTTTAAACGGTCCGCTTTTCCGGAAAGCTGGAATTCCTGGCTCAACTGCCGATCCCGCTCGAACTGGGTGGTCGGCGCCAGCTTCGCACTCGTGGAATCGAGATCCGCTAGCGTGGTGTAATCCGTCCGCCGGAACGCCGTGAGCGAGCTCAACTGGACCGAATCCGACAGCTCGTAGCTGATCTTACCGCTCACGCCCCAGAACTTCACATTATTGCTGGGGTCGCTATCATTGCTAATGTCGCGGACGTTGGCCGGAACGGTGCCGCCCGACGTCAAACCTGTGGGAACAACCGGATTGCCGGCAAGGTCAAACCCGCCCGCGCCGAAATAGTGATACGCGCCCGAACGATCGCTTTCGCGAAAATAGTCCGCCTTGACATCAACCGTCAGTCGATCGGACGGCGTGAAAAGCAGGCTACCGCGAAAGCCGCGCGTGTTCTGATCATCGATTCGCGTACCCGTGACGATATTTCGGCCATAACCGTTGTGGTCCTGGGTTTGAAACGCGATTCGTGCCGCAAGCACACCGGGAATGATCGCGCCGCTGATGGCGCCTTCGGTCGTGACACGCGCATAATTGCCCACAGTCACTCGTGCGTACCCGCTCAGATCCTGCGTCGGGCTGCGTGTCGTGATGTTGATCGATCCGCCGGTGGCGTTCCGGCCGTAAAGCGTGCCCTGCGGGCCGCGCAGCACTTCGACCTGCTGGATATCATAGAAGCTCGACAATGCCGCGATCGAGCGTGAGATGAACACTCCATCGACATGGAAAGCGATACTACCTTCGGCACCTGCCGAGATGTTTTCCAGCCCGATACCGCGAAGTGCTATCTTGGCGACACCCAGTTGCTGCCCAAGATTAAGGTTTGGAACTACCGCCGTGACACCGGCCAGATCGGTAATCCCGCTACGCGCAAGCTCCGCTCCGGTAACGGCGGTCACCGCGACAGGGACTCTTTGCAGCGATTCCGAGCGCTTTTGAGCGGTGACGACTATGTCCCCGATCAAATTGTCGACGGGCGCCGCCGTCTGCGAGCTCGTGGATTCCGGGGCCGCAGCCTGCGCGTTCGCCGCCGTTGCGGCCCCGATCGCCAGCGCGGCCACACCTACCGAAGAAAATAGCCGGATCATATATCCTCCCCATTTCGAGGGCTCATTTATCCAAGCCCCACTTTCAACCGGTTGAATGATCTCAAGAGCGTGCGGTGTCAAGGCCATTTTTGTCACGGTGACGGCCACTGAGACGGAGAGAGTTTCCTGTTTCGAGCGGTTGGCAGGTGTTTTGCCTTTTCTTGCCGGCGCTTTTGCAGCATGAAACCAGGATGTCAGAATTGAAAATCGAAACGCAACTACGGCAACCAATGGACGAGAATGACACATCGAACATCAGAGACCGGCTGATCCGAGTCGCTGCGCGCCACTTCGCGGAGCATGGGTTCCAAGGCGCCAGTCAACGCGCGATCCAGCGCGAGGTCGGCGTCAATAATTCTACCGTAAACTATTATTTTGGCTCGAAAGAATCGCTATATTGCGCGGTTCTCGAAGAAGCGTTGTCGCGGATTCAAGCAACCCGCATCTCCGGGTTCCACAACATCCCCATTGATCTTAATCAGCATGATCACATTCGCGCGCTGATGACGGCTTATCTCGGGGCGCACTTGCGGGAATCGGGAAGTGAGACGGGTTACAACTACTTACGAATCGTGGCTAGCTTGCACCTCGTTGTGCCCGATATTGCCGTCACGCTGCTTCAGGATCGCATAGCGCCCGTCCGCGAACTCTATGTCGATGCACTCGCCAAGCTATTTCCCAATGTGTCGCGAAACCGTATCTATGAAATGTTGAGCCTGACGGTGGGCCTTGCTGCGCTGGCCCCGTTTCGCTTTGGAGCACCCCGGCTGAACGAGAAAACGATCAACCGAATGATTGATGAGGTCGTCACCATCTCGACGGCGGCATTCGAAACGCACTGCGACGTCCCTGAGGACGATGATTGACGGAAATGAGAACTGTGCCAGTGCCGCGCCAGATAGCAGGCATAAGTTTCCCGCTCCCGTCGCTTTTTACGTCGCAAAAGCTGCCACGTCAGGCTGATCCAGCGCGTCTCCGTCACTGAAAAGACGTTCGTCGGCGCGAATTTTGTCGAAATACCGCGACATGGCCTCGTCCTTCACGGGGCCATATCCCCGCACCGCAGAGACTTCGTCCAGCAGCCTGGTTGCTGCCGCAAGATTGTCGGCGGAAAGACGCGCGACCGTGCGATCGACAAGCGCCTCGTAATCCCGCAACAAGGCGCGCTCTCGTCGGCGCTCTGCAGTGCTGCCGAAGATATCGAGCGCGGTTCCGCGCAATCCCCGCATTTGGGCCAGCAGTCGTAGCGCCGGGAAAGCAAGCCACCAGGGAATTTCCCGCTTGCGTGGTCGGCCGTTCGCCGCCCGGCCAGGTAAAAACGGCGGTGCCATGTTGAAGCTCAGTCGCGCGCCGTCTCCGAACGTTTCTGACAGGCTCCGCCGCAGCACCGGATCCGTCAGCATCCGCGCCACCTCATATTCATCCTTGATCGCCAGAAGCCTCGCATAGTTCACCGCAACCACGCGTGAGAGCGCCTCGGACCGGGCGGCGGCCCGCTGCTCCGCTTCGTGGACGACCGCCATTTTATCGCGATACCGTTTGGCAAGGACGTCGTCCTGATAGCGCGAAAGATGCGCGGAACGATGGGTCACAATGTCTTCGAACGTCTGCGGAGTCACAGCGCGATCCGCCCGGTCGGCCGTGAGATGGTCCAAGCGGGCTGCGTCCGCGACAAGCACGCGGCCCAGGCGCATGGCCGTGATGTTGGCCTTTACCGCAACCCCGTTCAGCATAATGGCGCGTTCCAGCGCGACGGTCGATACCGGCAGCAGGCCGGATTGGGCGGCCATGCCCAGCAGGACGAGGTTCGCCGCCATCGTATCCCCGGTGATGCGGCGTGCCAGCGCGGCCGCATCGATCTGAATGCAACGGTCTTCGCCCGCGCTGGCGATGAGGCGCGCCATCAGGATTTCTGCCTCCGACGGGGCATCGCGGTCGCTCTGGAATGCGGCCGTCGGCATCACGAAGCTGTTGGCAAGAACGCGTGTGTGGCCATGCCGCAAGGTGGCGATTGCGTCGGACGAGAGCGCTGCGATCAGGTCGAAAGCGATCAGAAGGTCTGCCTCGCCGCGGCCGAGTCTTTGCGTGCGTATTTCGCCGGACGTAGCGGCAACCCGTATGTGGCTAAAGACCGCCCCATTTTTTTGCGCGAGACCGGTCATGTCGAACAACGAGACGGCTCGTCCCTCGACATGCGCCGCCATGGCAATCAACGCACCGACGGTGATAACGCCCGTGCCGCCGACGCCCGCAACCATGATGTTCCAGGATCCTTCGACCCGGCGCGGCTCAGGCAGGCCCTCAAACAGCGTATCGTCGATATCCGCGCCGCGGGGCCGAACAGGTTCGGCATCGCGCACGGTGATGAACGACGGACAAAAGCCGTCTGCGCAGCTATAATCCTTGTTACAGCTGGACTGATCGATCGTCCGCTTGCGGCCGAACGCGGTTTCCTTCGGCATGATGCTCATGCAGCTCGACTGGACGGTGCAGTCTCCGCACCCTTCGCAGACATCCTCCGCAATGAACATGCGCTTGGGAGGATCGGGAAGCTCGCCGCGTTTGCGGCGCCTGCGTTTTTCCGCCGCACAGGTCTGCTCGTAGATCAGGACCGTGCAGCCCTGCGTCTCCCGCAATTCGCGCTGGATGCGCTCGAGCGCGTCCCGGTGATGGATTGCGACGGCGGCGGGCATGGCGCGGTCGCGCCGGTGCAAATCGGGATTGTCGCTGAGCAGGACAACCCGCTTCACCCCTTCGTGAAGCACCTGGTGCGCGATCTTCGCGACCGATATTGGCCCATCGATCGGCTGTCCCCCGGTCATCGCCACCGCGTCGTTATAGAGGATCTTGTAGGTCATGTTGGCGCCGGACGCGACGGCGGCCCGGATCGCGAGCGTGCCGGAATGGTAATAGGTGCCGTCTCCCATGTTCTGGAACATGTGCGGCGTGTCGGTAAAAGGTGCCAGCCCCGTCCAGTTAAGACCCTCGCCGCCCATTTGCGTCGGCAGCAACGCTTTTTCGGGCGTGGCGAAGGCCGCCATCGTGTGACAGCCAATGCCGGTCATCGAGAGGCTCCCATCGGGGATCCGCGTCGATCGGTTGTGCGGGCATCCGGAACAGAAATAGGGCGTGCGCAAGGTAGGCAGCGTATTGCCCCCGGCGGGCGCCGCCCCGCGCCCCGGCGCGAGCGCATTGAATTCCACCCCGAGCCGTTTCAGGCGATCCGCAATGACCCGCGCGATGTCCTCGGGTTGTAGCGGCGTGACGGACGAGAGCAACGGAGCACCCGCCTCGTCCGCCTTGCCGATGAGGCGAGGCGCTGCTGGGTCGTTGACCAGCGCCGAGGCCGTCTGAGCCTCGATAAAGCTCCTCTTTTCCTCGACAATCAGCAACGTGTCGTGCCCGCGCGCGAATGCGGCGATGCTTTCAGCATCAAGCGGCCAAATGCAACCGACTTTGAATAGCGAGATGCCCAGAGCCGTCGCGCGCGCCTCGTCGATTTCCAACAGCGCCAGCGCCTGCCGCACGTCTCCGTAACTCTTGCCCGCACTCACGATCGCAAGGCGCGGCTCGGGCGCGCGAAATATCGTGCGGTCGATCCCGTTCGCGCGCACGAATGGTATGACCGACGGCAAGCGGTATTCCACTACGATCTGTTCGGCACGCAGCGGATTGAACGGTCGGACCTTCGCGTGCAGCCCTTCAGGCGGCACAGCAGGGATCGCGGGCATAATCGGCGCGAACGTATCGAGATCGATGTCGACAGACGCGGTCTGTTCCACAACTTCTGTTACGCATTTCACCGCAGCCCAGGTTCCCGAATGGCGTGACAATGCGAGAGCCAGCAAACCAAAGTGCAATATTTCGCCGACATCCGCGGGATAGAAGGACGGGATCAGGTTCGCCGCGATCGCCTGTTCGCTCTGGTACGCCACGGTGGAGGATTTGCCCGAGTGATCGTCGCCGTAGAAAAGCACGACCCCGCCGTTGCGATGGGCGCCCGCGTAATTGCCGTGCTTGAAGGCATCACCGGATCGGTCGACCCCGGGGCCTTTACCATACCACGCGGAATATACCCCATCGTAGCGCGCGCCGGGGACCTGATCGATCTGCTGCGTGCCCGCGATAGCGGTGACTGCCAAATCCTCGTTGACGCCAGGCTGAAACCGGATACCCGCCTGTTCGAGGCGTTTACCGACAGACCAAAGCGTGGTGTCCACGTTGCCGAGCGGCGAGCCGCGATACCCGCTGATATAGCCGGCCGTCCTAAGCCCGGCACACTGATCCAGCCACGCCTGCGACAAAAGGACGCGGACCAGCGCTTGCGTCCCGTTCAACAGGATGCGGCCGCGCGTGATAGCCCATTTGTCTTCTAGCGAAACGGGGGCATGTTTGTCCATTCGGTCTCTCCTGGGACCATCGTAATGCTTTGCGTAAAAGAGCGCTGTCATCCGGATGACAGCATCCTCGTGTCGTTTGATTTAGACCTTGCGCAGGGAGGAGCCTTTATGCGCGAAAATCGCTGGCACAATATCGAAGCGTTGCGGAGGGGCGCCCACCGTATGTTGCCGCGCCCCATATTCGATTACATCGACGGCGGAGCGGAAGACGAGGTGGCGCTGCGCCGATCGACCGCGGCCTTCGATCGGTACGAGCTGCTGCCCAGGATGCTCACAGACGTATCCACCGTCAGCACGGAAACCGAAATCTTCGGACATTGCATACCGTTTCCACTGATCCTTTCTCCCACCGGCTTGACACGCCTCTTCCACCACGATGCAGAGCTCGCGGTCGCGCAAGCCGCATCCGCTTCTGGCATCCCCTATTGCCTCTCCACTCTCGGTACGACGACAATAGAGGAGTTCGGGCACGCGATGCGGGCGCCGAAGTTGTTTCAAATCTATATTTTCAAAGACCGCGGGCTAACCGAGGAGTTCGTGGAGCGCGCGCGTGCCGGAGGCTACGATGGCCTGGTGCTGACGGTGGATACGCCCATGGCGGGCAAGCGGGAGCGCGATCTTCTGCACGGGCTTACCTTGCCGCCCCGGCTGACACCCCAAGGGTTCCTTGGGTTCGCCTCCAAGCCACGGTGGTCGATCCCCGCATTATTCGGTCGCAAATTCGATTTCGTCAACGTCGCGCACCGCGTTACTGCAATGTCTGGGGGGACAACGTCTCTGCAAGAATATGTCAACGGCCAGTTCGATCGCTCATTGACCTGGAAGGACGTGGATTGGCTCGCAGCGCGCTGGAACGGCCCGCTTGCGATCAAGGGCATCTTGCGATCGGACGATGCCCGTAACGCGGTTGATGCCGGTGCCGATATCATCATGGTGTCGAACCACGGCGGAAGGCAGCTTGAGTCCGCCGCCGCGCCGATCGATCAGATCGCGCCGATTGCCGATGCGCTGGGTGGACGCGCGAAAATCATCTGCGATGGCGGCATCCGGCGCGGTTCCCATATCGTCAAAGCGCTCGCGCTGGGCGCGGACGCCTGTTCCATCGGTCGCCCCTATCTCTACGGCCTCGCGGCTGCGGGAAGCCAAGGCGTTGAACGCGCGATCTTGCTCCTTCGTGATGAAGTTGAACGTTGCATGGTATTGAGTGGCGCGCGCAGCCTGGGGGAGCTGGACCGGAGCATCGTAGGGTTGAGCGCGTTCGCTTGACCAGTTCTGCCAAGTGGTTGATCATTGTCGCATGGCGCCGCGTTTTGCTCCTTTTGATATCGTTCAATGGTTACCCGAGGATACCGCACGCGCGCTGCTAGGCGCAGCCTGTCGGCGTCACGTGAAAGCAGGGGCGCTTATTTACGCCCAGGGCGATGAAGGACATGAAATGTTCCGCATCGTCTCAGGCTCCGTCCGCCTGTCGGTGATGGGTGAGGATGGGCGCGATTTGCTCTACCAGTTGTTCGGGCCTGGCGATTGCTTTGGTACCAGCAGTGTCATCGACGGCGAGCCGCGCCCGCAGACGGCGGACGCCCACGAAGATGTCGAGCTACAATTGTTAGATCGCACGACTATTGACCGATTACGGCTCACTCATTTCGAAATCAACAGCGCGCTGTTGAAGCTGCTGTCGCGGCACATGCGATTGCTTAGCGACCATTTTGCCGGTGCGACGCTCAACGAAGTCTCTTTCCGGCTGGCCCAGCGACTTACGGACATTGCCCAGACCTTCGGGGAGACGAATACGGAAGGCATTGCCCTGTCGACCCGGCTATCACAATCCGAACTGGCAGCAATGGTAGGAACGACACGGCAAACCGTAAACCGGATGCTGCAAAGGTTTCAGGAGCAAGGATGGCTGTCAATCCGCAACGGCGCGATCGTTCTCACCAACCTTCCCGCATTGGAAATCGCGGCGCACAGCGGCGCTCGGCTGCGCGATTTCTCGCGCTGACGCGGCCAAGCGCTGCGGTCAGACGGCGATCTCGTCAATGCCGCGCCGTTCAGGATCATGGATTTCGGCACCCCCCGGTCCATCGGGAAGCGTCGGCCGGTTAAGTGCCTTGCGGCCAGCCGCCACGATCTGGGTGAAATCAGCCACATGCCGACCCAGATATTCCGCGGTGCGCAGGTCGGATGGGGGCGGCGCCACGTCACTGCCCTGGTCGATGTTCGACTGGCCGGCCATACCGATCGAGTAGGTATCGCGATTGAGAATTTCGTCATTGGTATTCGCGCGATTGTTGCCATAGCTCAGACCCAGTCCCACCCAGTGCATCTGATGTTGCGCTGCGAACGTCATAAGCTGGATAAGTGAGTTTTGCTTGTCGCCCCCGCGGGAGCCGCCGTTGGTAAAACCCGCGGCGATCTTACCGTCCCATCGCTTTTCCACATATTGCACACGCGACGTTGCATCCATGAAGGTTTTGAACTGCGCCGAAAGGCTGCCCATATACGTGGGGCCGCCCATGATGATGGCATCCGCGGCATCCATAAGATCCCAATGATCGGCCACGTCCTCAACCGCCACCAGTGTCGCGATGGTTCGTTCGATCGTTTCAGCTCCCCGTGCCACGGCTTCCGCGATACGGCGAGTGTGTCCGAACGCACTGTGATACACGATCGCCACTTTGATCGATTCCGACATCGCACAACTCCGCAGGATAATATGCAAAGTCGCATAGAATCCAACATGTCAGGCCGTCAATCTGTTTTATGCATGTCGGCATAGAATCATTGCGCGCTTGGAATCAAAAGGTTGGCAAGAACAAAGTCGGCCAGCCGATGGAGTTCGGCGCGGGTGGCCCCCATGTCGGCACGAACGGCCAGGCCGTTGGCGATAACGGTCAGTGTTTCCGCCAGCGCGCGCGCGTCGATGTCCTCGCTCAAATCTCCGCTCTGCTGAGCACCCTGAAACCGCTGTTCAAGCAAGGCTTCATAGCTCTGCTGCCTGCTCACGCCCTCCTGCCGCGCGACGGCGGCACCACGGCCCGCCGACACCAAGCCCTTGATCATGAAGCATCCCGGTGGCGTCCCGGGATCGCTCAGGATATCGCAATAACCCTTGAGATACAGGCGGCAGACCTCAGCGGCACTATCGCTCCCGACGGCTTCGTCGACGAAGGCCATCGCTTCCCGACCGTAAAGATCGATTGCCTGCCGATACAAATCCTCTTTAGATCCGAAGGCGGCCTGCAAACTGGGCCGCACAATGCCCATCGTATCTGCGAGTTCCGCCAGCGACGTATCGTCGAACCCGCGCTCCCAAAAAAGGCGCAACGCCGCATAAAGGGCCTTATCGGCGTCGAATTCTCGCGGGCGCGCCATGGCATTTCCTCATTCTATGCGACTTGGCGTATAATCACCTTTCATATTCTAATCGCAAGTGCGCCGGTGGACGCGGTGCGGTGCGGTGCTCGCCAGAGCAGCCTGTCGCGTTGGCTTCGGCAGTGCGAAGGCACTTGATGTAGTGCTCGAAGAGATATCTTGCTCAATCGGTTGAGATGGCTGGTGGCGAATTTGTGAGGCGAGGAAATGTCAACGCGCACCGGCCGCGGCGCCGAATTCGTGGGGTTGGCCGAGCGCCGACTGGCCTCGCGCGAGGCTGCGCTTTCGGCTGACGGCCTCGAGCAGCGTTTCGAGAAAAATAAGCTGTTCGGCGACGATAACGATCACGCCTTTCGCCCGCCATATGGCTACTACTAAGCGGCTGTCACGGCATAATTTTACCCCTGTCCGGGGACATCCAGCCTTTTCCAGACGGTGTGTTGGTGCGATTGATGGTGCCGGTGATTTTCCACTGCCGGTTTGCAGGGAAAATCAGCCTCTTGGGTGCCCGATGGGAGTGTTCTTCTGGCACCATTCTTTTCCAGACATCGGAAAACGCTAGAGAATCGTCGCAAAGACGGTCCTCTCCGCGCGTCTGCTCCACAAAACTGCTACACAATGCGCATGCAGTTCGCCCGCAACTCTCCGCAAAACCTCGAAAAATGGTCGAGTTGGCTGTTACACAAAATTGCTACGCAAATGGCCCGTCGGGTGTCGAAACCGAGATTGAGCATTTCAGGTCGATGGCCGGTCTACCATTTGACCCGACGCTGTGGATCGGCCTGGAGACGGAACCCGCTTAGATTTCGGCCAAGCCGCTGAAAGTGAACTAAAAATGCTACGGCGCCGGGGTCCCGATCGGCGCCGGTTCGAACCCCAGCACTATCTCAATTTCGCACGTTATTTCAGATAGTTGTGCTGCGCAAGGGCAGGGTTACGCATCGGCGCCGATCCACAGCTCAACACCTGATTGGGCCGCGTCGTGAAGGCCAGCATCAGATTATATTCCGCCGTGGAGAGCGGCAGCGCCACCCCCTCGCCGTCGACCAACGTGCGTTCCTGCGTCTTGAGCAGCCAGCCCGCAAAGGCATAGGTGGCGCCATCAGGCGCCGTGACGCGCTGGCCGCCGGTCGCGACGCGGCGGAAGATCACCTTGATGCGAGCGACCAGTTCGCGCGGGGAAAAGGGCTTCAGCACATAATCGTCCGCCCCCATTTCCAGGCCCACGATGCGGTCGGTCTCTTCCGATTTCGCGGTGAGCAGGATGACCGGGATCTCACTGGTTTCACGGATATGGCGGCAGAGCGACAGCCCGTCCTCGCCCGGCATCATGATGTCCAGGATCACCAGATCGATCGCATTGGCGTTGAGGCGCATCCGCGCTTCCCCCGCATTTTCGACAGCCGTGACGCGAAAGCCGTTGCGGACGAGATATTGCGCCAGCGGCTCGCGGATCGAACGCTCGTCGTCGACGAGCAGCAGATGGGGTCGTTCGCTCATGGTCCAGTTCTTGTCATGGCTGGTGTGGGGTGGAAGGGCGAAGGCGTGCGATCAACGCCTTCGCCCCTGCCCTTAGTTCGCGGGTGGCGGTGACGGCGGACCCTTGCGGTCGCGCCAGCCGTCGCGGAAGGCCTGCCGCGCCGCCTTCATTTCGTCGGCGGTCACCTTGCCGTCATGATTGGCGTCGGCCTTGTCGAACATGGCGAGCGGGCGGGCCATGAACTCGGCCTTGGTGATGGCGCCGTCCTTCTTCATCTCGCCGCCCGGACCGCCCCCCATGCCGTGTCCCCATCCGCGATGGCCCCGGCCGTCCGGCCCATCGGGCTTGCCCATATGGTCATGCATGCCATCGTGGCCCTGATGCCCGGCGGCAAATTCCGCCTTGCTGATCTGGCCGTTCTTGTCGGTATCCAGCGCGGCGAAACGTTCATCGAGCCGTTGCTGACGGAGGATGTCGCGATCCGCCTGATCGAGCGTCCCGTCCTTGTTCGCGTCGAGTCTGGCGAAGCGGGCTTCCAGCGCGGCGGTCAGTTCCGCCTTGGTGACGGCGCCGTCCTTATTGGCATCGGCCATCATCAACATGCCGCCGCCACGCGCTCCACCAGCGTGGGGGCCGTCATCCTGCGCGAAGGCTAGGTGCGTGGCGGCGAGCCCGCCAACGAACAGCGAACCAACAGCCACCGTGGTCATGAATTTGCGGATCATTGGGGTCTTCCTTCAAAACGCCTGTCACGAACGGCGCCTCGCCGTCCATGAAAACGCTTATCGGGGAGTTTTGTCCCGCAAATTTGTCACGTCACCCGATAAAATGTCGCAATTTGTATCGGGTGACGGACTTTCTTCAGCGGTCGCGGCGTCCCAACAAACGCAAGCGAAGCGCGTTGAGCTTGATGAAGCCCGCCGCGTCGCGCTGGTCATAGGCGCCGGCATCGTCCTCGAAAGTCACGACCTTTTCGCTATAGAGCGAGTTGGGCGATTTGCGGCCGACGACATAGACGCCGCCTTTGTAGAGCTTCAGGCGAACGGTGCCGGTCACCTTTTCCTGGCTATGGTCGATCGCGGCCTGCAACATCTCGCGCTCCGGCGAGAACCAGAAGCCGTTATAGATGAGTTCGGCATAGCGCGGCGCCAACTCGTCCTTGAGATGCGCGGCGCCGCGATCCAGCGTCAGTTGCTCGATCCCCCGATGGGCCAAATGATAGATGGTGCCGCCCGGCGTTTCGTACATGCCGCGCGACTTCATGCCGACGAAGCGGTTCTCGACCAGATCGAGACGGCCGATGCCATGCTTGCGGCCATAGTCGTTCAGCGTCTCCAGCAGGGTCGCGGGCGACATGCCGACGCCGTTGATCGCCACGCCGTCGCCACGCTCGAAATCGACGGTGATATATTCGGGCGCGTCGGGGGCATCCTCCGGATTGACCGTGCGCGAATAGACATAGTCCGGGGTTTCCTCCCACGGATCTTCGAGCACCTTACCCTCGGAGCTGGTGTGCAGCATGTTCGCGTCGGTCGAAAAGGGGCTTTCGCCGCGCTTGTCGCGGGGAATCGGAATCTGGTGCTTTTCTGCGAATTCGATCAGCTTGGTGCGGCTGGTCAGATCCCATTCGCGCCACGGAGCGATCACCTTGATGTCGGGCGCGAGGCCATAATAGCCCAGTTCGAAGCGAACCTGGTCATTGCCCTTGCCGGTCGCGCCATGCGACACCGCATCGGCACCGACCATTTTCGCGATCTCGATCTGGCGCTTGGCGATCAGCGGGCGGGCGATCGACGTGCCGAGCAGATAGAGCCCTTCATAAAGCGCGTTGGAGCGCATCATCGGGAAGACATAGTCCTTCACGAACTCTTCGCGCAGGTCGTCGATGAAGATATGCTCTTCCTTGACGCCCATGAGCTGCGCCTTGGCGCGCGCCGGCTCCAGTTCCTCGCCCTGGCCGAGGTCAGCGGTGAAGGTCACCACCTCGCACTGGTAGGTCTGTTGCAGCCATTTCAGGATCACGCTGGTATCCAGCCCACCTGAGAAGGCAAGAACGATGCGGTTGATCTTGTCGGACATGGGCAACTTTCCTTGAGGCGGGCCTGAGCGGCCATGCAATTACCGGCGGGCCGGTATCAGGCCGGACGTTCCAGTGCAACCGAATCGACGGAACTATAGCATGACGAAGGGGACGCCGATCGAAACCGGCATCCCCTTTTCGACAGAAGTCGATCGGACTCAGCTTGTCCGTGGCTTGAAGACGCCTTCGCGCCTCCGGTCGGAACCGAAGCGATAGACCGTCTGCGCGGGCGTCGTCATCGGCCGGGGCGAATCGGCCGGGGCCGTGACCGGAGCCGACTGGATTGCCGCTTGCTTCTGTTGCTGGGCAAGCAGGAATCTCGCGCGAGTCATCCGCTTCGCATGGGTGCGGAACGGGTTCTCCGGGCTGGGCGGCGCTGCCACCATCGCCTCAAGGGTGCGATCCTCTTCACTATGCGCGGTGACGCTCACCGGGGGCGGAGTCATCAGCGGCATGGCCGGAGCAGGCGCAGGTACGGCTTCCATCGGCGCAGGCTGCCTCACCTCTTCCACCCATTCCTCTTCCACAACGCGCCGCTTGCGCCCGCGCAACAGCGCCGCGCCCGCCAGCCCGACGAGCAGCAGAGAACCGCCGCCCAAGGCCCATAACAGCGCTGGATCGATCCCGGCTTCCGACGGTGGAACGGGCGCCTGGGGCGCAGGCACTGCTGGTTCAGCCGGGGCCGCGGTTTTGGCGGGCGGCGGCGGTGTCGGAGAGGATGCGGCACGCTGTACCGGCGGTTCGGCGCGAGGCGCAGCCGGTTCAACTGTCCGCGCCACCGTCTTGACCGCAGGCTTGGGCACGGCACGCTTCACCGCGACAGGCGGTGCGGGTTCAGCATTCTCAGCCTTGGAAGCCGCGATGGCGGCATCCAAACGCTGCTCGACCGGGGGTGTAGGTTGGACCATCGGCTGTGTCGGCGCGAAAACCGGAGCAGGCGCGGCAGCCTGCGGCGCGGGTTCGGCCTGGGGAACCGCCACCGCCGGGTCGGGGGGCGGTATGACGGTCTGCGCCAACAGCGCGGGGGAACTGAAGGCCAGAACAGCGGCAATCGCGGCCCTGGCCGGGCGAACTGAGCGAGTGTATCCAGTCATAGCCCAGGTTGAACCCGCAAGCTTGACGATTCAGCGCAATGCTCCGCCACCATTCCAGACCAATCGGGCGAAACTGCCGACGAGTTGATCCGAACGCGACCAATCTTAGCAGCCGTTCATCCTTATCAAACACATTCAGCGATCGGCATATTTTCCATTTCCATAGGAAATAAGGAACGGTTACTTGGGATCATCGTCCTTATTGTCCAGACGCGCGCCCTCGATCTGACGGTTCTTCCGTTCTTCTTCCAAAGACTGCGCCTGACGTTCGGCCTTTGTGCGCCCGAATTTGGCGCGGTTGCTCTGCGCCAGACGGTCCTTGTCCGCACGCGCCTTGGCCTTGCGGGCCTGCCGAAGATTGATGATGTCGCCCATAAGAAGGACGGGCCTCTATGAGGAAATGTATTTTAACGGTGGAGCGGGTAGCGGGGATCGAACCCGCATCACAAGCTTGGAAGGCTAGTGCTCTACCATTGAGCTATACCCGCCCGTCAGGTTGAGCGCCCTGCCATCATCGGACAGGGTTCGTCAATATGGCAAAGTGACAAAAGGGGCCAATATCCGCCTTAACCCCACGCGATATTTGCACTAACAGGTGGCATGACCACGCCTTCCCTGCGCCAGTTGGACATATTCGCGCAGATGGTGGCATCGGGCAGCCTTTCGCGATGCGCTCGCGATCTGGGCGTCACTCCTGATGACGTGGCGCGGGATTTGGCATCGCTGGAACTGCGCCTGGGCTACCGCCTGTTCGACGATCTGGCCGGAGAAGCCCGCCTCACCGCGGCGGGTCGGAAAACGGCGCAGGCCATGACCCTGCTGTCGCAGGATCAGCCGGACAATTGGCAAGTCGATCAGGCCGACGACATCGCGCCACCGCCGTCCGGCGCTTCCCTCCCGCCCCCATCGCCCTCGCGGGAGACCATCGTCCTGGCCGCGCCCGCGCCGGTCTTCGGCCATTTTCAGGAGGCTCTGGCAGCTTTCGAGGCGGCAAATGACGATATCGCGATCACGCTCGACCTGACGGTCCATCTGGCCGACGAAGCCGCATGGGCGCTGCATCGGGGCAAGGCCGACATCGCCTATTTCTACGCTTTGGGCGAAACGGAAGACCCGCCCTCCCGCTATGGCTGGTCGGAGCAGATCAACCTCTATGCCGGCGTCGACCACCCACTCGCCCGCAGCGAAAGCGTGGCGATGGCGGAGCTGGCCGACATGCCGACGCTCGCCATGGAACCGCGCAACGGCTTGCGGCTGATCATCGACGAGGCGCTAATGCGCGGCGGCGTGCGGCTGGGCAATCCCGTTCTGGAAACCGACAATCTCTTCGACATCATGACCATCCTGCGCGAAGGGGCCGGTTGCTTCGCCGCCTTCGGCCCGCTGGCGCGTGATCTGGGGCGGATGACGGGGATCAGGCGGATTGCGCTCGAACGCCCTCTGCCAGCCATAGAAGTGCGGCAGGCCGTCCGTCCGCAAAGCCCTGCCGCCGCCGCCGCGCTGGCAGAATTTCTCTTTCTTTAACTGTTATTTGCGGCTGGATGAGGCGATTTCGCGGCCAATGCTTATTCATACGCCGAAGCGGTATTGATATGCTATATCATTTCAGATAGGAGAGCGCATCTCCTCCCGATTCAAGGATGACGAACCGAATGTGTCGTTCCGCGCTGTTGCGTGCCGGTTGCGCCCTATCCGCACTTTCTGCCGCCTTTCCTGCATTTGCCCAAGACGCCGCCAGCGACACCGCGCCACAGGCCTATCATGATCAACGAGCGGACATCGTCGTTACCGCCATCATCCCCCGACGGCAGGGCGACATATTGTCGGGCACCTCCGTGGTTTCGGGCGAAGCGCTGACCCGCGCGCTGCGCCCCACCATTGGCGACACGCTGGCCCACCAACCGGGCGTTTCAGCGACCTCCTTCGGCCCCAACGCCTCCCGCCCCGTCCTTCGCGGCTTCCAGGGCGAGCGCGTCCGCATCCTGACCGACGGCATCGGCAGTTTCGACGTGTCGAACACCTCGGTCGACCATGCGGTGGCGATCAACCCGCTGACCGCCGATCGGATCGAGGTGCTGCGCGGACCGGCAGCGCTGCTCTACGGGTCGTCGGCCATTGGCGGCGTGGTCAATGTGATCGACAGCCGCATCCCGCGCCGCGTGCCCGACGAGCCGGTCCATATCGACGGCATCGCCACCTATGGCAGCGCCGCCAATGAGCGCACCGGATCGGGCGAGATCGAGGCACCGATCGGTGACAAGATCGTGGTCCATTTCGACGGCAGCTATTCGAAGAGCGGCGATCTCGATACCGGCAATTACATTCTGACCCCCGCCCTACGCGCACAGGCCGCCGCCAGCAGCGATCCGGCGATTGAGGAGCTGGCCAGTCTGCGCGGCAAGCTGCCCAACAGCGCGGCGCGGACCTGGGAAGTGGCGGGCGGCGCGGCGCTGATCACCGACGGGGGGAATCTGGGCTTCTCGGTCGCGCATACCGACAATTTCTACGGCGTGCCGGTGCGTTATTCGCTCGATCCCAGTGGCACGGCGGAGCAGGTTCGGCTGCACATGAAGCAGGACCGCGCCGATCTGCGCGCAGAACTGCCGGTCAATGGCGGCTTCCTGGAATCCATCCGCCTGCGCGCGGGCTTTGCCGATTACCAGCATCAGGAAATCGAGGAATCGGGCGCGGTCGGCACGACCTTCTACAACCAGTCGATCGAATCGCGGCTGGAACTGGTGCAAGCCAAGCGGGGCGGCTGGGACGGCGCGATCGGCGCGCAGTTCTTCGCCCGCAATTTCCATGTCGTGGGGGAAGAGAAATTCCTGCCGCGCAACCAGACCGAGCAGCTCGGATTCTTCACGCTGCAGTCCTTCGACCTGGGCACGACGCGGGTCGAACTGGGCGGGCGTTACGAACATACGCGGGTCGGCGCGGATGCCGACGAAACGCTGCTCAACCCGACCTATCATCGCAGCTTCGACGCGCTGTCCGGTTCTCTGGGGATCAGTCAGGAAATCATCCCCGGCTGGCGCGCCGGGCTGAACCTGTCCCGCACCGAACGCGCGCCATCGGCGGAGGAATTGTTCGCGCGCGGCAACCATGCGGGCACACAGGCCTTCGAGCTCGGCAACCCCAATTTCGGGCCGGAAAAAAGCTGGGGCATTGAAGGCACGCTACGCGGCCAGGGCAAGGGCTATACGATCTCGCTGTCCGCCTATCACAATTGGTTCGACGGCTATATCTATGATTCCCTGGCCGATGACAGCGTCTGCATGGCGGTCAATGGCGGCGAACCGCTCGACTTCCCCTGCTATCAGAACCTCCAGGCCAATGCCCGCTATCTCGGCTTCGAGGCGGAAGGCACGCTGAAAGTCGGGCAGATCGGCGGCTATGCCATCAATCTCGATGGGGTGGCCGACTATGTCCGCGCCACCATCAAGGGATCTGGCCCGGCTCCGCGGATTCCGCCGCTCCGCCTGTTGGGGGGCGTTGAATTGCAGGGCGATCGGCTGAACCTGCGCGGCGAGGTCGAACATAGTTTCGCGCAGGATCGCATTGCCGACACCGAGACGCCGACTGACGGCTTCACGCTGGTCAATGCGTCGCTTTCCTTCAAGCCCATCAAGGGCAATGACCGGACGACCATCACCCTGTCCGCCAACAACATCTTCGATGTCGAGGCGCGGCGAGCCGCCAGTTTCCTCAAGGATTACGCGCCCTTGGCGGGACGCGACATCCGGGTGACGGCCCGCCTGTCGATCTGACAAGCGGATCGATTGCGCAATGTGACGATTTTGTTACAAGGCGCCGGTGATTCAGGGGTGGCCATTCATAAGTCATGCACGCCTCGCGGCGTATAAAGGCGGCTGATGCGTCAGATCGCCGCCCTTCCCTATGCGACCGATCCCGATGGGTCGATGCGCATTCTTCTGATCACCTCGCGCGAAACGCGGCGCTGGGTGATTCCCAAGGGCAATCGCATCAAGGGCATGGCCGGCCATCGCGCCGCCGAACTGGAAGCCTTTGAAGAAGCGGGCATTCACGGCATCGCCTGCCCCGCGCCGATCGGCCGCTATCGCTATGACAAGAAGCGGCGGCGGGGCGACACCAAAGAGGCGACGGTCGAGGTTTTCCCGCTTGCAGTGACCGGCCAGTTGCCGCAATGGCCCGAACAAGGGCAGCGGGAACTGCGTTGGTTCCCCGTGGCCGAAGCTGCAAAGGCCGTCGACGAACCCGATCTGCAATCCATTATCGCAGCCTTTCGCGAACCCCCGAAAGACCCGGGCCTGTTCGTGCGGACGTTGTTGCGGATCAGGGAATGGCAAACCGAAAGGACTGGAATGCTGCGCTGGTTTCACGCGCTGATGCCCAAGCAAGGGCGCTTTTTCGAGCAGTTTGAGGATCATGCCGTGACCTTGGTCGCCGGCGCCGATGCGCTCGCCAAGCTGCTCAAGGGCGGGCCGGACATCGATGCCCATATCAAGGAGATTTCGGACCGCGAGCATGAGGCGGACGACATCATCCGCGAAGTGCTGCAGGACGTCCGCCGCATCTTCGTGACGCCGTTCGACCGCAGCGCCATCACGGGCCTGATCGGGGTGATGGATGACGCCATCGACCAGATGAACAAGACCGCCAAGGCGATCTCCCTGTTCGAGGTGAAGGAATTTCCCGCCCAGATGCAGGATATGAGCGCGCTGATCGTCGAATGCGCGCGGATCACGGCGGAGGCGATGCCGCTGCTGCGGTCGCTGAACCTCAATTCGGCGCGGCTGCATGACCTGACCGAGCGGCTGGTGAAGCTGGAGGGTCACGCCGACATATTGCATGAAACGGGCCTCAAGGCGCTCTATGCCCAGGCGCGGCAGGGCAATCCGATGGACTTCGTCGTCGGGAACGAGATTTACAGCCATCTGGAAAAGGTGACCGACCGGTTCGAGGACGTCGCCAATGAGATTTCCGGCCTGGTCATCGACCACGCCTGACCCGGCCAGAGCAAAATCATGGAAGCCCATATCGCTTTACCGCTGCTGGTCGCGCTGATCGGCGTCGCGCTGCTGTTCGACTTTTTGAACGGACTGCACGACGCAGCCAATTCGATCGCGACCATCGTGTCGACGCGGGTGCTGAAGCCGCAATATGCGGTCGCCTGGGCGGCATTCTTCAACTTCATCGCCTTCCTGTTCTTCGGCCTGCATGTGGCGGAGACGGTGGGCAAGGGCATTGTCGACGCCAGCATCATCGATCCGCAGGTGATTTTCGGCGCGCTGATGGGGGCGATTGCGTGGAACCTGATCACCTGGGGGCTGGGCATACCTTCCTCCAGCAGCCATGCGCTGATCGGCGGGTTGCTGGGCGCGGGGACGGCCAAGGCGGGACTCTCCGCCGTGGTGTGGAGCGGGGTGTTCAAGACCAGCGCGGCGATCGTGCTGTCGCCCGCCATCGGGCTGGTGCTGGCATTGCTGCTGGTGCTGATCATCAGTTGGATCTTCCGCCGCTTCACGCCGCAGGGCGCGGACCGGGTGTTCCGCAAGTTGCAGCTCGTGTCGGCTTCGCTCTATTCGCTCGGCCATGGCGGCAATGACGCGCAGAAGACCATGGGGATCATCGCCGTGCTGCTCTATTCGCAGGGCATGCTGACCGGCGATTTCCACGTGCCCTTCTGGGTGGTGCTGAGCTGTCAGGCGGCGATGGGCATGGGCACGCTGTTGGGCGGGTGGAAGATCGTCCACACCATGGGGTCGAAGATCACACGGCTGACCCCGGCGCAGGGTTTCTGCGCGGAGACCGGTGGGGCGATGACGCTGTTCCTGGCGACGCATCTGGGCGTGCCGGTGTCGACCACCCATACGATCACCGGCGCCATCGTCGGCGTGGGGGCTTCGCGGCGGTTGTCGGCGGTGCGGTGGAATGTGGCGTCGAGCATCATCGTCGCCTGGGTCGTGACCCTGCCCGCCGCCGCCGTCATTGGGGCGGCTTTCTATGGCTTGACCCGGCTGTTCTGATACGAAGAGGGTGCGGTCGATTGACGACCGCACCCTTCCTCTCCTGAACCTTTGGGAACGATCAGCTCACCCGGCCGAGGCGGTGGTAGAGATTGGCGTATTTGACGGATTCCGGCTTGTCCTGAACCTCGCGCAGATAATGGGCGATGGCGGTGCGGATCAGGCCGAAATCTTCCTGCGAGAAAACTGCGCGGGAACGGGTGGGTTCGCGTGTTTCGGTCGTTTCCATCTGGGGTTCCTTTCCGTTGGGATGACATCAGAAACCATGAATGACCCCACAAGGTAAGGGCGATTAGTGGCGCGGTGTCATGAGGTGACTTGTTCATACTGTCATTATTTGACATAGTGACAATATGGCTGACGACCGGAAACTCTATCTTGGCCCCAAGCTGCGCGTGTTGCGGCGGGAGCTGGGGCTGAACCAGACGCGGATGGCGGAGGAATTGGGGGTTTCGCCCAGTTACCTGAACCATCTGGAGCGCAACCAGCGGCCGCTGACCGCGCAGATGCTGCTGCGGCTGGCCAATGTCTATGACATCGATATCCGCGATTTCGTCGCCAGCACGCAGGAAGGCGCGGCCAGCGCACTGGGGGAAATCCTGTCCGATGCGCTGGTGCGCGACATCGGGATCGCCCGCGACGAGGTGTTGGAGGTCGCGGAAAATTATCCGGGGGTCAGCGAGGCGATCGGTCGGTTCTACCGCGCCTTGAGCGACTTGCGCCGCCTGCCCGAGCAGGTCGCGGCGGGTCCGGGAAGCGCGGCGCCGCTGCATGCGCCGCTGGACTGGCTGCGCGAGACGATATCGCGGGCGGGCAATCATTTTGCCGAACTGGACGCCGCGGCGGAATCGCTGGCGGAGGAGTTGGGGGACGATCCCTCGGCCATGCAGGCGGGCATCAGGGCGCGGCTGAAGGAACGCCATGGCATGGCGGTGCAGATCGTGCGGGAGGATGTGCTTGCCGGGACGCTGCGCCATTATGACATGCACCGGCGGCGGCTGTTGCTGAGCGAGCGGCTGGCCTCTTCGGGGCGGCTGTTCGCGGTCGCCTATCAGCTTTGCGCGCAGGAACTGGCGGACGCGATCGGCAGCCAGGTGACGCGGGCGGGGCCGCCGGACGAGGACAGCCGCCGCCTCGCCGGGATCGCGCTGACCAACTATGCCGCGGCGGCGCTGATCATGCCCTATGACCGCTTCGCCAAGGCGGCCGAGCAGAGCCGGCACGACCTGCCGCTGTTGCGGGCGCGCTTCGGCGTGTCGATGGAGCAACTGGCGCATCGCCTGACCAGCCTGGGGCGGACGGGCGCGCGGGGCGTGCCCTTCTTCATGGCGAAGGTGGACCGGGCGGGACAAGTCTCCAAGCGCTTCGATGGCGAGGCCTGGCCTTTTGCGCGGCTGGGCGGCACCTGCCCGCGCTGGGACGCGCATGAAAGCCAGGAGCCGGACGCGGTGCGCCCGCAACTGATCGAGACGATGGATGGGCGGCGCTTCGTCAGTCTGACCATCGGTCTGCCAATGGAGGGCGGCGCGCGGGGGCGGTCCGCGATCGCGCTCGGTTGCGAGGCGAAGCATGGGCCAAGGATCGTGCATGCCGACGGGATCGATGTGGAGAAAGGCGCGGCGACGCAGGTGGGGCCGACCTGCCATCTGTGCGAGCGGCGCAACTGCCCCGACCGAGCCCTGCCCCCGGTGACGCGGGCGCTGGATTTACATGGCTATGAGCGGACGGTGGCGCCGTTTCCGTTTCGGCGGGTTTGAGGGAATAGCTGACTCCAAAATGGCAGGTTCCGACCAAAGGCAGGCGTTCATACCAACGTCACCCCGGCCTTGAGCCGGGGTCTCGCTTCCTCATCTACGACGCGTGGAAAAGAAAGCGGGATGCCGGGTCAAGCCCGGCATGACGAGGAGGCTTTGGCTGCTAGCGACCAATGTAAGTCGCTTGAGATTTCGATCAGCGTTCTCAAAAGCGGACATTCCCCGTCGACCGAGCAAATCAAAACACCTTTGCCAGAAATTACATTAGCTTATTTGAATTTGGCGCTATAACAGGCTCCACATGGGGGAAGCGTAGAATGATCGAGGCACGTTCATTTGTTGTGGCAATTGCCGTAACTGTCACAATCCACTTTTCATCAAGTATCGCTGCAACAAAACAGGAGCCTGCCCCTCCGGGTTCGCCTCCCCCTCTAACGGAGGTCGAGCGTAATGTGGGAATTCCTGGCGTCCAGTTTTCTGATGTTATTGAGGCGAAGGGAAAGCCGATTGTTGCGAACGGTGCTATTGGCCCGGATGATACTCTGCTGACCATCCCTTACGCCTATCGATATACGGCCATCGTTACCGAGGATGTAAAGGGTTTCAGTTTCACGGTGGGAGGGGTTCAGGCACCAGCAGGTTCGCCAGGCTATTATGCTGGCTCATTTGTCGTGTCGGGCGGCTACATAGGTTTCGGTCAAACGCCACCAATGGACATGTGGTGCTTTCTACCGCGCGTCGTTGGCGGGAAACGAGAGAACATATGTCTGTTGCGCAATAGTCCGAAACGCGCAGCCATAGCCCCTACGAGAATGAACCCTTATCTATGGGACCACTTCTCGCCGATGACCGGCACGTTTGATTATGTGAACACCCCCATTTTTAAGCGTCAAGCCGTGGAACTGCCTATCAAGCCGATCCTTGAGTATCGGTTTCTCAATTGGAAGAATGACACCGCGCAACTCAGGCTTTATGCCATGGGAAGTCCTGTCAGCCAGATTAGCCTACCTAAGAATGCGAA
The DNA here is from genome assembly GCF_012927365.1 of Sphingobium sp. TB-6. Classification (NCBI taxonomy): domain Bacteria; kingdom Pseudomonadati; phylum Pseudomonadota; class Alphaproteobacteria; order Sphingomonadales; family Sphingobiaceae; genus Sphingobium; species Sphingobium sp. TB-6. Next base: position 55,735 of record NZ_JABBGL010000007.1, on the reverse strand, counting down.
CGGTGACTATCGATTGCGGACTGTAGGCGGTGACTTCCTTCTCAAAAAGGATAGTGCCGAACCGAATTCGGCACGGATCATTGCTGGCGAGAGTGAGCCGCCAATGAACAGTGGTTTCATACGGGTAAAATTAACGATCGATGCAGACTCCCATGCCTCGAACTGCGAAGTGCTTGAGAGCGATGCTCCCAAGCAATTGCAGGAAAAGACCTGTGAAATATTACGAGAGAAAGGAAAATTCTCGGTCAGTTCTACCACGATTGAGCAGACGGTCCGATTTCGGCTCCCAGCCGACCAATGGCTGAAAACCTCGCCCACGGACACACCCATATCTGCTAATCCCCGCTAGCGTCCAAATCGACTTTGCTGATCGGTAAGCTGACTTTCCGCTAACCACCCTTGGCAGCCGCTTTAGAAGGGTAATTTAAGCCCTCAGATGGCCCCAATAGAACGGGAAGCCGTACAGCTACCGGGACAACTTCTTGGCGCAGGAACGCCAAGTGAAACATACGGCTTACAAATCTTGTTCCAGTACGAAAAAAGGGGCCGCCGGGCAGGCGACCCCTTCTATCCTCTCCGCGAAAGCGGTCAGATGTTTATCAGTCGGCCTTCGACTGAAGGTTCACGGCCGCGTACTTGCCGCGACGGTCGACTTCGAGTTCGAAATCGAGACGATCACCTTCATTCAAGGCGCTCATGCCGGCGCGTTCTACGGCGCTGATGTGCACGAACGCGTCGGGCTGGCCGTCGTCGCGCTGGATGAAGCCGAAGCCCTTCATGGCGTTGAAGAACTTGACCGTGCCGCTGGCGCGCTCACCCGTGAGCTGGCGCTGCGGGCCGCGATCGCCGCCGCCCGGACGATCACCGAAGCCGCCTGCGCGGGGTTCGCGAGGCGCGCGATCGGTGACGGGGAGCGGTTCGCCCTCGATCTTGAGGTCGGTTGCCGACACCTTGCCGCCGCGATCGACCAGCGTGAAGCCGAGCTGCTGACCTTCGGCCAGGCCGGTCAGGCCCGCCTGCTCGACAGCGCTAATGTGGACGAATACGTCTTCCGCGCCATCGTCACGGACGATGAAGCCGAAACCCTTCTGGCCGTTGAAGAACTTGACCACGCCGGTGCCTTCACCGACGACCTGGGCAGGCATGCCGCGGCCACCGCCGCCGCCACCGCCGAAGCCGCCACCACCGCCGCCAAAGCCGCCGCGGCCACCACCGCCGCCGCCGAAGCCGCCGCGGTCACCGCCGAAGCCACCACCGCCGCCGCCGCCGCCAAAACGATCACCGCCGAAACCGCCACCGCCAAAGCCACCGCGATCACCGCCGAAGCCGCCGCGGCCACCCTCATAGAAACCTTCGTCGCCGAAACCGTCGCGCTTGTCCTTGCCGCGCCCGCCGCGGCGACCTCTATCAAAACTCATGCCCTGTTGGTCACTTTCGCTTCGCCCCAGACTAAACCGGACAAACATGTCGGGCGAATGACATGCAGAATCCACCGCTAGCACGCGGTTTGGGACTCACTATATCAACTTTTCAGGGGAGCGCGAATGATTTTTGAGGCAGGCAAAGGGCCGGAAATGGCGATTTTGGGACCGATTGGGCGCCTTTCGTTCCCCCATGCAGGCGGTGATTGCGATATGGCGGCTTTAGCCATAGAGGGGAATCATGACCGTCCATTTCCATGAAGAGGATCTGCCCGAGGGCGTCCTTGCCCCCGGCCCGATCGCCGTCGATACCGAAACCATGGGGCTGATCACGCCCCGCGACCGCCTGTGCGTGGTGCAGATCAGCGACGGCAAGGGGGACGAGCATCTGGTGCGCTTCAACCCCGGCAGCGATTATGCCGCGCCCCATCTGCGCGCGGTGCTGGCCGATCCGGAGCGGCTGAAGCTCTATCATTTCGGGCGGTTCGATATTGCGGCGCTCAAACATTATCTGGGCGTGGTGGCCGCGCCCGTATATTGCACCAAGATCGCCTCGCGGCTGGTGCGGACCTATACCGACCGCCATGGCCTGAAAGAACTGGTGCGCGAATTGCTGGGGCAGGAGCTGTCCAAGGTGCAGCAGTCGAGCGACTGGGGCGGGCCGGTGCTGTCCGACGCGCAGAAGGAATATGCGGCGTCCGACGTGCGCTATCTGCATGCGTTGAAGGCGGAGCTGGACAAGCGGCTGGTGCGCGAAGGGCGGATGGAGCTGGCGCAGGCCTGTTTCGATTTCCTGCCGCATCGGGCCGCGCTGGACCTGGAAGGATGGCCGGAGATCGATATCTTCGCGCATATGTAAGGGTTTCCATGTCGATTCAGGCCGATCAGCAACGCAATCTGCGCCGCCATTGGGCTAGGCCGGGGGGGAGCCATGACCGGCTGGTCGGGCTGCTCAAGAACTGGCTGCCGGCGGCGGTGGGCGTGCTGGCGGCGTTGCTGGCGACGGCGCCCTTTACCGGCGGGGACAAGGTCAGCTTCGTGCTCGACAAGAACAAGGTCGAGGTGGCGAAGGAGCGGATGCGCGTGACCGAGGCGCTCTATCGCGGGGAGGACAGCAAGGGGCAGCCCTTTTCGCTGCGGGCAGGCTCTGCGGTGCAGAAGAGTTCGCGAGAGCCGATCGTGGATCTGAACGATATGTCGGCGCGGATATTGCTGTCCGATGGGCAGGCCTTGTTGCGGGCGCAGAAGGGCCGGTACGACATGGATACGGAGCGGGTCGCGATCGACGGGCCGGTGCAGTTCGAGTCTGAGGGCGGATACAGGATGACGACGCGGGATGTGGGCGTCGACCTCAAGACGCGGCGGATGCAGAGCGCCGGGCGCGTGGACGGGCGGATACCGATCGGCACGTTCAGCGGCGACCATCTGGAAGCGGATCTGGGCGCGCGGACGGTGACGCTGAACGGGCGAGCGAGCTTGCGTATCGAACAAAATGGCCTCAAAGGGCGAAAGTGATGAAAAAGCCCCTTCTTTTGGTGTCCTTGAGCGTTCTGGGTGCGGCCGGACTGATGTATGTCGGGGCGGATGCGCAGGTGCTGAAGAATCATGACAGCAATGCGCCGGTGAACTTCACCGCCGACCGGATCGAGGTGCAGGACCGCGCCGACCGCGTCGTCGTGTCCGGCCATGTCGAGGTGACGCAGGCGGGCATGACGCTGAATGCGGCGCGGATGACGGTGGCCTACCGGAACCAGCCGGGCGGCGGGACCAACGGGGTTGAGATCGACCGGATCGATGCTTCGGGCAATGTCGTCGTGACCAAGGGGAATGAGACGGCGAAGGGCAATGTCGCCATCTACGACCTCAACAGCCGGCTGATCACCATGTTGGGCAATGTGTCGCTGACGCAGGGGGCGAACCGGCTGACCGGCGGGCGGCTGGTGATCGACCTCAACAGCGGGCGCTCTACCGTGGATGGGCGGGCTGCCGGGGGTGGCGGTTCGGGTGTGACGGGCAGCTCCGGCGGGCGCGTGTCGGGGACGTTTACGGTGCCGCAGCGGAAGAATTGAGCGGGCGTTCGTCCCAGCGGATGAGCTGGGCGCGGCCCGTTTCGTCGATCGCCAGTTCACCGAAAGCGCCGGTGCGGAGTTTGAGGTTCGCCAGCGGCAGGCCTAGCGCGAGGAGCGCAAAGCGGGCGGCGCCGTTGCTGGTGACGAGGAGGTCGGCGCCCTCCCCTGCTTGCGCGAACCAGTCTTTCCAGGCGGCGATGCGGGATTCGGCATCCACGATCCAATCTTTGGGCGCGATGCCTTGCTCGTCCCAGGCGGTGAGAGCTTGCGCGCCGAGGCGGGCGAGGACTTGCGCTTCGGGACGGCCTTCGTCGGGGCCATGATCGATTTCGTTGAGCCAGGGCAGCGGGCCGTCGACGGGGTGGCCGGTGGCGGCGGCGATGCGGGTGGCGGTTTGCCGGGCGCGGAGGAGCGGGCTGCTGTGGAGGCGGCGGATCAGGAGATTTTGCGTCGCGAACCAGGCGCCGAGGCGATCGGCCTGGGCGCGGCCGCTTTCGACCAGCGGAATGTCGGTGCCTGCGCCGATGCGGCGGGCATCGGCGCTGCTTTCGAAAGTGTTGCCGTGGCGGATGATGAAGATGCGGCGCATGTTACGGGACTAGTGGCGGCGTCGGGTCGCCGTGGGTGGCGATCAGGGCTTCGACGCGGGCGATATCGGCTTCGGTGTCGATGCCGGAGCTGTCGAAGCTGGGCGGGCTGACCGGAACGGTGGTGATGGGGATGCCGAGTTCCAGCAGGCGGAGTTGTTCCAGGCCTTCGAGATTTTCGAGCGTCGTCGGCGGGGTGGATTCGAAGCGGGTCAGCGCGTCGAGCGTATAGCCGTAGAGGCCGACATGGCGCCAGACCGGGGACCGATCCCGGCTTTGCCGAAGGACATGCTCGTCCCGGATCGCCGGGATGATGGTTTTGGAGAACCAGAGGGCGCGGCCGTCGGGGGCACGGGCGCAGGTGGTGCCGCTGAAGGGCGAGCGCGTCTTGTGGTCGCGCAGGGCGTCGAGCGCGGGCCAGTCGAGGGCGATGACCGGAGTGGCGACATCGGCGCCGGATTCCAGCGCGGCGATGACGGCCCGGACCGTGCCTTCGGGCTGAAAGGGGCTGTCGCCCTGGAGGTTGACGATGAAGCGAGGTTGGTTCTCGCATTGGCGGGCAGCGGCGAGGGCGCGGCCGGAGCCGGTGGCGATGGCGCTGTCGGTCATGGCGGCATCGCAGCCTGCGGCGCGGGCGTGGGCGGCTATTTCCTCGTCATCCGTGGCGACCAGCAGTTTCGCGTGAGGGAGACCGGCGGTTGCGGCGCGGGCCATGGCGATGGTCCGGTGCAGCAGCGTGCGGCCTGCGATCAGGCGCAGGGGCTTGCGCGGTAGGCGGGAGGAGCCTGCGCGCGCGGGAATGACGACGAGCGTGGGAGAGGTCATCTCAGGTGGAGCGGCGTTGAGGGGCTGTGCGAAATGGCATGTGAAGAAAAGCAGTCAGGCGGCGGGACCGGGCTGTCGCAAGCCACTTGTCTCGCGCCAGTGCCTTCGCAGGAGCACGGTTGCTCTTGGGGCGAGTGACGAGCGCCTCTCAGGCGACGCCTGCGTGGAGCAGGTCGTGCATATGGACAGCGCCGACCAGCCGATCCTTTTCGCAAACGAAAAGGAGGGTGATATTATGGTCGTGCATCAGCCGCAGGGCTTCGGAGGCCAGTTCTTCCGGGCTGACCGAAACGGGTTCCACCGTCATGTGACGGCCGACCGGCTCGTTCATATGGCGGGTGCCGGTGACGGTGCGGCGCAGGTCGCCATCGGTGAAGGCGCCGATCAGTTCGCCCCTGCCGTTGACGACAGCCGTGCCGCCCAGACGGGCGCGGGTCATTTCGATGGTCGCGTCCAGCAGCGAGGCGTCTTCCTCCACGCGGGGCACGTCGCCGCCCGAGGCCATGAGTTCGCGCACCTTGACGAGTTGCGCGCCCAGCCGGCCATTGGGGTGGAATTTGTGGAAATCGTCCGCCGAAAAACCGCGCATTTCCATCAGCGCGATGGCCAGCGCGTCGCCAAAGGCCATCTGGATCGTGGTGGAGGTCGTCGGCGCCAGCGAATTGGGGCAGGCTTCCTTCACATTGGGCATCAGGATGCAGATGTCCGATGCCGCCGCGACCGTGCTGTGCGACCGCGCGGTCATGCCCAGCAGGGGGATGGCGAAGCGCTTGCAATATTGGATGATAGGGCCAAGTTCGTTGGACTCGCCCGAATGGGACAGCATCAGCACCACGTCGTCCGGCGTCACCATGCCCAGATCGCCATGACCGGCGTCGGCGGGGTGCAGGAAGATGGCGGGCGTGCCGGTGGAGGTCAGCGTCGCCGTCATCTTGCGCGCGACGATGCCGCTCTTGCCCATGCCGGTGACGATCACGCGGCCCCGGACATTCATGATGACGCCGATCAGCCGCAGGAAATTGGCCGAAAATTCCCGATCGGTGAATTGCGCCTCAAGGGCGTTCAGCCCCTCCGCCGCGATGGACAAGGTGCGTCGCGCGGTTTCCGCGATCCGCCCGCCTGAGCCGAATGGCACGATCTTCGTTACTGTCGACACGCGTAAGCCCTTTTTTCCACCATCGACGCCGGTTTTTCCAGACTGACGCCTGGTTCCCAGCTTACGATAGCGGCGACGAACCACCGCCCCACGGTGTTCCGCCCTTACCTCGTTCCGCGACCCGACCGGTTGGAACCAACCGGCACCCGGCTGATGTGGATAGGCGTCTTCCCTTAGAATTGGCAATCTATTTCGCAAGTGCGAATGAAGATTTACGCGCCATTAACGCCACAATGGACCAAAAAGCGATCAATCGCTCAATAAGTTCGGCCGATGGCGGAACCTTTTGCCGCCGGGGCTGTTTTGCGCTGCTTTTTGCGGCGCGCCACCTTCATTCGTGATAGGCGCGATACCAGTCGACGAAACGCGGCACGCCGGTTTCGATGCCGGTGGCCGGCGCGAAGCCGATATCCTGCGCGATGGCGCTGATGTCCGCGAAGGTCGCGGGGACATCGCCCGGCTGCATCGGCTGGAAGTCGATTTCCGCCTTCCGGCCGCAGGCATCCTCCAGAACGGCGATGAGGTGCATCAGCTCTTCGGGGCGGTTGTTGCCGATATTGTAGAGCCGGTGGGGCGAGCGGCTGCCGCCCGCCTTGGGCGCGCCGTCATCCTCCGGCGCATGGTCCAGGCAGCCGATCACGCCGCTGACGATATCGTCGATATAGGTGAAGTCGCGCTGCATCCGGCCATGGTTGAACACCGGGATCGGCTCGCCCGCGAGGATTTTCGAGGTGAAGATCCACATCGCCATGTCGGGGCGGCCCCAGGGGCCGTAGACGGTGAAGAAGCGCAGGCCCGTCATCGGAATGCGGAAGAGATGGGCGTAGGTCTCGCTCATCAGCTCGTCGGCGCGCTTGGTCGCGGCATAGAGCGAGACGGGATGGTCGGCGCGGTCCTCGACCCGGAAGGGCAGCGTGTCGTTGCCGCCATAGACGGAGGAGGAGGAGGCATAGACCAGATGCCGCACCCGCCGTTCCCGCGCCACTTCCAGCATGTTGACGTGGCCCGCCAGGTTGGAGCGGACATAGGCGTGCGGGTTGATCAGCGAATAGCGCACGCCCGCCTGGGCGCCGAGATGGATGATCGCGTCGATGGGATGGTCGTGCAGCGCCGCCTGGAGCGCGTCCATGTCGGCAAAGTCCAGTTCGGCAAAGGTGAACAGGCCGCCATGGCGATCATGCAGGGCGGCGATCCGGTCGCGCTTCAGCGAGACGGGGTAATAGTCGTTCATATTGTCGATGCCGAAGACGGCGCGCCCTTGCGCCAGCAGCCGGTCCGCCACGGCCATGCCGATGAAGCCGGCGGCGCCGGTCACGAGGATTGTCATGCCGCGTTGTTCCTGTCTTTGCTTGGCTCGGTTCTTCACAGACTTTCCGGTGGGGGATGTAAAGGGCTTTCCCCATAAGGGGCGTATCAGTCCCTAAAATTGTTGGGGTTGGGGATGGGAATATTGGGGCCGGTCATGGGTGGAAGGTGGAAGGCGGACGCTTCCTGTTTTGTCATTCCCGCGAAGGCGGGAATCCATCTCCCAGCGTTGCATCAAGCGGTTAGGTCAGGAGATGGATCCCCGCCTTCGCGGGGATGACGAACTTCGAAAATGTCCGGAAATGGCCATGATCCACCCGGATTAGCCTTTCCCTAATCATTGGCGGCTAAGGCCGGGGCCATGGACATGGCTTCCCATCCCGCATTGGCGAATGCGCGCGCCTATGCCCCGGTGCAGCGCGCGCGATGGGCCGCGCTGGCGGACGAGGCGGCGGAGGCCAATGCCTTCTACATGCCCGAAATGCTGTGCGCGGCGCTGGATCATCTGGCGGGCGACAGGATCGTGCGGGTGCTGGAAGCGCAGCGGGGCAGCGATCTGATCGGGCTGATGCCGGTGGTGGTCGCGCCGCGGCATGGGCGATTGCCGGTAAGCTGCGTCACCAACTGGATGCACGACCATATTTTCTTCGGCGCGCCGCTGATTCGGCGGGGCGAGGAAATCGCGGCCTGGCGCAGCCTGTTGGGGCAGTTGGACGACGCGCCATGGGCGCCGGGCTTCCTGCACCTGCGCGGGCTGGATGCGGCGGGCGCCAATGCGGCGGCGCTGGAGGCGTTGTGCGTCGAGCAGCGGCGGGGGCGGCGCGAGGTGCATCGCTACGACCGGGCGATGTTGCGGTCGGATATGGACGCGGATGCCTATTGGGAAGCCAATGTGCGCGCCAAGAAGCGCAAGGAATTGCGGCGCTTGCAGAAGCGGCTGGCGGATATGGGCACGGTCGAGAGCCGGTTGCTGGCCGATGGGGCGGAACTCGCGGCGTGGTGCGGCGAATTTCTGGCGCTGGAGGCTTCGGGCTGGAAGGGGTCGGAAGGGTCGGCATTGGCCTGCAAGGTCGATGATGCGGCTTTCTTCCGCGCAGCCTGCGCGGCGGCGTTCGAGAGCGGACGGCTGCATTTTCTGCGCATGGACCTGGATGGGCGGGCGATCGCGATGCTGGTCAATTTCCGGCATGGCGAAGGCGCCTTTTCCTTCAAGATCGCATTCGACGAGGCTTTGGGCCGCTTTTCGCCGGGGGTGCTGATCGAGATCGCCAATCTGCATGCGGTGCTGGGCGATCCCGGCATCGGCTGGATGGATAGCTGCGCGGCGGCGGATCATCCGATGATCGACAGCCTGTGGGCCGAGCGGCGGACGATTACCCAATATCGCATTGCCTTGCGCGGCGCGGGCCGAAGTGCGGCCTTTGCGCTGGCCAATGGCGTCGAGGCGCTGGGGCGGCGCCTGAAAGGTCAGGATTGAGAGGGCAGCTATGAACGCGGTGTTTTCGGAAGGGGCGCGGGCGGATTTTGCGGCGGCCTATCCTGATCGGGCGGCGCAATTGAGCCATGGGCTGGTGGGGCATGAGCTGCTGACGCTGGAGGCTTTGGCCGGGCTGGCGGAGCGGATGCCTGCCGCTTGCGTGGAGTATAATCTGGGCAAATTGCCGCTGGGCGTGCGGGCGGAGGATACGCCTTCCAACGGGCTGAGCCTGGGCGAGACGATCCGGACGATCGAGACCAACGGCAGTTGGGCGGTGCTGAAGAATGTCGAGCGGGATGCGGATTATGGCGCTTTGCTGGACCGGGCGCTGGGCGAGCTGGCGGTGCTGGTGGAGCGGGAGACCGGGCCGATGCTGCACCGGGAAGCCTTTATCTTCCTGTCCTCGCCGGGGAGCGTGACGCCGTTCCACATGGATCCGGAGCATAATATCCTGCTCCAGATCAGGGGGGAGAAGACCATGACGGTCTTTCCGGCGGGCGACGAGGAATTGGTGCCGGCGGTGCAGAGCGAGGCCTTCCATGCGGGCGGGCATCGCAATCTGGACTGGCGGGAGGGGTTTCGCGACCGGGGCATGGCGGTGACTCTGTTGCCTGGGGATGCCCTTCATGTGCCGGTGAAGGCGCCGCATTTCGTGGAGAACGGGCCGTCCGTCTCGGTCAGCCTGTCCGTCACCTGGCGGTCGGAGCGGAGCGTGGCCGAGGGCGAGTTGCATAGCCTGAACGCGCTATTGCGGCGGCGGAGGTTGCCGACGGCGCGGATCGGCGCGAGGCCGGAGGCGCAGGGGGTGCGGCGGATCGCCTATCGGATCATGCGGAAGCTGGGCGCTTAAGGATTTTGCGGAGGATGGCTTCGGCCTCGAGGCGGGGGCTGAAGCGGTCGATCTGCCACCATTCCAGTGCTTCCTCGCGGGTGGCGAGGCTTTGCTTGTAGCGATCCTTGCCGGCGAGCAGGGAGTAGAGTTTCAGGTTGCGCGCTGCATAATGGCCGACGGCGGCGGCGTGGCAGAGCAGGCCGGGCTTGTCCTTCGCGGTGCGCGGGGCGGCGAAGGCGGACTGGTAGTTCATCGCCGTGCCGTCGTGGAGGAAGTTGAGGAGCAGGCCCACGACTCCCTCCCTATCGGTGAAGCGGAGCAGTTCGACCTTATCGCTGCGGGTGGCGAGCGTCGCGGCGAAGCGGCGAAAGGCCGGGTCGTCCCAGGCATTGTCGGCGTGGCGCCCGGTGTTGAGAGCCTGCATCTCCGCCAGCCATGGCTCGATCTCGGCGGCGCTGGCCTTGGTGATGGTGGGGAGCGCGCCGTCATGATCCTTGATAGCGCGGCGAATCTGGCTGCGGCTGTTGGCGCTGAGCAGCGCGAGATAATCGGAGGCGCGGACGGCTTCGAGGTCGACCTGATAGACGGGGGAGCGGTCGAGGCGGGTCTTGCGACGGGCGGGGATTTCGAGAAGCGGCGAACCGGGCGCGATGCCGCTGAAGCGGAGGGTGCGCCAGTCCTTGCGTTTTTGGAGGGCTTGAAGGGCGGCTTCGGTCGCCTCCCCTTCCCTGCCCTTCGCGATCAGCAGGCCGTTATATTCGATGAAGGGGCGATCGGCGGCGGCATCGCCCGACTGGTTGAGCGACAATGTGGCGGTGGGGCCGAGCAGGCGGGGCTGCATGGCGTGGCCGAACAAGGCGAGCGCGATGTCCTGTCCCTGCGGGTCGGTGAGGGCGAGGAGTTCGGGGCGGACGCCGTAGCTTTCCAGCCAGGCGCCGGTCCACGTCCAGCCGAGGAAGAAGCTGGGGGTTGCGCGGGACTCCAGCGCTTGCCAGCGGGCGGCGAGGATCGCGGGATCGGGGAGGCGGGTGAATTGGGCGGTGAGGGCCATTGCGGCCCTTTTGGCAGAGCCGTGGCGAGGATCAAGGGACTATAATTGGCGGCGCAGGGCGGGATCGACCGAACCGTCGGGGCGGACGCCCGCGCGTTTGAGATCGCGGCCCATGCGGCCGGTCATGAAACGGAACCACATCACGAAATCGGCGCGGAGCGACCAGAGGGGATAGCGGAAGGTCGCGGGGCGGTTATGTTCGATCAGGCTGTGGCCTGCCCAGGCGAAGCCATAGCCCGCCAGCGGCAGCGCGGGAACCATCCACCAGCTTCCCGCGATGGGCAGCGCGGCGAGCAGCAGCACGACCAGGCTGGTGCCCGCATAGTGCATCGCCCGCGTGCCCGCATGGGCATGTTCCTGGAGATAATAGGGCCAGAAGTCCCTGAACGCAGCCTTGCCGTCCATCGCACTCCCCCTCCTCCATCGCCTTTCAGGCTAACGGGAAAGGTGATCGAAGTTAAGATCGATGCGTCAGGCCGTGTGCCGATCGGGGGCGAACAGGAAATAATCATAAGCGGCCCGCGCCGCTTCGGCCATGATGCGGTCGCGCATCTCATGCCCCTTATAGTCCTTCATCACAAAGACCGAAATGACGAATATCCGCCCGTCCGGCAGGGTGATGATGCCCGTATCATTGCCAAGGCCGTTCAGCGTCCCGGTCTTGTGCGCGATGCGCGTGCCGGGGGGCAGCATGGCGCGCAGCCGGGCCTTGCCGGTCTTGCAGCGTTCCATGATCGACAGCATCAGCGCGGTCGTCTGGGGTTTGAGTAATTTGCCGAGGCGGATCGCGGCGAGCAGGTCGTCCATCGCGCGCGGCGTGGCGGTGTCGCGGGGGTCGGCGGTGAAGCCGATATTGGGCATGTCGCGCGCGTCGCGCTGGGCGGCGGAAAGGCCCGACTCCATGGCGGCTTCATCCCCGAAGCTCACGCCGGCCACCTTGGCGCGGGCAAGCAGGTCGCGGGTGTTGCTGTCGACGCGCAGCCCCTTGATCCCGGCGGCATGGACCCAATCGTTCACCGCCTGCGGACCGCCTGCGCGGGCGACGAGGGCGTCGGTCGCCTCATTGTCGCTCAAGGTCAGGCTCATTTCCAGCAGCGTGCGCACCGGCAGCGGACGGCCGAGGCGAAGCAGCGGTTCGTCGAGGCTGAGGCTGCCCGCGTCAAGCAGCGAGAGAATCTTGGCCGCGACCGCCACCTTGTAGGTGCTGGCCATCGGGAACAGCGTGTCGCCATTATAAGCCAGCGTCTCCCCGGTGCCGAGGTCGCGCACGGCGATGCCGACCGTGCCGTCGGTCAGCGTCGAGAAGCGGGCGAATTCGGCCATCAGACGCGATTGCGCGTTATGTTCGACCGGGTTCGCCGTCGGCCCGAAGGCGTCGGCGGTGGGCAAGGGGGCGAGGAAAAGCCCGAGGAAGGCGATCAGCTTGGTACGAAGGCGCAGCATCCTGCTTATTTTCCCGATTCGCCGGTCCAGCGCAAGGGCGGGAAAGAAGGATCGTTGACATCGGTTCACGCCCCGGTTCATCACGCCGGGCCATGAGCGACACTATCAAGCTGGACGAGAGCTGGCGCGCGCCGCTGCGCGGGGAATTCGCAAGCCCCTATATGCAGGGGCTGAAGCGCTTTCTGGAAGAGGAGAAGGCGCAGGGAAAGCGCGTCTTTCCCAAGGGCAGCGAATATTTCCGGGCGCTGGACCTGACGCCGCTCGACAAGGTGAAGGTGGTGGTGCTGGGGCAAGACCCCTATCATGGCGAGGGGCAGGCGCATGGGCTGTGCTTTTCGGTGAAGCCGGGGGTTCGGACTCCGCCGTCGCTGGTCAATATCTACAAGGAATTGCAGAGCGATCTGGGTTTGCGCCCGCCGCGCCACGGCTTTCTGGAGCATTGGGCGGGTCAGGGCGTGCTGCTGCTGAACAGCGTGCTGACGGTGGAGATGGGCAAGGCCGCATCCCACCAGAAACGCGGCTGGGAACAGTTTACCGACGCCATCATCCGGCTGGTCAACCAGAAGGTCGAGCCGGTGGTCTTCCTGCTGTGGGGCGCCTATGCGCAGCGCAAGGCGGAGTTTGTCGACGGGACGCGGCATCTGGTGCTGAAGGCGGCGCACCCCTCCCCCCTTTCAGCGCATAACGGCTTTCTGGGCTGCGGGCATTTTTCGAAGGCCAACGCCTTTCTGGACGAGAAAGGGCGCGGGTCGATCGACTGGGGTCTGCCTGAAACGGTGCCGGTGCCATGAATTTCGACGATCAGTTGCACCGCTATTTCGGGGTGCGGGACGTGGACGCGCTGACGCCCGACGCGCTGGCGGCCGGGATCGAGCATATGCGGGTGGATTTCGGGCTGGAGACTGATGGGCGGCGGCGCTTTGCGCTCTGGTCGCTGATGTTCCTGCTGGGCGATGCGCCCGATCTGGACGAGGCGTTCGCGGACCCGGCCGACCGGGACGCGGCACGGGACTTCATGGAGATGATGGAGCGGGCTGAGGGGGACGGAGACTAAGTCAGTTCCTGCCCGCGCAGGAACACGGTATCTTGCCGAGCATGCGAATCTTCACCATCGGCTATGAGGGCGCGACGCAGGACGAGGTGATCGCGGCGTTGCAGACGGCGGGTGTTACCCTGTTGGCCGATGTGCGGGCGGTGCCTTTGTCGCGGCGGCCGGGTTTTTCCAAGAATATCCTGGCCGCCGGGCTGCGGGAGGCGGGGATCGACTATGTGGGGTTGAAGGCGCTGGGCACGCCCGCCGCCGGGCGCGAGGCGGCGCGCAAGGGCGATCACAAGCGGCTGGCGGAGATTTATGAAGGGCAATTGGCGCTGCCTGAGGCGATGGTGCAGGCGGCGCAACTGATTGAAATGGCGCAGGAGCAGCCGGTGGCTGTGCTCTGTTTCGAGCGGGATGCGGCGGCGTGCCATCGCTCGCTGCTGCTGGATGCGGTGATGCCGGATGCGGAGCGGGTGGATTTGTTGCCCTGACAGAATCTTTGGGCGCAAAACGATTGTATATTGCATTGCAGCAGGGGGTGGCGTTTCATCGCTTCCATGCTGAAGGCCGCGCTCCACCACCTGACGTCCTATCGCTACAGCCGCCCGATCAGGCTTGGGCCGCAGGTGATCCGATTGCGGCCCGCGCCGCACAGCCGGACGAAAATCCCCAACTATGCGTTGAAGATCGAGCCTTCCGGACATTTCCTGAACTGGCAGCAGGACCCGCATGGCAATTGGCTGGCGCGGATCGTCTTTCCCGATCCGGTCGACCATTTTTCGGTCGAGGTCGACCTGCTGGCCGATCTCGACATCATCAATCCCTTCGATTTCTTCGTGGAACCTTATGCGGAGGAGTATCCCTTCGCCTATGACGAACAGCTGAAAACCGACCTTGCTGCCTATTTCGAGCTGGAGGATCAGGGGCCGCTGTTCGAGGCGCTGGTGGAGAGCCATCAGGGTTTCGAGGGGCGGACGATCGATTTTCTGGTCGAGGTGAACCGGCAGCTTCAGCAACGGGTCGGCTATGTGATCCGCATGGAAACCGGCGTGCAGGGGCCGGAGGAGACGCTGGAGATCGGCACCGGATCATGCCGGGATTCAGCCTGGCTGCTGGTGCAATTGCTGCGGCGGCTGGGCTTTGCGGCGCGCTTCGTGTCGGGCTATTCGATCCAGTTGGTGGCGGATGTCGAGCCTTTGGAGGGGCCGAAGGGGGTTTCGCAGGACGTGGTCGACCTGCATGCCTGGGCGGAGGCCTATGTGCCGGGCGCGGGTTGGGTGGCGCTGGATGCGACGTCGGGCATGTTCGCGGGCGAAGGGCATATTCCGCTCTGCGCGACGCCGCATTATCGATCCGCCGCGCCGATCAGCGGCATGGCCGAACCGGCGGAGGTGGATTTCCACTTTTCCATGGGGGTCAGCCGCATTGCCGAAGCGGTGCGGATCACCAAGCCCTTTACCGATGCGCGCTGGGATGCGGTGATGGCGCTGGGGGCGAAGGTCGATGCCGACTTGGCTGCGCAGGATGTTCGCCTCACCACCGGGGGCGAGCCGACTTTTGTGGCGGAAAATGGCGGCGACGAAGGCGAGTGGAATGGCGATGCCGTCGGGCCGACCAAGGCGGGCTATGCCGACCGGCTGATCCGGGGGCTGCGGGAGACGTTCGCGCCGGGCGGGCTGCTGCATCATGGGCAGGGCAAATGGTATCCGGGCGAGAGCCTGCCGCGATGGGCCTATGCGGTATATTGGCGGCAGGATGGGGTGCCGATCTGGCGGGATGCCGGGCTGATCGCCGATGAGGTGGCGGCTGAGGATGCGCGGGCGGTGACGGCAGAGGATGCCGAGGCCTTTATCGCGCATATGGCGGGCGCGATGGGCTTTACGTCCGAGCATATCCAGCCGGTCTATGAAGACCCGGCGGTCTGGGCGGTCAAGGAAGCGGACCTGCCGGTCAACACATCGCCCGACGATCCCAAGATTTCCGATCCCGAAGCCCGCGCAAGAATGGTGCGGGCGTTCGAGCGGGGGCTGGACCAGCCGGTGGGTTTCGTGCTGCCGGTGCAGCGTTGGCAGAGCCAAGTGCCGACGCCGCGTTGGCAGAGCGAGATATGGCAGTTGCGGCGTGGCAGGCTGTTCGCGGTGCCGGGGGATTCGGCGCTGGGCTATCGCTTGCCGCTGGGGTCGCTGCCGCATGTGCCGGAGGCGGCCTTTCCCTATATCCATCCCCGCGATCCGAGCGAGCCGCGTGGACCTTTGCCGGATTTCCGCGCCACGCTGGATGAGGTTCATGCCCAGCCGGTGCAGCGGGTGCCGGATGCGCCGGGCGGGACTGTCGCGCAGGAGCGGGTCGAGCAGTTCCATATCGAAGGGGCGGTGCGCACCGCCGTGACGGTGGAGCCGCGCGGGCATTTCCTGTCGATCTTCCTGCCGCCGGTGGAGGCGCTGGAGGATTATCTGGAACTGGTGGCGGAAATCGAGGGCGCGACGGAAGCGATGCGGATTCCGGTGCGGATCGAGGGCTATGCGCCGCCGCCCGACCCGCGATTGCAGGTGCTCAAGGCCACGCCCGATCCGGGCGTGATCGAGGTGAATGTGCAGCCCGCCGCGAGTTGGGACGAGACGGTGGCGATCACCGAGCGGCTCTATGCGCTGGCGCGGACCTGCGATCTGACCGCCGACAAGTTCATGGTCGACGGGCGATCCGTGGGCACCGGGGGCGGCAATCATATCGTGCTGGGCGGGCCGAGCCTCATCGACTCGCCCTTCATCCGGCGGCCCGATCTGCTGAAAAGCTTTGTGCTGTACTGGCAGCGGCATCCTTCCCTCTCCTATCTGTTTTCGGGGCTGTGCATCGGGCCGACCAGTCAGGCGCCGCGCATCGATGAGGCGCGGCATGACGGGCTTTATGAGCTGGAGATTGCGCTGGCGCAGGTGCCTGCTCCGGGCGAGGGTGATGCGCCGCCGCCCTGGCTCGTCGACCGGCTGTTCCGCAATCTGCTGGTCGATGTGACGGGCAATACCCACCGCACCGAAATCTGCATCGACAAGATGTTCTCGCCCGATGGGCCGACCGGGCGGCTGGGCTTGTTGGAGTTTCGCGGCTTTGAAATGCCGCCGGAGCCGAAGATGAGTCTGGCGCAGCAATTGCTGTTGCGGGCGCTGACGGCGTGGTTCTGGCGCCAGCCGCAGCAGGGCAATCTGGTGCGCTGGGGGACGGCGCTGCACGACCGCTTCATGCTGCCGCATTTCGTCTGGGCGGATTTTCTAGAGGTTTTGGGCGACCTGCGCGGGGCGGGGTACGACTTCGATGCCAACTGGTTCGAGGCGCAGAAGCAGTTCCGCTTCCCGATCCATGGCGCAGTCGATGCGGGCGGCGTCGGGCTGGAGATCGCCCACGCGCTGGAGCCGTGGAACGTGCTGGGCGAGACGGGCGCGATCGGCGGCACGGTACGCTATGTCGACAGCTCGACCGAGCGGTTGCAGGTGCGGGCGACGGGCCTGATCGCCGGGCGGCATGTCGTCGCCTGCAACGGGCGGCGCGTGCCGATGACGCCGACCGCCGTGCCGGGCGAAGCGGTGGGCGGCGTGCGTTATAAGGCCTGGGCGCCGGCGGCCTGTCTGCACCCGGCCCTGCCGGTCAATGCGCCACTGACCTTCGACGTGCTGGATAGCTGGAGCGGGCGGTCGCTGGGCGGCTGCGTCTATCATGTCGCGCATCCGGGCGGGCGCCATTACGACACGCTGCCGATCAACGCCTATGAGGCCGAGGCGCGGCGCAAGGCGCGGTTCCAGGATCATGGCCATACGCCCGGCCCGGTCGACATGCCGCCCGCCGAGGCTCCGAGCGAGTTTCCGATGACGCTGGACCTGCGTTTCCGGCATCCATGAGCATGGCGGACGCCCTTCCTGTAGACGCGGCGGGCTGGGCCGAGACCTATCTGGCGGGAGCGCCGAAGGGCGATCTGTTCGCCGGAGCCAGCAAGGAGATGGCGGGCCATTGGCGGGCCATGCTGGAGCGGCTGTCGGTTCAGGCGCAGGGCGATCCGGCGGTGCTGGCGGGCAATGTCGAGCGGCAGGCGGTCGATCTGGGGCTTGCCTTCCGCCTGACCGGGGATCAGCAGGAACGGCCCTGGCCGCTCAGCCCCGTTCCGCTGCTGATCGGCGCGCAGGAATGGACACATATCGAGCAAGGCCTGGTCCAGCGGGCGCAGTTGCTGGAGCGCGTCATCAGCGACATATACAGCACGCAATCGCTGGTCCGGGACGGCAAGCTGCCCGCCAGCGTCATCACCGGCAGCCCGCATCATTGGCGGGTGATGACCGGCGCGCCGCCGCCCCATGGCCATTTCATCCATTTCTACGCCGCCGATCTGGCGCGGGGGCCGGATGGCGAATGGCGCGTGCTGGCGGACCGGGTGCGCACGCCGGTGGGCGTGGGCTATGCGCTGGAGAACCGGCTGGCCTTGTCGCGGGCGACCGGGGATTTGCTGGGCGCGCTCAATGTGCGGCGGCTGGCGCCTTTTCTAAGCGATTTGCGGCGCGGGCTGGCGGCCGATTGCGAGCGGAGCGATCCGCGCATCGGCCTGCTGTCGCCGGGACGGTTCAACCAGAGCTATGCCGAGCAGGCGCATCTGGCGCGCTATCTGGGCCTGTTGCTGGTCGAGGGCGAGGATCTGATCGTGTCCGACGGGCAATTGTTCGTGCGCACGATCCAGGGATTGAAGCGGGTCGATGGGCTGTGGCGCTGGATGGACAGCCGCTTCATCGATCCGCTGGCGTTCGACGCGGAATCGCGCATCGGCGTGCCGGACCTGTTCGACGCCTGCGTGAAGGGCGGGCTGATGCTGGCCAACTGGCCGGGCGTGGGCGTGATCGAATCGCGGGCCATGGCGGCCTTCCTGCCGGGGCTGGCGCGGGAGGTGCTGGGGGCGGACCTCATCCTGCCCAATATCGCGACCTGGTGGTGCGGGCAGAGCGCGGAGCGGGCGCATGTCGCGGACGCGATGGACGAGCTGGTGGTGGGATCGGCCTTCGACCGCGATGTGGCCGGGCTGACGGGCACGCGCTTCCTGCCCGGATCGGCCATGGATGCGGCGCAGCGGGCGGCCTTGCTCGACGCCATGGCGCGGCGGCCGATGGACTATGTGGGACAGGAGGTGGTGCGGCTGTCGACCACGCCTGCGATCGTGGACGGAAAGCTGACCCCCCTGCCCTTTACCCTGCGCGTGTTCGTGGCGCGGGACGAGCTGGGGCAATGGCGGATCATGCCGGGCGCCTTCACCCGGCTGGCGGCGCATGGCGACATTCGCGCCGCGCTGATGGGCGAGGGCGACCTGTCAGCGGACATGTGCGTGCTGGACGGCAAGCCGGTGCCGCAGGACGGGCTGTCGGCGGTGGCCGCAGCGCCCGCGATCCGGCGCGTGGGCGGGATGCTGCCCGCCAAGGCGGCGGACAATCTCTATTGGCTAGGGCGCTATATCGAGCGCACGGAGATGACGGCGCGGGTGATCCGGTCGATCGTCGGCGGGTCGATCGAGGCCGATCTGGGACCGGCCGTCGGATCGCCCACCATGGATCGGCTGATGGGGCAGCTTGCCCTTTGGGGGGCCATTCCCGACGCGGCGGGGGCGGTCGGGCCGCTTTGCGCGCAGGCGTTGGGCGACGGCGTGCAGCCGGGCAGCGTGCGGGCGTTGCTGGCGGCGGTGGCGGGGATTGGCGAAGGGCTGCGCGACCGGCTGGCAGTGGATTATTGGCGGCTGGTGCGCCTGCCCCTGCCCGATTTCGACGGCGGGGTGACGGAGACTTTGCTGGAAGCCTCTTCCCGCATGATCGAGCGGATTTCGGCGCTTTCCGGGTTGGCGGCGGAGAATATGGGGCGGACCGAAGGGTGGCGTTTCCACGACATGGGGCGGCGGATGGAGCGGGCGATCAACGGCTGCCGCCTGGCCATGCTGTTCGGGGCCGACTGGGCGTCGGCGGATGATCTGACCGTGCTGCTGGATTTGAACGACAGCCAGATCAGCTATCGCAACCGCTATCTCGCCGGGCCTGCGCTGGCGCCGGTGCGCGATCTGGTGGCGCTGGAACCGCAAAATCCGCGCTCGATCGTCTATCAGGTGCAGAGGTTGGCGGAGCATGTCGCGGCGCTGCCCGCGCTGCATGGCGACGGCATGCCGGAGGAACCGCAGCGGCTGGCGGCGATGCTGGCGGCGCGGTTGGTGCCGCTGACCGGGGATGCATTGGGCATGGCCGATCTGGCCGACACGGAGAGCCGGCTGCTCGGTCTTTCGGATGCCATCGGGCAGCGCTATTTCCTGCAACGGCGCAAGGAAAAGAATGAGGGCGTCAGCCTGCTGTCATGATCTACCACATCCGGCATCAGACCATCGTGCATTATGATGCGCCGGTGCAGTTGGCGCGCTTCAACCTGCGGCTTCGGCCCGCGCCATGGCCGGGGCAGTGGACGTCGGATTATCATCTGGCGGTCGATCCCGCGCCCGCTTCCATCGAATCGCGACCGGGGGCGTGGCCGGTGAATGTCGCCCGGCTGGAGATCGACAGTCCGTTGCGCCGGATCAGCATCGAAAGCAGCTTCCGTGCCGGGGTGCAGGGCGGCCCGCCCATCGAACCGCAAGAGGATGATCCAACCGTCGGCGCGGTGGCGGAGGCGGCTTTGGCGGCGCGGGACATGGGGCCGGCGGGGCCGGCGCATTATCTCTACGCCTCGCCGCGTGTGCCATTGGCGGCGGAGATCGGGGCTTGGGCGGGGGATTTGCTTGCGCCCGGGCGGCCGATTGTGGGGGCGGCGCTGGAACTGGCGCAGCGGATCAAGGGCGCGTTCGCCTATGTGAGCGGGGCGACCGATGCGGCGACGCCAGTGGCGGAGGCCTTTGCGGCGCGCCATGGGGTGTGTCAGGACTTTGCCCATGTGATGGTGGCGGCGCTGCGCTGGTTCGGGCTGCCTGCCGCCTATGTGAGCGGTTATTTGCGCACCGATCCGCCGCCGGGCATGGCGCGGCTGGTCGGCGCGGACGCGATGCACGCCTGGGTGATGCTGTGGTGCGGGCCGACGCGGGGGTGGATCGGCTTCGATCCGACCAATGGGGTGATAACCGGGGACGGGCATTTGTTCGTCGCCATGGGGCGGGACTATGCCGACGTCGCGCCGATGGATGGGCTGTTCGTGGGCGGCTCCGGGCAGAATGTCCAGGTGATGGTGGACGTCATGCCGGAGGAGGAGCGGGTTTAGAGGCTCGCACCACGTGCTCCTGCGAAGGCAGGAGCACCGGAACCTATTTGCTACTCGAAATCATAGCCCACTTTCAGCCCGAAAAATTGCGGCTTGGTCGGGTAGGTCCGGGCATAGGCGCCGCAGATTTCCGTGGCGCAGATGGTGTTCTTGCCCAGCGCGCCATGGCTGTTGAAGGCGTTCTGGATGAACGCCTCTATCCGCCAGCTATCCCAATGGGTGCCGATCGAGAAATCGGCGGTGGTGAAGGGTTTGGTCGGCCCGACCGCCGCATAGTCCGCGTCGGTCAGGAAGGTGCGCGTGCCGCCCTGATGCGACACCGATCCCTGCACGAAGGCCGTCATCGCGCCGAGCGGCCATTCATAGCGCGCCGTGGCCGAACCCTTGAAGCGCGGCATAATCGGCAAGCGCGTGCCCTTGGCCGCGGCGGGCGGGACGCCGGGGTTGCAGACGATATTCTTCGTCACCGGATCGACTTCGCAGAAATCGCTGGTGAGCTGCGCGTCGACATAGGTGGCGCTGGCCGACAGGCTGAGGCCGCCGAAGCGGGCCGACAGGTCGCCCTCCACGCCATAGATGCGCGCGTTGCCGGCATTATAGGTGTTGGTGACGCCATTCTGACCCACCGGCACCAGCCCGAACTGGAGGTCGCGCCATTTCTGGTAGAAGGCGGCGCCGTTGAAGGTGAAGCGCCCGAAACGGCTTTTCCAGCCCAGTTCGAAATTGTCGAGCTTGTCCGATTTGAACGGATTGACCCCTGGCCGCCGGTTGTTGCCGCCCGGCCGGTAGCCGCGCGAAACGGTGCCGTAGAGCATGATGTCGCTCGACACCTGCCATTTGATGCCGCCGCGCCAGATGACGCCCGATTCCACCTGCTTCTTGTGCACATTGGCGCAGGGGACGTCGGGTAGGCTGGTGGGGAAACAATTGGCCGGATCGAGATTGCTGGCGCTGTTGGTGCCGGAAAAGCCGTAGATGGTGTTGTGGGCCACATAGCCGCGAACGCCCGCGATCAGCGTGACATTGGGCACAATGTCATATTCGCCCTGCGTGAACATCGCATAGTCGCGGTCCTTGCGCTTGACGCGGGTGAGGAACACGGTGTCGCTGGTGCCGAAGGGAGTGAGCCAGATCGGCGTCGGGATCGAACCGATGCCGACCGTCTGATAGTCGGCCCCGATCTTGTCGGTCTGGACTTGCAGGAACATGCCCGCGGCCAGCCGGAACGGCTTGTCGGTGGGCGAGTTCACGCGCAATTCCTGCGTGTGCTTGGTATATTTGTCGAACTGGTGCGCGGTTTGCGTCGGGTCGATGGGATGGCCGTTGGCGTCCGGGAAAAAGGTGGTGAAGCCCGGCTGCGTCACGCCGTTATCGTCGACATAGGTGTAGCTGTCGTAAGCGACCGAATAATAGGAATAATCGGCTATATTATCGACCTTGCGCTCGAAATAGCCGCCCGAATAGGTGATGTCCCAGTCGCTGAGCTTGCCCTGGATGGTCAACGCAGCCTGCCACCAGCGGTCCTTGTTGCGGCTGGGCAGATAGTCGGTGACGTTCAGATAGCCCTTGGTCGGATCGTAGAAGAAGCCGCCATGGGCGATCTGGCTCTGATAGAGAAATTGCGGCGTGACCGTCCAATTGTCGTCCAGGTCGACGCGCAGCGCGGCGCGGCCGCCCCAGGTTTCGACGTCGTTATAGTCGTTTTCGACCAGCGCGTTGTTGTTGACGGTGAGGTTGGTGCTGGGGTCGTTATCGTCCAGCGTGAAGGTGCGCGTGCCGGGGATATTGTCGATATAGCCGCCGGCCCGGTCATAGAAGCCGACGACGCGCAGCGCGGCATTGTCGCTGATCGGCAGGTTGATATAGCCTTCCGCCGATCCGCCGAAATCGCCCTTGCTGAACTTGTTGACTTGCAGGTCGATGCTGCCGGTCGTCTTGCCCAGTTCCGGACGGTTGGTGATGATGCGCAGCGTGCCCGACAGCGAACTGGCGCCGAACAGCGTGCCCTGCGGCCCGGCCAGCGCCTCGATCCGCGCGACGTCATAGAGATGGACGTCGACCATGCCGCCGATGGTCGTGACCGGGATTTCGTCGACATAGGTGCTGCTGGTCGGCAGCGGGCCGATATGCAGAGGCGGGCCGCCCGATCCGGTGGCTACGCCGCGGAAGAAGACCTGCGCCTGGCTGGGGCCGAAGGACTGGATGGAGACGCTGGGCAGCAGCTTGGCATAATCGTCCAGCGCCTTGGCATTGGCCTGTTCCAGCTTGGCCTGGCCGAGCGCGTTGATGCTGATCGGCACATCCTGCAACCGTTCCTCGCGGCGCTGGGCGGTGACGACGATCACGTCGCTGTAGGCGGGCGGCGCGGCCTGTTGCGCCGGTTCCTGCGCGAGAGCCGGAAAGACCAGCGCGCTGGTCACCAGCAATGCGGACGAAAACTCCATCAAGCGTAAGCGACCTGACATCGGCTACCTCCCCTCAGGTGCACGAGTTTCTGCGGGAAATTGTCATCAACTGCCGGAAGCGCGCAATGGAAAATCGTTGCGTCCCGACAATCATGCGCTTTTTCAGGCGATTGTTACCCGAAAGCCACGGTCAGGGCGCGTCGGGATAGCTGTCCAGCACAGGGCCAAGGGCAGCGATCAGGGGCCGGAGCTGCGCTTCGACGGCGCGCCATTGACCCTCTCCATCGCGGTTGATCGGGCGGCGGACCTGTTCGCTGCTGGCGGTGCGCACGGCGCGGCGGTTCTGGTGGAAGTGCAGGCAGGCTTCCTCGAACGGCAGACCTAGCGCGGCGAGCAGGGCGCGCACCTCCGTTTCCGGATCGTCGAGCAGCCGTTCGTGGACGACGCGGTGGACGCGCCCCGGCAGCACGGCGTCGACATGCGCCATCAGCCGGACATAGTCGGCATAATAATGGCCGATGTCGCCAAGGTCGTAGCTGAACGCCTGCCCCCGCGCGAAATGCTGGCGGAAATTGGAATAGCCGCAATCAAGCGGGTGGCGGCGCGCATCGATGATCCGCGCATGGGGCAGGATCAGGTGGATAAGGCCGACATGCAGCCAGTTATTGGGCAGCTTGTCGATGAAATAGGGCCGCCCTTCGCGCCGCTGGATGCGGGTGCGCTCGATATAGGCATCCCCCAAGGCGCGGAGGCGGGCGGGGTCGAGGTCGCGCAGCATGGCGGGCCAATCGCCCTCCTGCCGCAGTTCCGCGACCAGCGCGGGCAGGTCGGGCAGTTCCATCGTCCCTTCGACCTGGCTGTGGCTGGAGAGAATTTGCTCGATCAGCGTGGAGCCGGCGCGGGGCAGACCGACGATGAAGATCGGGTCGGGCGCGGCGCAGCCCCTGCCCTGCCGCGTGGCGAAGAAATCCGGGGTGAACAGGCTGACCGCCGCATCGACTGCGCGGGTGGTGCGCGCCGCCTCATAGGGTTGGGCGATGCGGCGCAGGCGGTTCGCTTCGGCATAATGAGTGAAGGCGGCGCCGGCCTCGCCCTGGTCGCTTAACGCCTTGCCCAGCGCGAAATGGAGGTGGAAGCGGTCCTCCGCGCTGGCATGCGCGTCGTTGAGCGCGTTGGACATGGCGGCGATGTCGGTGGCGTCGAAGGCCGCCGTCTTCAGATTGGCGATGCTCCACCACGCCTCGCCAAAAGCCGGGCGCAGCGCGGTGGCGCGGCGGTAGGCGGCGATGCTGTCCGCCGTGCGGCCCACCGTCTTGAGCGCATGGCCGTAGCTCATCCAGATTTTCGGCTGGCCCGCCACCTGAGCCAATATCTGCTCGTAGAGCGCGATGGCTTCGTCAAAATCGCCCAGCCGGCCCAGTACCGCGGCGCGCAGATTGGCGTGGGCGGGGTTGGACTGGTCCTGCAACCGATCCAATTCCTCCAGCGCCTGCCCAGTCTTGTTCTGGCGGTGCAGCGCGGTCGCCAGATTGGCGCGGGCGGCGGTGAAAGCGGGCGCCAGTTCCAGCGCCCGGCGCAGCAGCTTTTCCGCATCGGCATTGCGCCCGATCCGGCCCGCCAGTTCGGCCAGCATGCGGATCGCCGCGACATCGAAGGGATTGTCCTTGAGCCGCCCGCGCAGGATCGGTTCGGCCAGATGCAGGCGGTTGTCGAGCAGGGCGACGGCGGCCTGCTGGAGCGCCGGGTCGGTGGCGGCGGCGTCGATCGCGGCGGATTCATGCCGTTCCGCCTCCCCATCCCGCTTCAGGGCGCGCAGGGCGCGGGCGGCGAGGCGATGGGCTTCGGCATCCCCGGCGGCCTGCCCAAGCCGGTCGAGGCACAGCGCAAGCGCCTGCGCGGGGTTCTGCGCAAGCGCTTGCCGGATGGAAGAATAGCTTTCGCCCCGCATCCACCCCTAAATGTCAAGCCGCACGCGGCTTAGCAAGCGGGACATGTCCGGCTAGCGGCCGGAGCCATAGACCCGCACCTGGCCGGGGCGATAGCCTTTCTCGCGCATTTCCTTCACATAATCATGGCGCGCATCGGCCAGTTCGATGCGATATTCGTCCCAGGCGTCCCGCTCATCCTCCGCATCGGTGGCGTGGCGCAGGTCGTGGGCCAGCTCCTTGCGGGCTTCGGCCAGGTCGGTGCGATAGTTGAACCAATATTTATTCTGCACACCCGCAATCGGCGCGGGCAAGGTCATGTCGTCCTCGGCGGCGGCGAGCCTTTCTTCATAGCTCATCGCGCCATAGGGCGCGGCCATCGCGGAAACCGGCGCCATGGCGAGGATGGCAAGGGCGCTGGCGACAATCGAGCGGTTCATGTCTCTTCTCCTCTTCCTGATGCGAACTCTGCTGGGTCAACGTCCGAAAAGGAGGATTTTGTGCATGAACGGATGTGCAGAATGGATGAAATGCGCTCCAGCGTCGACCGGGGGAGCGCATAAAATGACATTAAATCAAATAATATCAATAGTTTGAATAAAATCCGCCCGTGGCCTGTGCAGGGGCCACGGGCGGTCGGAGGAAGTCACATCTTGATGGCGTTGCGGAACATGACGAAGGCGATGACGACCAGATAGACGCCGAAGAATTTCTTGAGCGGTGCGGCGGGCAGGCTGTGCGCCGCCGCCACGCCCAGCGGCGCGGTGAGGATCGACATGGAGGCGATGGCCAGCGTCGCGGGAATGTTGACATAGCCCAGCGATCCCCAGGGCAAGCCGCTTTCCTTGAGGCCGATCAGCGCGAAGCCGATGGCGCTGGGAATGGCGATCAGCGTGCCGATGCCCGATGCGGTGGCGATGGCGCGGTGGATTGAGCGGCCGCATAGCGTCATCACCATGATGGCGATGGTGCCGCCGCCAATGCCGAGCAGCGCGGAAAAGGTGCCCAAGCCCCCGGCTATGCCGACCCGCGCGATGCCAGAAGGCATGGTGTCGCTGATCACCTTGCCGCCGACCTTGGGCAGCAGGAAATTGAGCGACATAAGGAACACGCCGACCGCGAAGATCATGGTCAGGATGTGCCCGTCCACATGACCGGCCAGCAGCACACCGGCGCCGTCGCCCAGGATGATCCACGGCGCCCATGTCTTGAGCACCTCGAACTCCACCGCGCCGCGCTTGGCATGGGCGAGCAGCGAGCGGATCGACGTCACGATGATCGTCGCCGCCGATGTGCCGATGGCGACATGGGCGATGGCATCATGCGTGCCGCCCAGCAGCGGCAGCACCACGAAGAGCGCCGGCACCACCACGAAGCCGCCGCCAATCCCGAAAATCCCCGCCGCGAAACCGGCGAACAGGCCCGCGCCCAGCATCGCGACCAGGGGTACTAGCCAAGTCATCATGTCACCCTGCATCAGCGCTGCTCCCCCGACGCTATGGCGCAGGCGGCACTGTTGGGGAAGATGCCTCTATGGATCAAGGCGGCGGAAGCTGTGCAATCGACCATGTTGGAAACCCATGCCTCTCTTCGGCGGAACGTGCGTGGCAGGGACGATCAACAGCCCCCACATCCACGCAAAACGAACGAAGCCGGGGAACCCGCAAAGGGAGGAGCAATATTGTGGAGAGTGGGGGGAGGAAACGGAGATGGGTGGGAAGCGGAAGGTCCGCTTTTGCGTCGCTTTCCTTGAAGTGCACCGTGCTCCTGCGAAGGCAGGAGCCCAGTCCCGCCGTTCGTGGATCGTCGCACCGTAGGAACTGGGTTCCTGCCTTCGCAGGAACACGTGCCTCTCAATGGCTGGAACTGACCAAACCTGCCGCCACGGCCCTCTATCCAATAGCCTCTTCCGCCGGCGTGTAAGGCAGGTCCAGCTCCTGCGCCACGGCCTGGTAGGTGATCTGGCCGTTCCACACATTCAGCCCGTCCAGCAGATGCCGGTCCGCCCGCAGCGCTTCCTTCCACCCCAGGTCCGCGATCTTCAACGCGTGGGGCAAGGTCACATTGTTGAGCGCATAGGTGCTGGTCCGCGCCACCGCGCCCGGCATGTTGGCGACGCAATAATGGACGATGCCATCGACGATATAGGTGGGGTCGTCATGGGTGGTGGGATGGCTGGTTTCGAAACAGCCGCCCTGGTCGATCGCGACGTCGACTAGCACCGCTCCCTTTTTCATGGTCTTGAGCATATCCGCCGACACCAGCTTGGGCGCGGCGGCGCCGGGGATCAGCACCGCGCCGATCACCAGATCGGCCTCCTCGACGCATTCCGCCAGATTGGCCCGGTTGGAAAAGCGCGTCTTCGCCCGCGCCTCGAAATGGATGCCCAGCCGCTCCAGCACTTCCGGACTACGGTCGAGAATGGTGACGTCCGCGCCCAGGCCCGCCGCCATCTGCGCCGCGTTGAAGCCGACCACGCCGCCGCCGATCACCGCGACCTTCGCCGGAAGGACGCCCGGCACCCCGCCCAGCAGCACGCCCCGCCCGCCATGCGCCTTTTCCAGCGCGGTCGCCCCGGCCTGGATCGCCATGCGTCCGGCGACCTGGCTCATGGGCTTGAGCAGCGGCAGGCCGCCATGGGCGTCCGTCACCGTTTCATAGGCGATGCCGATCGCGCCCGACGCCATCAGCTCCCGCGTCTGATCCGGATCGGGCGCCAGATGCAGATAGGTGTAGAGAATCTGGCCGGGGCGCAGCAGGGCGCGCTCCTCCGGCTGGGGTTCCTTGACCTTCACGATCATCTCGGCCGCCGCGAAGATGCTGACCGGATCGTCCACAATCTCCGCCCCGGCGCGGGCATAGAGGCGGTCATGCGCGCCGATCCCCTCCCCCGCGCCGCTTTCCACCAGCACGCGATGGCCGTGGGCGGTCAGTTCATGCACGCTCTCCGGCGTCAGGCCGACGCGATATTCGTGATTCTTGATCTCCCTGACGGTGCCTACGATCATGACCATCCTCTCCATCCTTGCCGGCGAAGCTGTAATGTCCTTTAGATAGGCATCGTTCCGGCAATTTGCCCGTTTTGACCGACCGGAGCCTCAGGGCGCCTGCCGCACCGGCACCGGCGCGTTGCAGAGATCGACCCCGCCCGCCGGACGATCGTAGAAATCATCCTTCCGGTTCGCCCGCAGCCGGATGTAGTCGGCAAAGCTCTGCGACGTCACGTCCATGACCTGATAATGCGGCTGCTGCGCGGCTGGCAGATCGCTGGCAAGACGGACGGAGACGATGGGAAGGCGCTTTTCCCCCGCGGCGTAGAAGCCCAGATCGCCCGATCCGCGCGGCAGGCTGGCGAGCAGGCTCATCCCCTGGATCACCCGGCCGACGACGGCGATATTGCGGTCGAGCTGGCGCGGGGCTTGGCCGATCACGGCATAGAGTTCAGCCCCCGTCCCCGCATCGGGCGACAGGTTCCGCGCCACGCCCACCATGCCGTAGCAATGGGGCAGCCAGGCCGACGCCTTGTCCATCGCCACTGGCCAGCCGTCGATAAAGCCCGTGCGCGGGGCATAGGCGTCCGGATAGGGCAAAGGCACCGGGGCGGTTTTGAGTGCGGCGAGCGGGCGGACATAATCCGGCTTGATGTCCGTGACGATGCCGGCGGGAAGGGCTTTCTTCTCGGTCACATCGCCCCATTGGGCGACATAATTGTCCTGCACGCGATAGACGCTTTCGCCGTCCCACCAGCCGGCGCGGGCGAGCGCGCGGATATTGGCGGCATGGGCGGGCGCGAAATCCGGGGCGAGTTGAATCACCACGCGCCTGCCCCCTTCCAGCGTCATGATCAGCAGCGTGTCGGGCGCGATGGTCCGCCATGCGGTGGCAGGCGCCTGCGCGACGATGGCGGAGGGGGTCGCCGGAAGAGCGGCAAGGGCCGGAACAGGCAGGAAAAGCGCGGTCAGGAAAGCGAGGAAACGGATCGGCATGGCGCAATCAAGCATGGGAGAGAAAGGAAAGTAAAGCATCCCCTTGCCTAGCGCGCCGACGCACGATAGGGAGCCGCCTCCAGTGCAATGCGGAGCGGTGGCCGAGTGGTCGAAGGCGCTCGCCTGGAAAGTGAGTATACGTCAAAAGCGTATCGAGGGTTCGAATCCCTCCCGCTCCGCCAACATCCCTTGATTTTATTGATATTTTTTCAAGATCGCGCGTCGGTTCCCATAACCGCTCCCCGATAGGCGCTGCGCTTGAGGCGAACGCCAGCGGCTGGATTCGCTCAATCGGCGCACACCTCAACATTTCTCAACAGGGGCGCGGCAAACGTCCGCAATGCCATTCGGCCGGCCATGCCGGTGCCCGCCATGGAAGCTGGAAACGACTACACACCGAACGCGACAAATCGCGGCAGAAAATGGCTGGTTTGTGCGGGTTTCGAGAGGTGGCAGCTTCTCAGTCAAAAATGACGGGCGACGGCCAAGTGACCGAATTGCTGGAAAGCAGGGCCTTTCGGGCAAGTCAAAGTTGAGGTTGGCCCTATTCCATCGGGCGTATGCGGTTGCGCCGCCGGATCAATGTTCGGCGTGCCAGAATAATCGTCACTGCAATCCCCGTGGTTGCTGGAATGAACCAAAGCGCGACGAATAGGGCCAGCGCGTAGCCATTGGGGTTTTGGAGCAGGGAGGGGCTATGCCACAGTTCGATGAACAGGCACCCCTTGCCTCGGCATTGAAAGCCATAGGCATCTGGCCAACCAATCTTCTCAGAGAGCCACCAGACAAGCGTGCCAAAGCCGATGCAGAACACGACTGTTCCCACCATAATCGTCCAGTATCGGGCTGGTCCCAGTGCATGGTAAAGCCCGCGTTGCTCATCCAGCCAGCGCATCTTAAATCGCTCCTCGCTAGCGGTTTCGGGGATCGCCAAGTGACGGTGCCTTGCCAGTCAGACAGCCGTCTGGCGATTGCGCATCTGCTGGCCAGAAACGGTTCAACCGCATTGCTTGTGTGGCTGCGCCAAATGTTGCGAAAGCGAGCAACATAGCGCCTGATACCACCTCGCCTCGCCCAGCCCAGCCGATGACCAGCGAAGCAATCAGGCCATAGACCGCGACGCTCGAAAGGCGCTTATCTACGCCTCTCATAAGTATCCCATATTTTATAGCTTGGCGGTTCGATCCGAATCCCAGTTCTTTAATCGATCGCATTCCCGTGCCGAACATCCATCGAATGATGAATATTTGTGCGATTATGAACATCAGTCCAGCACCGGCGTACATTGCCACACTATGTGCAAACCCCAATGGGACTGAAATGATTGCGATAGTTGTTGCGATTGCACCGCTTGCCACCATGTGGCCGCCAAGCCATTCCGAAAAGCGAGCGAACGCTGAAAGCGATGCGGGTTGCATTGTGCCAACTTACTCAAAGGCGCATCGTTCGCAATGCTATCAGAGCCGACAGGCAAGCTTCAGCCTATTTCGTCCCGCACCAGCCGCGCAATCTCCCTCAGGTATCGAGCCGCTGCCATCGCCCTGGCTGAGCGCCCGCCATGCTTCCGGGCGTTGCTATTGCCCTCAGGCGCACCCGGATTCGTGCCCCCGTGCATACGGCACCGCTTCCGCCCTTTCACGGCTGGGGATTGGCACTCCGTTCCCGAACGGGTCCGCGCCAAGCAGCGCGGGGCCGATGCCAGCCGCTCCGGTTGCATGGGATTGATCGTCAATTTTTCCATTTCCCTTCCCCCCGGTGTGGACGTTCTCGGCAATGACGGCCTGCCCGCCGCGATTATCGACATGAACATGGCGCACAACCTGTTCCCCGCCGCGCCGCATCCGGGCCAGCGTTTCCATTTGCCCCTGAGAGGTGCGCAGCAGCTTTGTGGCGAGGTTGCCATACATCTGCGCAGTCGGCACCCATTCCGCCGATCCTAGCTGGCTGAGCGCCCGGATCGCCGCGTCATGCGTGACATACATTTGCACCAGCAACAGTGCCTCAGCCTGATCGCGCGGCTCCATGCTTTCGATGAACGACAACGCCGCGTTGTATCGGTCCGAATTGTCAGCGCCGACCGATCCAAGATATTTCAGCAGTTCATTGGCGCGGGCGTTCACCGGGTCCATGGAAACCGCCGCGAAGGTCTTTTGCAGCTTGAGCAGCCCTTGGGTTTCGCACTTCCCTGCTATGCCGATGGACTTCCCGCCATCTGGCTTCGGGTTAAGAGTGACCTTGACCGGCTGGCGCTGTTTGAGGTGCGCCCGCGTCAGTTCCACCACCTCGGATTGTTCCGCGTCGCTCAAGTCATCCCAGCCGGGAATCGACTGCCCGATCGACTTTTTGACTTCCGCCGCCGTGCCCGATTCCGGCACTGCAATCTCAATCGTCTTACCCTTGGCGGGGGCCTTCGATCCGGGCGCCTTGGTCCGCCGCGCCGGTTTGGTCTTGATATTCTTCGCCGTCATATCCGCACCTTTGATTTAGGCCTGAAACCTCCACTCACCCGCACCCGCACCACCTGCACTCCCTATAAGGGAAGTGCGGAAGGTGCGGACGGGTTCAGCACGGGTCGCCAGCCGCACTTTCCGCACTTTCCGCACCGCACTTTTCAGAGTGCGGGTAACTCACCTGAGACGGGTCCACGGGATCACCGACCACGACGAAAGGACGTTCATCGCCGTTCTTGTCGGGCAGGTTTTCCACCTTGAGCGCGCCGTTACGCTTCCACGTCTTGAGGATCGCCTTGATACGGGCCTTGTCCTTGTCGACGGAAAGCCCGGCGACCTGAGCAACGGCATGGCCGACCCAATCCTTGGCCTGCGCACTGTCCCGCCATTGGCCAGCCGCGACGCGCAATTGCACTTGGTAGAGGTGCCACGTGCTCAGTCCGTGGAACACGTCCGGCTTTTCCCAAAGGCAGGCGACGCCGACATAATCGGCAGGTTCGCTGCCATCGCCGTTATCGAGGCACTGGCTTTCCAGTTTGATCCAAGTTGCCGCGTCGGGGGGAGCGCGATTGGCTTTGCCGGTATCGACGCGCACCAGCGAGCGGCGCAACGCGGGATCGGTAATGCCAAGTTCCTCGGCCTCGGCCTGGCTCATGGCATTGAGCGGCAGCACCACGCGGGCAGCATCGCGCAAGGCGACCGCGCCGCGTCCATCCTCTGCCGTTACCTCGCGCCCGCCCAGCTTCTTGGTATGGTGCACCAGCACGACCGCGCAGCCAGTTTCCTGAGCCAGCCGCTTCCACCGCTTGGCGATGGCGTCGATTGCCTCATTCGAGCTTTCCCGCACGGTATGACTGGACACGAACGGGTCCACGATCACGACCGAGATTGCCCGGTCCCGCACCGTCGCCGCGACCTGAGCAAACACGCCCTCGGCAATGGCGAAGCCGTCCCGATCCTCGGTTGCGGTGCAGAGCGGCTGGACCAGCCCGCTATCGACACAAAGCCGGTTTCGGCAGTCGTCCGGCACTATGCCGTGAAACAAGCAGGCAGCGGAGACTTGCCGGTCCAGCTCGTCCTGCGAATCCTCAAGGTTGTAGATCCATGCCGATTGCGGGCCGCGCGGGAGCGGCTTGCCAAGCAGCGGTTGGCCGGATGCGAGCGACAGCGCCAGCGCGGTGCCAATCGTGCTCTTGCCGGTGCCGCCGGGCGCAATGATCGCCGTAACCTCGCCCCTCAGCAGCCAATGGCCAAGCAGCCATTGCCGCGTCGGCAGCGAACGGGGATCAGGCCAGCGGTAAGGCGTGGCGCGGATGGCCGTGCCGGTATGCGTGGCACCGGCAATGCGGCTGGCCACGTCATCCGGTTCCATATCGGCAAAGTCCATGGGAGCGGTGGCGTTACGCATGGCCAGCACTCCCCGCCTGAGCGATACGGGCCGCGACCTTGGCTGGCGGAATGTCCGCAAAATCGGTTCCTGAGTCCTCTGAGCGCGTTTCCGGCCCAAGAGGCAGCGGAGTGGCCAAAAGCGCCCCGATGGACTCTGCTGCCCTCTGAGCGGCTTGCAGGCCAATGTTCTCCGACAGGTGACGGTCATCGTCCGCCGCGACGATCAGCGTCCGGCTGGGGAACAGCTTGCGCATGGTGCAGGCGACCGTTTCGAGGTTGCGCGCCGACATGGCCGCGACAACGCCGTGGCCGGTCGCATGGTGGACCGCTGCCATGGTGGCGAAGCCTTCCCCGATCACCAGCGGCCCAGCCGATGGCCTGCCATCCTGCACGAACGCGCCGTGCGACCAGAACAGGCCTTCGGTGCGCCCGCCGGACAGGAACAGCTTTCGGCCATTGGGATAGACCCGCTGGACGTTCCACAGGCGGAAACCGGCATCGACCATCGGGACAAGCAGGGCGTCACCATGCTGCCGGATGCCAAAAGCGGGCAGGCGCTTGCGCGCCAGATACCCATGCGCGGGATCGGCTCTGCCAGCGGCGCGCCACAGATCGCGGGCTACGCCAGCCGCCGCTTCCTGCTTGGCCAGCGTTTCCGCCTTGCGCCGGGCCTCGCTTTCACGGGCCTGAGCCATGATCGCGCGCCGTTCGGCTGGGGACAGCGAACGGGGATCGCTCCCCGCACGCCATACCGTCCGCACGCCCAGCCGGTAATGTCGGAACACGCCAGCGGGCACGCCATCGAGGTGCAGCCATGCCCAGCCGTTGCGCCGTCCGGGCTTGTCGCCATCGGCGCGGAAGCGGACGGGATCACCGGAAGCGAGCTTGTCGGCAATCGGCTCCACGGGGCGGATGCCAGCCGCCCCCATGGCATCGAGAAATTCCGAAACGGGATCGGTCACAGTGCGGCCCTCCCTTTTTCGGTCAGGCGAAGCACTGCCGCGCCCTTGCCGGACGGATTGCGGCGACGCGCTCCGGTCGGCTCGACAAGGCCCATGGCTCGCAGTTCCGAGAAACGCGGTTGCAGGCTTTCGCGGGCGACCTCGGCAAAGGCGACAGCTTCGAGCACCGTTGCCTCGCCCAGCCCGTCCAGCGCCCGCATGGCGACGCGGCGAAGGTAGGAAACGCAAGGCGCGATGGCCTCGGCAGCGTCCTGGCTGGTGCCGTCCGGGCCTTTCGCGCCGGGAATGTCGGGATAGCGATCAGACATGCTCGCCTCCCTCAGTCAGTGCGGGAAGGCCATGCCGGGAAAGCAGGATGCGCAGCCAGTTGGCCTGCTTGTCGCTGAGCGGGGCAGTGCGAAAGGCAAGGCCGCCGCAGAATTGCCCTTCTTTTTCGGACAGGGATTCGACGGCCAGCAAGGCGCGTGCGGCAGCGGGGAAGCTGGGGAAGGTATCAGCCATGATAGGCACCTCCCCCGAATGCGAGCGCGGCGACCATCGCGGCCAGTTCGGGCCTGACGTGGTGCGCTGCGATCAGGAATTGCGCCTGAATGGCGAGAGGGGTAGAGAGAGGGAGCGACAGGCCTGCAAAGCTATCGCGCGAAGCCCCGGTGCCAGCCGGGGTTTTGCTTTTCCGGGGCATGGCTCAAGCCTCCCCCGCGATGAGCGCGTGCAGCGCCTCGGCTGGAATGATCGTCCTGCCACCGACGCGAACAGCGCGAAGGCGACCAGCGGAAATGTGATTGTAGAGCGTGGTCCTACCTAGGCTGGACGCCCGGCAGGCTTCCCGAATGCTGTAACCGATCTTCGGGGGATCGTGCTTGATGGACTGCATGGTTTCGGTCCCATTTGGCCCGCGCGGGTATGCGCCGGACTTCATGGGACGGGGGTCAGCTATCCTCGGTCGGAGAAACACGGGGGGTTTTCAAGATTCCACCTTCACCCGCGCCGAACGGCATTTTTTGATCATTGAAAAATCGGACCATGATCGGGAATGCGTTGTCAGCGCCAAACATTTCCGCCGTTCTGACAAACCATCCATAGACCATAGTTGCGTGGCTTGCGGCCGGATGATCTTTCGCCTCTTGGCTGACTAGCTCTCGCGCAGTTTCAAGTTGTGCCCGTGTGACAGTTCCAAACCATCGGCCTTTCATCTTGCGCGCAGCCGCCGAGAGTTTGTCGGATTGCGTCATATCATCGCCGGGATGAGTGCGAAGCCAGCCCTCAGCCAGTGCAGCGAGAATCCCGGTGCGCTCGTGGTCGGCAAGTGTGGCCTTGGGCCTCCCGCCCCGTGCCCGCTGAGCAAACATGAGATCGAGTGAATTGTTCTCACGTTCCGCCAATGCGGCAACGGGCCGCATCAAGGGCGCAAGTGTCGCGTTGGCGAAGCCCTGAGCCTTCAAAAAGTCCGCGACCGCAAGCAATGCGTGTGCGACCGCATCGCGTTGGTCCTGCAACTCGTCGCTTTCGTAAAGCTGGGCATCATCGACCAATTGAGCGTGCAGCTTGTCCAACGCCGCGATCCGTCCACCAGCCGAACGCTGGCGCGCATACCGATCTTGCCGGGCTTGCCGCGCGGCTTCGGCATGTTCAGCCTCGGTCGGCTTTCGAAAATGTGGCCTTTCGCCCATGCCGCCTCCCTAGCGGTTCCCATAAGATAGGCGGGGAAGCGCGTGGGAAGCGCGCTTATCGGATGGCCGTCCTATCCCCGCCTGCAATCTATGGCTTCAGGTGGCCGCTTGCCAGCCGCACTCAGAAACCATCCTCATATTCGCCGGGATCGCTGATCGGACAGCCAGCGCCACGGTCGGGCATCGCCGGACCTGTCCAGCAATCCTCATCATATTGCCCGGCTGGATCGTCGTCCTCGGCATCCTCATGCGCTTGTGTGATATTCGGGCCGCGCTTCTGGCTCCCGCGCATTGTGTGCCACTCAATCCAAGCATTCTCGCCGGCGTCGGCAATGTCGCATCCTGGCTCATCGCTGGGCACCGGACGGCCCAAGTCAGTGCAGCGCGAAACTTCATCCTCGCTGCATTCGCCCTCCCGGTCTGGATCGCCGTCCAGCACGTCGAGCAAGTCAATTGCCACCGTGACAAATGCCGCCAGCTTACCGCGATCATACCGTGACAGGATGCGCGCCACGGCTGGCATGGGCGGTATCGTGCCCGGCAGGGTGACGGGCTGGGCCTCTCGGCCTATGGGGTTGCTAGCCATATTCTCGACTCCTTGCAGTCGGGTTGTGGTTAGGGCCAGCGGGGGAGCTACTACCTTCCCCGGCTGGCCCGTTTCCATCGGGCCGAATGCCCGGTGAAACTCTATCCGGCCTCAGCCTTGCGAATGGGCGTGACGTTGACTCCAGCCGCCGGGATCGTGGCGCAATAGGTGGCCCAATCGTCCATGAGCCGCCGCCGCTTGTCGAACAGGTCGCCGCGCCGATAGGCCCGCTCCACCTTGTTCTCGATAGTGTGCGCCAAGGCCATTTCCGCGACCTCATGGGCATAGCCGGTGCATTCGGCGGACCAGTCGCGGAAGCCCGAACGGAAGCCGTGCACGGTCACGTCAACTTTCATCCGGCGAAGCAGCATGGTCATCGCCATACCGGATATTTTTCCACCCTTGGTTGCCGGGAACAGCCATTCCTTGCGCAGCCCTTGCGTGGACTTCAAAATCTCCACCGCGCGCGGCGACAGGGGCACGCGATGTTCCTTGCCAGCCTTCATGCGGCTGGCAGGGATCGTCCAGATTGCCCTCTCCAAATCGACCTCATCCCACTTCGCGCCGATCACCTCCCCGGTGCGGGCAGCGGTCAAGATCGTAAATTCCAGCGCCAGCGCCGCGATGGCCTCCCGCTTGTGCAGCGCGGCGACGAATACCGGGATCGCTTCATAGGGCATGGCCTTGTGGTGGCCGCGTGTGAGCCGGGACCGGGCAGGCAGGATTTGCGCTATATGGCCGCGCCACCGGGCAGGATTTTCGCCCTCCCGGTATCCCCGCGCCTTGGCGGCATCGAGGATCGTTTCCATGCGTCCCCGCACGCGGCTGGCAGTCTCGGCCTTGGCTTTCCAGATCGGCTCAAGGATTTGCAGGACGTGCGCAGTCCCGACCTCGGCAACGGGCAATTCTCCGATCACGGGATAGACGTAAGTGGCCAGCGTGTTCTTCCATTGCTGCCGGTGCTTGTCATTGCGCCAGCTACCCTCATTCGCGCCGATGTAAGTTTCCGCAACGGCCTTGAACGTCACTCCGGCGACCTGCGCCGCCTGAGCCGCCGCAAGGGCCTCAGCGGCCTCCCGCTGGCGCTCCTCAAGGGGATCAGTTCCCGCCTTGACCTTGAGGCGCAGCGCGTCGCGGGCATCGCGGGCATCGGCAAGGGAAATGCCGTCCGGTCCAGCCGCGCCAAGCCCAATGTCGCGCGACTTGCCGTTGAGCATGAAGCGATAGACCCATGACCGGGCACCGCTTTCCTTCACCAGCAAATGCAGCCCGCCACCATCGGCATGGCGACCCGGCTTTGCATTCTTCACCGCCAAGGGCGTGAGCACGTTGCTGAGCTTCTTGGGCATTATGGCTCCCTGTCAGGGAACCGAACCTGCCCTTAGATCGCCCTAATGGCGCCTCGGCATCGCGTTCCCAAAAATGCTCCCCGATAATAGCGTGGTTTTATGGGAACGCAACGGGACGCATTCGGACAAGGGGAGTGGCAGACCTTCACTAAATCCGCCTATTTTAGCCGTTATTGTGGAGGCATCCGGATGCGGCTGGACGCTAGTTAGGCGGACTCCCGCTCCGCCACCGGCTTACTCCCCCCGCCCTAATCGGCGTCCGGATTGCGGAAGTTGAGGCGGCGGGTCACGGTGTAATCCAGCACGCCGACCAGGAAATAGCTGATCCACTGTTTGATCAGGGTCGGCAGGC
This sequence comes from Sphingobium sp. TB-6, assembly GCF_012927365.1. Classification (NCBI taxonomy): domain Bacteria; kingdom Pseudomonadati; phylum Pseudomonadota; class Alphaproteobacteria; order Sphingomonadales; family Sphingobiaceae; genus Sphingobium; species Sphingobium sp. TB-6. The sequence continues at coordinate 18,211 of NZ_JABBGL010000007.1, read as the reverse complement.
TGCGCTGGGCGCGGTGTGTCGCCAGCGTGATCTGCCGGCTTTGCTCGACGCGCCGGTCGATGAAGGCGCGCATCGCTTCAGCAAAGCCCGCATCCTCCACCCGCAGCATGATCTCCAGGTTGAGGAACAGGCTGCGCATGTCGAAATTGGCCGAGCCGATATAGACCGCGTCGTCCACCACGATCAGCTTCATATGCAGCTTGCAGGGCTGATATTCCCATATCTCCACCCCGCGCTTGAGCAGGGGGCCGTAGAGCAGCCGCGCCGCCGCGACGGTGGCGCCATTGTCGGACCGGGAGGGCAGGACCAGGCGCGACCCCTTCCACCGCGCCGCATAAGCGAGGCGTTTCAGCATCCCCCGGCCCGGGGAAAAATAGGCCGCCACCATGTCGAGCCGCCGCGCCCGCTCCAGATCATGCTTCACCAGTTGCGCCCAGGGGCTGAGCCGCCGGGTCGGGCCGCCGATCACCCAGCGCATCGGCTCGCCCGCAACGCTGTGGAGGGGGCTGTGCCAGTTGCGCACCATGCGGCGCAGCGTGCGGAAACGCTGCTTGCGCGTCGAAACCCAGCGCCAGAGCTGGCCATACCAGCTCGCCATCGCCTGCACCTGCGGCCCTTCCACCAGCAGCCCGATGTCGTGCCAGCAATCCTCCGCCGGAATCCCGAAATAGCCGTCCTCGACATTGAAGCCGCCCATCAGCAGCCGTCGGTCGTCGGCAATCGCCAGTTTCTGATGATTGCGGATCAGATAGCGCATCGAGCGGCGCGCGCCGAAGCGGCCGAAATGCCCGCCCGCCGCCGCCAGCGGATCGAAAAAGGCGAGCGGCGTGGCCCCCGATCCGAAGGCATCGATCATCAGCGTGACCGCCACTCCCCGCGCCCGCGCCGCGACCAGCCGGTCGAGGATCAACTGCCCGCTGCCGTCCGCGGCGAAGATGTAATAATAGAGCTTGAGGCTCTCATGCGCGCCGTCGATCAGGTCGACCAGCGCCTGCCGCAGCGCCGGTCCCGCCTCGATCACGCGCAGGCGGTTGGCGTGCAGCGACAGGCCGATCTGCTCCTCGCCACGCCGCGGCTCTGCCTGCCCGATGCTTGCCATGCTCCGTTCATGCCCGCATTTGGGGCGGCTGGCCACGACTTTATGGGCTTTTCATTGACTCTTGATGCGGGCGCTGTTAGGCGCGCCTTTCACGATTTCTCTTGGTTCAGGAGCGCCCGTTTGGCCCGCGTTACCGTCGAAGATTGCGTCGACAAGGTTACCAACCGTTTTGACCTCGTCCTGCTTGCCGCGCAGCGCGCCCGCGAGATTTCGGGCGGCGCAGAGCTGACTCTGGACCGCGACCGCGACAAAAACCCCGTCGTCGCCCTGCGCGAGATCGCGGAGGAAACCGTCCTGCCGGTCGATCTGCATGATTCGCTCGTCGCTTCGCTGCAGAAGGTGCAGATCGACGACGACGATACGCCGGACGAAATCGGTTCGATCGCCCAGTCGGCGGAGGCTCTGCGCCTGACCGCCGCCGCGCCGCCGCGCAACCAGAATATCGGCGGCGATTACGACGGCTGATCCCGTTCATCAGTTTGGAGAGGGAATGAGGCTCGGCCTGCGCTAGCAGGACCGGGCCTCACCGTTTTTGGGGTGGGGTTTGGGCATGGCTGCTGGCGACCAGAAATGGCCATCCAGATTGACAGTCATATTCCCCGAAAGCAGATGTCGGTTTGGAGATTTAGGATTATTCGAATGGCTTATAGAGGCAAAGCAATAATCGGGGCCAACCTAGGGCTGTTGATATATGGGGCCGCTTCAGTTCTTCCCGTAGAGTGTGTTCGCGCCCAACCCAAGCCTCCGGTCTTTTTATCGACTTCGTTCTGTGATCGAATGGATGTCCTCAACTGTGACGTCGCTAAGAGATTTAGCCATGATTTCACGATGCAAAACTGGGGAAGCATCGAAAAATATATCGATGAAAGATCAACCATCAATTATAAAAATGGTAAAAATGATTTTTCCAGTCAATCAGGATTGAAAGGCATTAAGGATAGTTCACGGATTATCTATTCAGAATTCAGAGATATTCGTTTAATATCATGCCAGTTTATCACTAAACTTGAACCTGATAAATTCATTTTAGTCTGTGAATTTTCTTTGAATGATGCAAAAGCCGCCCGCGATGGTAAAAAGCAAATGCAAATTGCCCTTTCCGTTCGAGAACAAGGAATCATCGATTACGTGGGGTTTAGCTTTCCTAAGATCATGAAAACTGCGACTGATACGCCATAGGACGTGATGCTGGACATATCTCGGCAGGAATTCGCACTCGGCTCCCAGAACCGGACTGTCGCCAATCCACCCTTTTAGCGTCGCTCAATTCCGGCTCGCTCCACCGAAAATCTCAACCCACGCCCATCGACGCCAGAGGCTCCGACAACGCGTCGTTCCCATCGTTCAATCCCACCGCAGGCGATGCAACCGGCCTGCGCCGCCTTGTCCGTGTCGCCGCGCTTCCCGGTCCGCCGCCGACCAGCTTTTGCAGGTCGATCATCCCGCGGGACAGGGAGATGCCGCGCGGCCCGGCGATGAAGCGCGGCTCCCAGCGGGGGGCATATTTGTCCTTATAGGCGCGCAGCCCCTCAAAGCCGTAGAAGCTCTCGCCATGGCGGAAGAAGAAGGCGCCCGCCTTGGCCCAGAAGGGCGAGAGACGCCGCGCCTCTATGCCCGAAAGCGGGGCCAGGCCCAGGGTGAACCAGTCATAGCCTTGGCTGCGCGCCCATTGCATCAGGCGGATGAACAGGAAGTCCATCGCGCCATAGGGCATTTGCGTCGCATGGCGCATCAGGTCGACCGATAACTCGCGGCGATTGGCGGTCGCCCAGATATTGGCGAAGGCGACGATGCGCCCATCCTGCCGGACGAGGGCGCAATCGCAGGCCGCGATATAGGCCGGGTCGAAGCGGCCGACGCTGAACGCCTTTTCGCCATGGCCCTTGGCGGTGAGCCATTCGTCGGAAATCGCCTCCAGTTCCTCCAGCAACGGCGGGACGGCGGGCGCGGGCACGATCTCAAAGATCGCGCCTTCGCGCATGGCGCGGCGTTCGGCATAGCGCAGCGGCTTGGCGTCCGGCCCCTCCAGCGTGAAATGATGCAGGTCGACGCGGGCCTCCTCGCCATATTTGACGATGGCGAAACCCAGGTCGATCGCCAGCGGCAGGGCGTCGAGGCTCAGTTGATAGAGCAGCAGGCGGCCCTGTTCGGCATCCGCCATCTCGCGCAATTGCCAGAGCAGGTCGGGCCATTCCGTCCGGTCTCCGACAGGGTCGCCCATGACGATCCAGCTATGCCCCTGCACCTGATACATGACGAAGGCCCGGCCAGTGTCGGAGGTCAGGAACAGCTTGTCGCCGGTGGTCGCAAGGAAGGCGTCGGTCCGCTCAGCCAGCGCCAAAGCGTCCGCGCTGAAGGCGGTGGAGGGGCGGTCGACATGCAGGGGCGCGGTCGCGGGGCGGAACATGCGCCAGAAGGCGGCGCCGACCGCCAGCACCGCGCTCGCGAGGCCTGCGCGCAGGAAGCGGGCGGCGTTGGCGTGCGGGCCGAAATGCCACCATATGTCGTTCTGATAATCGACATGCTTATAGGCGAAAAAGCCGATCCAGATCGACAGGCCGACCGCCACCGCCAGCGTCGCGATCCAGGCGGGGGTCAGCGCTTCGGCAGTGAAGCTGGTGCGGCGGTAGAAGGCGCCCCGCGTCCATTGCAGCAGCGCGGCGATGAGGAGCAGCGCGCTCGCTTCCTCATAGTCCAGTCCCTTGATCAGCGAGAAGAGCGCGCCCGCCAGCAGCAGCGCTCGGGTCATCCAGAAGGCGGCGTCGAGCCTGCGATAGAGGCCCGATGCCAGCAGGATCAGCAGCGTGCCGATGATGCTCGCGGCGAAGTGGGACGCCTCTACGAAGGTCAGCGGCAGCCAGTCGGTGACGATGTGCATGCGGTGCTGGATCGCGGGCAAGGCGCCGGAAATCAGCAGGATCACGCCGCCCACCGCCACCAGCAGCGACAGCATGACCGGCGCCATGCCGGATGCAGCCGCCTGTGCCCCATCCAGCACCCGGCTGACGGGATGGCGCCAGCTATTGCCTTCATGCAGGGCGATGGCGATGACGCCCAGCAGCAAGGGGATCAGATAATAGATCAGGCGATAGGCGATCAGCGCCGCCAGCAGGCTGGGCCTGTCCACATCGGGCAGGGCGGCGAGGATCACCGCCTCGAATATGCCGAGGCCTCCGGGCACATGGCTGACCAAAGTGACGATGATCGCCAGCGCATAGGCCAGGAACAGCGTGGGATAGAGCGCCGGTGCGATGCCCGGCACCAGGATGAACAGCGCGGCGCTGGCGGCGGCGAGGTCGATGCTGGCGACGCCGATCTGGGCGGCCGCCTGCGTCCTGGTCGGCAACGCCAGCCTCCAGCCGAACAGGCGCGGTGCGCGGCCGGGGCCAAGGACGAACAGCGCCGCCATCGTCAGGATCAGGATCGCCCCGCCCGCCAGCCTTTGCAACGGCATGCCGATCGTCCATCCCATGATGCCGATATCCGCCGGATGGACCAGCATCAGTGCGCCCGCCAGCACAAACACCCCGCCCCAGAAGGACAGGCCCGCCGAGGCGATGATGCGCGCAATGTCGCCGCCCTCAAGGCCAGCAGCGGTGTAGATGCGGTAGCGCGCCGACCCGCCGGTCAGCAGCGACAGGCCCAGATTATGGCTGAGCGTGTAACTGCAGAAGGAGGCGAGTGCCGCCGTCCGCCACGGCAAGGGCCGCCCGACGATCCGCAGCGCGACATAGTCGTAGAAGGTGAGCGCGACATAGCTCGCCGCCGTCAGCGCCAGCGCCCCGGCCAGCCGCCAGCCCGCGATCAGGTGCACGGCATGGCGAATATCCTTCAGCCGCACCTCCGCCAGCAGGCCGTGCAGCGTCACCAGCCCCAGCGCCGCCACTGCCAGCGTGACGGCGACCGTCAGCGGCGCTTTCCAGGCCTTGATCCGTTCGACCAGGATCATATCGTCAGCCCCTTGAGCATATGAGTCACCAGCAGCGGGGCGTTGCGGTCGAAATGATGGCCGCCGGGCACGACCACCATCTGCGCCAATCCTTGGGGGATGGAGGGGCAGGCGCTGTCATTTTCCAGCGTTCCGCGCACGCAGAGCATGGGCAGGCCGCGCAGCCGCGCTATGGCGGGAATGGTCGGATATTGGCGGTTCGAATCCATGTTCAGCCAGCTACTCATGTGAAACTGGAAATCGGCGCTGGGGCTGAGGCCCAGCAGCGAGAGACGCCGCACCTGAGCGCGCTGGGGCGCGGGCAGGCCGCCGACGATATAGGGCAGCACATCCGCGCCGAAGCTGTAGCCGACCAGCAGGACGCGGGGCCGCCGCCAATGGCGGGAATAGCCCCGGATGATGGCGCTGAGATCGCGGGCGGCGCCGTGGGGCGTGCGCTCGCTCCAGAAATAGGACAGGCTGTCCACGCCGACGACGGGGATGCCCGCTTGGGCGAGCTGGCCCGCCACATCCTTGTCCAGCCCGACCCAGCCGCCGTCGCCCGAATAGATGACCGCCATCATGTCGGTGCGCGGCGCGGCGGCGTCGGTGACGATGTTCAGCGGCAATCCGGTGGGCAGCGCGGCATCGGCGGGTGGCGCGGCGAGGAAAGGCCGAATCTGGGAGAGCAGCGCGACCTCCCCCTCTCCCCTCGCGACGGTTACCAGCCTGCCGCTGCCGGTGCGGGCGACGAAGCGCTGCAATGCGGGGCGCGGGGCTTCGGCCAGCGCGATCCAGGGCGAAGGGAGTCGGCGGCTGGGGGCGAAGGCGAAGCCATGATGGGGACGAGCGATGGCGGCGACCTTCAGGCTGCCCGACCGGCACCAGGACCGGCCACCGTCCAGAAGCGGCGTGAAGTCCTGCGAGAACACCGCCTTGTACGCGCCATTGGGTCCGGCGGCGAGCGTCGCATAGGCGAGCGCCGCCCCTTCGCCCCGGCCGATCAGGATCGGCTTGCTGTACATGGGCAGCGCCAGCCGGTGTTGCAGGTCGCGAGCCAGGGCGATGATGCCGTAATTGGGATTGATGCAGCGGTGCGAAGCCTGCAACGCCGTCAGAAAGGAGGGGGTGGAGATGCCCGCCACCAGCGCGCCCCGCGCCGCCAGGGCGCGGGCGGTGTCGGCGCTGTCATCGTCCCAGCCATTGCTGCCTGAGAGCGCCAGCACCACTCCGTTCGGCACGCCCGCGGGCCGGTAGACTGCGATTAGCCCCATGGGCGGAAGGCTGTAGCGGCTTTCCGCGATCGGTCCCGTCGCGCCGGGCACAGGATCGGCCGCCGCCCGCGCCGGGTTCATTACGTTGACGGTCGACAGCAGCAAGCCCGCCCCCGCCAGCAGGCCGGGTATCAACCAGAGACGGGCGTGGCGAAAATCGATCATGACTGCCCCGGCAACCGCTCGATCCGGGTCCAGAGCTGCGACTTGCAGATCAGACCGCCCAATATGCAGCCCTTGACCCGCAACTGGCCCGGCGAAAGCTGGCTGATCTGCGAACTGAAGCGGCGGCCCAGATCGGGGACGAAGACGGTGCCGCGCCATTGTCCCTTGCCCTCGGCGCGATAGTCTTCCAGCAATTCGGTGCCGACCAGCCGGGCTGTGCCGCCGTCGCGCGCATCGGCCTGCGCTTCGCGGTCGGCCCAGACGATCCAGCCGCACAGCCGGTCGCCGCAGGGTCCGGTGCGCACGGCGACATTATTATGCGGGCCGAGCCACAATCCTTGGGGTTGTCGGCCTTCGGGCTGAGGGACCGGCACATTTGCGGCCGTAGCCAGAAGCGCCAGCGCTGCCCAAAGCCTCCCCATCGCCATATGACCCATCCTTCCCCGGAACGATCACCGCTTCTGGACCCTTTCAGATTGCGGGAGGCTCTGCTCTGTCTGAACTTTTGGCAATGTTCGGGGCGGTTGGCAGGGCGCGGAGCAGGGTTGCCGCCACCAGCGCGCTGTCGTCGCGCAGGAAATGGCCGCCGGGCAAGCCGATGATGCGGACATTGGACTGGCGCCAGCCGGGGCAGAGGCTGCCGCTCTCCGCCAGACCGTGGATGCAGATCACCGGCGCCCAGTCGAGCGCATGGGCGGCGGGCGCGGCCGGGCCGTCGTCGCCAAAGTCGAACACCCCGCCCGGCGTTGCGCGGAACAGCATGGTGTCGGCGGGCACGATCAGCGCGACCATGGCTATCCGGGCGCGCAGCGAAGGCGGCAGGCGTTCCAGCCCGGCGAGCAGCATGTTCGCGCCGAAGGATTGCCCGGCCAGCACCAGCCTGCGCGCGCCGGGCAGGGCCAGGGCGCGGCGGGCCGCCTGCTCCACCAGCTTGCCGCTTTCCTCCGGCGATTGGCGGCGGGCGAAGGCGGTCAGAGAATTGAAGCCCAGCACCGGCAGACCGCCCTGCGCCATATGACCGGCGATCACTGGCCCCATGCCCGCATTGAACCCCATATCGCCGGAGAAGAAGACCGCTACGGTGCCGCCCTCCCCTGGTGTCGTAGCCGGAACGACGGTGAAGACCCGTCCGTTCGGATAGCCGAGATAGCGGCAATAGGCGGCAGCGCCCGCGAGCAGCGCCGCCAGGAATGCGAGCGCCAGAATGAAGCGAGGTCGGAGCCGAGTCACATCTTCAATCTAGGCCGTAAACTCATTAATGTCGCGCTCGAGGTTTGAGGCAAAAAGGCCCAGCACAAGGAGAGAGGGCGCAGGAATATGTCGATATTTCAAGCCCTCTCGACGCCGGGATGGGCCTTTTTGGTCAAATCTGCAGGACGCCAAAATGGCTTCCATCTCGAACCAAAATGCGCTTGCAAAGGTGTCCAACCTTCGCGGCGCGCATTTCGGCCCGATATGTTCGCCATTTTGGCGCCTCGAACGCGACATTCATGAGTTTACGGCCTAGCGTCGGTCATTTTCCTGTAAACGCCCCGCATCCGGAGGGAATAGACCGCCCCCGCCCCGCGTATACCGGGCATGAACAACGCCGCCGACCTTCGCGCCGACCATATGCGCCTTCCCGAATCCCGCCTCGCGCTGACGGGCGCGCTGGGCCGTCCGCTGCGTGTCGCGCTGTTTTCCGGCAATTATGATTGCGTGCGCGATGGCGCCAATCAGGCGCTCAACCGGCTGGTCGCCTATCTGCTGCATCGCGTGCGGGCGCAGGTGCGCATCTATTCGCCCACCGCGCCGCGCAAGGCGTTCGAGTCGGTGGGCGATGTGCGCTCCGTCCGATCGATCAGCATTCCCGGCCGTCCCGAATATCGCGTCGCGCTGGGTTTCCCTCCCGCCACCCGGCAGGATTTTGAGGCGTTCGCGCCCGACATCGTCCATCTCTCGGCCCCCGACCTGCTGGGGCGGCAGGCGCAGAAACATGCCCGCGCACAAGGCATTCCGGTGGTCGCCAGCCTGCACACCCGCTTCGAAACCTATCTCGACTATTACCGCCTGTCCTTCCTGCGCGGGCCGGTGGAGCGCTATCTCGACCGCTTCTATGGCGATTGCGACCGGATTCTCTGTCCCACCTGGCCGATCGCGCGGGACATGGAGGCCCGGCTCGGAACCGGGCGCGTCGCCCTGTGGGGGCGCGGCATCGACCCCACCTGTTTCCGCCCGGCGCTGCGCGATCAGGCTTTGCGGTCCAGCCTCGGCTATGATGCGGAGGATATGGTGCCGCTGTTCTTCGGCCGGCTGGTGCTGGAAAAGGGTCTGCGCATCTTTGCCGAAACCATCGACGCCGTCCGGGCGCAGGGGCTGGCCGTCCGGCCCTTGATCGTCGGGGAGGGACCGGCGCGGGGCTGGCTGGCCGAACGGCTGCCCAACGCCACCTTCATGGGCCATTTGTCGGGCGAGGCTTTGGGCCGCGCCGTCGCCAGCGCCGACATCCTCATCAACCCCTCGGTCACGGAAGCCTTCGGCAACGTCAATCTGGAGGCGATGGCATCGGGCCTCGCCATCGTCTCCGCCAATGTGCCCAGCGCGTCGGCCCTGATAACCGAAGGGCGCACCGGCCTGCTGGTGCCGCCCAAGGATGTCGGAGCCTATGCGGCGGCGGTTGCCGGTTTGGTCCGCCAGCCGCATCGCCGCGCCGCGCTGGGCACTGCGGCGGCCGAGGCGGCGGCGCGCTTCACCTGGGACGATGTGCTGGAGGATGTGGCGCGCAGCTATGCCGAGGCGTTGCACATGCCGCTTGCCACCCCGGCGGCCTGGGCGGCATGACAGCAGGATGATGGACGACGGTTCAGACATCAGGGACGATCTGGCCGCGATGCGGCGCTATGCCCGGTCGCTGACCCGCGACGATCAGGAGGCCGACGATGTGGTGCAGGACGCCCTCGTCCGCGCCATCGAGCGGCAGGAGACGTTCCAGCCCGACCGCAACCGCCGCCGCTGGCTGCTCGCGATCGTCCATAATGTCTTCTTCTCCGCCAAGCGGCGCGAGGCGGCGGAGGCGCGGCGCAACAGCCGCTTTGCCGAAACGCTGGTCGACCGGCTGGAGCCGGGGCAGGAGGAACATGCCCGGCTGGTCCAGATTGCGCGGCAGTTTGCCGCCTTGTCCGAACATCATCGCGCCGTGCTGCACCTGACGGCGATAGAGGGTTTCAGCTACCAGCAGGCGGCGGAAACCCTGGGCGTGCCGGTGGGCACGGTGATGTCGCGGCTGGCGCGGGCGCGCGCGGCATTGAGAGAAAGGGAACAGGGGCAGCCGGGTGGAGCTGGCCTCCGGCTGATAGGAGGAAGCGATGACTGATCGCCCAACCGATCTGAAAATTACCGATCAGGAGATTGACGCCTATGTCGACGGCGAGCTGGATGTGGAGCGGCGCTTCGTCGTCGAAACCCATCTCTCGCATCAGCCCGACCTTGCCGCCCGGGTCATGGGCGACCTCAGCGTCCGCAGCGGGCTTTGCATGCTGACGCAGGACGGCCGGCCGGTGCCTGCCGGTCTGGCGGAAATGGCCGAACGATTGGCGCACCCGCCGAAAAGCCGCTGGCGCCGGATGATGCCGATGGGCCTGGCGACATCGGGGCTGGCGGCGGCCTTTGCCGTGTGGATGGTGGGCTTCGAACGCCCGCCTGCCTATGTCAGCTATGCGGTCGCCTCGCACCGGATCGCGATGCTGCGCGCCGACATGAATTCGCAGATCGAAGCGCCCCGCTTCGATGCGCGGGAAGTCGCGCTCAACACCCGCATCGCCATGCCGCAACTGCCCGACGACTGGCATGTCACCGACGTCCAGCTATTCCCGACCGACAAGGCTCCCGCGCTGCTGATGGCGGTGCGCACCGATGCGGGGCACAGGATGACGATCTTCGCCGTGCATGAAAAAACCGCCGCGCCCGAACATCCCGATGCGGTGCGGGAGGGCAGGCAATCGGTGGCCTATTGGCGGCGCGGCGACATGTCCTACGCCCTGACCGGCGATCAGGAGCCGGGGACGATGGACGCGACGGCGGAGGCGCTGGCGCGGATTTGAGGGGGGGGGCTTCATGCAGCACCGCGTTCCTGCGGAGGCGGGAACCCAGATCAGACGTTGGAACTGGGCTCCTGCCTTCGCAGGAGCACGGTGTGCAAATAAGATTTAAGCGACTCTATCCCGCCTTACGCCGGGAAATTGCCCGCCGTGACGAACTCCGCGATATCCTTGCGGCCGCTCGGCGCTTCGCGTGACTGGAGCGCTTCGGGCAGGATCGCCTTGTCCGCGATGCGGCCGATCGCGACGGCGGCTTCGATGCGGAAACGGTCGGGCACGCCCAGTTCCACCCGCGCCTTGTCGAAATCGACGCCGGTCATGGCGTGGCTGTGATAGCCGAGCCGCGTCGCCTGCAACGCCAGCAGCGCCCAGGCCGCGCCCGCGTCGAAGCTGTGGCTGTGCGAGGGCTTGGCCTCTTCCGAACCCGGCGCGGCGATCAGCGTGTCGGACAGGATGTAGACCAGCGCCGAGGCATTCTGCACCCAGCTCTGGTTGAAGGGCAGCAGCACGCCCAGAAAGCGGTTCCAGTCGGCGCTGTCGCGGGTGGCGTAGAGCAGGCGCCAGGGCTGATAGTTGAAGGCGGAGGGCGCCCAACGGGTGGCGTCGAAGATGGTGTCCAGATCCTCCTGCGGGATCACGGAGGAATCGAAGGCGCGCGGCGACCAGCGGTCAAGGAAAAGCGGTTCGACGGCGCGGGTCACGGCGCGGGCGGTGGCTGACATAATATCTCCCTGAAATCCATGGATGGAGCGGCGCGAAAGCCGTCCGGACGATGGCCGCGATATCGGAAGCGGAGTCGGGAAGGACAAGCCCGTTAGAGCATTTTCACCGCAGATCGAGCGACGGTTCCAAAATCTCCGCCCTATCGCTGGCGTTGTCCTGCATGAGCGCGACGGCGTCAGGCCCGCGATCGATCAGGACGCGGTCCGGCTCCCGCAGCAATTCACGCTTCATGGCGTCGCTCCAGCGACCCCAATGCCGACCGATTGCCGAGCGCCATTCCATCTGTCCTCTCCCCTGCCGAATCGAGACGGCTTCTTATCTAGTTTGCAGGTAGAGATTTGTCTTTCAAGCTTTGCTGATCGAGGGGGTAGAAAAGCTTGATTGGGCGGACATAAAATCCTCCCCCACTCCCGATCATGACCAATATTTCATGAACGGCTCATCGGCCCGGCAAGGCCTGGCGCGTAAAGGCGGACCCCTAAAACAGGGCGACAGCGCGAACCATGAGCAGACCGATCTTCTTCGATCCCACCGGCCGCAGGGGGCTTTGGGCGCGGCGCCTGCTGGCGGGCGGATTGCTTTCGATCCTGCTCGCCGCCATCGCCTTTGCCACCACGCTGGTCGCCGTGCCGTCGGAGCGCGATCTCGCCCTGCCGCTTCCTCAGCCCCATGCGGCGCGCCTGTCGGGCATCTCCACCCTGCGCCGGGACATCGCCAAATGGCTGCCGCATTGGGGCAAGCATCAGGTCCAGGCCCGGCCGCTGAATGTCGGCTTCTACGTTCCCGGCGAAGAAAGCAGCATTGCGTCGCTGCGCCGCCATGTCGGACAGCTCGACTGGGTGGTGCCCGCGCTGATCGCCGTGCCCGGCCCCGGCAAGCCGATCCATGTCGCGACCGATCCGGCGTTCGACCGCATGATCGCCGCCATGCCCCGTCCGCCCAAGGTGCTGCCGATGGTGCAGAATATCGGCAAGGAAAGCTGGGACGGCGCGGGCGCGGCGCAACTGCTGCGCGATCCCGCCGCCGCGCAGGCGCTCGCCCGGCAGCTCGGCGCTTATGTCGCGCGCCGCCATGAGGCCGGCATGGTCATGGACTTCGAATCGCTGCCGGGCAGCGCCATGCCCGGCTATCTGCGCTTCCTCCACATGCTGCGCGCCGCCATGCCCCATGGCACGAAAATCGCGCTGACCGTGCCCGCCGGCGAGGAAGGCTGGCCGCTCGCCCGCTTCGCCGCCGTGGCCGACCGGGTGATCCTGATGGATTACGACCAGCATTGGCAGGGCGGCGAGCCCGGTCCGATCGCCGCGCAGGGCTGGTTCGCGCGGCAGGCGGAGATCGCCTTGCACGAGATCGGCGCCAATCACATCATCGTCGCGCTCGGCAGCTATGCCTATGACTGGCATGGCGCCGAAGGCCGCAGCACCGCCGATGCGCTATCGCTGGACGAAGCCTGGCTCGCCGCGCATGACAGCGATGCGCGCCCGCTTTACGACGCGGCCAGCGGCAATGCGGGCTTCGCCTATGACGAGGCGGGGCAGCGCCACCAGATCTGGATGCTGGACGCCGCCGCGAGCTGGAACGAACTGCTGGTGCTGAAGCGCCTCGGCATCCAGAGCGTCGCCTTGTGGCGGCTGGGCAGCGAAGACCCCGGCATCTGGGCGGACCTGACCGCCTGGCGCAATGGCGGCCGCCCGAACCTGAGTATCGTAACGAGTATGCTCAGCACCGATGTCGAGGGGGCGGGCGAGATATTGCGGATCACCGCCACGCCGACGGAGGGCCATCGCGCCGTCGCCTTCGGGCCGCAGGGGGCGATCGAGCATGAAAACTATGATGCGCTGCCAACGCCCTATCAGGTACAGCGCACCGGCGCGCAGCATCCGAAGATGCTGGCGCTGACCTTCGACGACGGGCCGGATGCGGACTGGACGCCGAAAATCCTGAAAGTGCTGGAGCAGATGCATACGCCCGCGACCTTCTTCGTGATCGGGGAAAATGCGCTGGAACATCCGGGGCTGCTGCAACGGATCGTCGCGGACGGGGATGAGATCGGCAACCACACCTACGACCACCCCAACCTCGCCACCTGGTCCGAGGAGCCGACCCGGTTGCAGCTCAACGCCACGCAGCGGCTGGTGCAGGCCTATACCGGGCACAGCATGCGGCTGTTCCGCGCCCCCTATTTCGGGGATGCGGAGCCGACCACGGCGGACGAACTGGAACCGGCGCTGGCGGCGCAGAAGCTGGGTTATACGGTGGTCGGCCTGCACGTCGATCCCAATGACTGGCAGCGCCCCGGGACCGACGCGATCGTGCGGCAGGTGATCGATCAGGTGCATTCGAACAGCGCCGACCGATCGGAAAATGTCATCCTGCTGCACGATGGCGGCGGCGAACGGTCGCAGACGGTGGAGGCGCTGCCCCGGATCATCGCGCAGTTGAGGGCGGAGGGTTATCGCTTCGTGCCGGTGTCGCAGCTTGCCGGGCTTCCCGCGCAGGCCGCCATGCCGCTGGTCAAGGCCAGCGACCTGCTGGCGGTGCGCGTGGATGTCGCCGTGTTCGTGGTTCTGGCGGCGCTTTCCGCGCTGCTTGGCTGGATTTTCTATGTCGCGATCTCGCTGGGGCTGGCGCGGGCGGTGCTGATGACGCTGCTCGCCTGGTTCCAGGCGCGGCGGGGACGGCCTGTGCCGCCGGAATATCAGCCGACCGTTTCGGTCATCATCCCCGCCTATAATGAGGCGCGGGTCATCGAAACCTCGGTCCGCCGCGTGCTGGCCAGCGACTATCCGGCGCTGCAACTGATCGTCGCGGACGATGGATCGAAGGATGCGACCAGCGCCATCGTCGCGCAGGCCTTTGCCGGCGATCCCCGCGTGACGCTGCTGACGCTCCCCAATGGCGGCAAGGCGGCGGCGCTCAACCGGGCCTTGCGCGAGGCCACGGGCGAGATCGTCATCGCCCTCGACGCCGATACCCAGTTCGAGCCGTGGACCATAACCCGCCTTGCCCGCTGGTTCGCTGATCCGGCCATCGGCGCTGTCGCGGGCGATGCGCGGGTCGGCAATCGGGTCAACCTCGTCACCCGCTGGCAGGCGGTCGAATATATCACCGCGCAGAATCTGGAGCGCCGCGCCCTGGCCGGATTCGACGCCATGACGGTCGTGCCGGGCGCGGTCGGCGCGTGGCGGCGGGCGGCGCTGGACGCGGTGGGCGGCTATCCCGAAAATACGCTGGCGGAGGATCAGGATCTGACCATCGCGATCCAGCGCGCAGGCTGGCGCGTCACCTACGATCCCGAAGCCGTCGCCTGGACCGAAGCGCCCGAAAGCTTCAGGACGCTCGCCAAGCAACGCTATCGCTGGGCGTTCGGCACGCTGCAATGCCTGTGGAAGCATCGCCGCATCCTGCGCGATCGGCGGCCCACGGGGCTTGCTCTGGTCGGTTTGCCGCAAGCCTGGCTGTTCCAGATATTGTTCGCCGCCATCTCTCCCCTCATCGATCTGGCGCTCGTCACCTCGATCATCGGCACCATCGTCCGGGTGCATCAGCATGGCTGGGCGCAGACCAGCAACGACGTGTGGACCATGGGGCTTTACTGGCTGGCCTTCACCAGCATCGACGTGCTCTGCGGCTGGGTCGCCTATGCGCTCGACAATCGCGACGTGGGTTATCCGCCGCATCTGCTGGTCGCGCAGCGCTTCGTCTATCGCCAGATCATGTATTGGGTGGTGGTGCGGGCCATCGCCTCGGCCATTGGCGGCTGGGTCGTGGGCTGGGGTAAGCTGGAGCGGACCGGGCGGGTCGCCGTCGCGCCCGTTCCGTCCGGGGCATGAACAAAGCTTAACATGACTTGGCTCCCCATGAGCATCATCCTTCATCCGGCGGCAGAAAGGCAGATGTCATGCCGCCGGAAAGTGAAGGAGACGATCCATGAAATATCTGATCTTCCCTCTCGTCGCCCTGGGGCTGGGCCTGGGCACGGGCGCCATGGCACAGCCTGCCCCCAGCGCGCCCAAATCCTATCCGCCCTGCTCGAAAAGCGTGACGGACGAATGCATGGGCTCATCGCACGACATGATGCACCACGCCGCCATGCGCCCGTCCCATCGCAAAATCTCCCATCATCGCAAGATGGCAGCGCATCACCGGCCGCATCACATGACCCATGCCGCCCATCACGCCATGAAGGCCAGGCCCGCGCCGAAATCGTCCTGACGTCAGCACATCCGGGGAAGGATGGACTCCCGACATCCTTCCCCGGCCCTTGCGAGACGGGGGAGTGAGGCGGATGGCAAAGCGCTCGATCGACAGGAACGCCACCGGATTGCTGCTGGCCGGGCTTGCCCTGTGCGCGCTGCTGATGAGCGGCGCCTTCTTCCTGCACCTGCGCCGCGCCACGGACGGCCATTTCGAAGCGGCCGCGGCCAAGGCCCGCGCCCTGCCCGGCGTGACCCTGACGGACGGTCATCCCGGCGTCATCGTCACCAGCATGGAAACCGATGGCCAGGCGGCACGGCTGGGCATCAGCGTCGGGGACGGCGTGGTCAGCCTGAACGGCACGCCGATCAGTTCGCTGGATCAGGCCAGCGCCTATCTGTTACACCATCCCCAGCCACGGATAGCGTTGGGGCTGAAACATGCGGATCACATGCGCGTGGTGATGCTGGACCGGCCGGAAGGGGGACGATGAGCCACAAGATATTGGTGGTGGAGGATGACGCCGCCACCGCCGCCTATGTCGCCAAGGGCATGAGCGAGGCGGGCTTCACCGTCGACCAGGCGGACAATGGCCGCGACGGCCTGTTCCTGGCGAGCGACGGCAGCTATGGCGCGATCATCCTCGACCGGATGATGCCGGCGATGGACGGCATGGCGATGCTGAAGGCGCTGCGCGCCGCGGGGATCGAGACGCCGGTCATCATCCTGTCCGCGCTTGGCACGCCGGAGGACCGGGTGGAAGGGTTGACCAACGGCGCCGACGATTATCTGGTGAAACCCTTCGCCTTTGCCGAGTTACTGGCCCGCGTGCAGTTGCTGCTGCGCCGGGGTGGCAGCGGCAGCGCGGTCGTCACCAATTTGCGCCATGAGGATCTGGAGATGGACCTGCTCTCCCGCCGGGTGAAGCGGGGATCGCGCACCATCGACCTGCAACCGCGCGAGTTCCGCCTGCTGGAATTCTTCCTGCGCCATCCCGATCAGGTGGTGACGCGCACCATGCTGCTGGAAGGGGTGTGGGATTATCATTTCGATCCGGGTACGAACGTCATCGACGTGCATGTCAGCCGCCTGCGCCGCAAGCTGGACGAAGGCGGCGAGGCCGGTGGTTCCAGGCCGCTGCTGCATACGGTGCGCGGCATGGGGTATCGGCTGGGGCCGGAGAATTAGGGCGGATCGTTTGCCATTAGTGTTACGTCATGGCTAGGAGCCCAAGGAGCAATCGCTAAAAACCTCCCCTCCCGCCGCTGGTTCGCCTTTGCCCGCTCGACCATCGGGCGGTTCGTGGGCCTGGCCTTCCTCTGCCAGTTCCTGGTGACGGGCGGCGTGCTGCTGTTCGTCCAGCAGGCGAGCCAGCGCACCGTCGTCGCCGCCGACCAGCAGGCGGTGGAGGATACCCGCGACGACCTGCTCGCCCTCCATCGAAGCGGCGGCGCGGCGGCCCTGCGCAGCGAAATCGCGCGCCGCTTCCGCGGTGTGGAGGGGGAACGCGCCGTGCTGCTGCAGACCGATGCGGCGGGGCGCCCGGTCAGCGGCAATCTGGGCGCCTGGCCCGCCAGCCTGTCCGCCGACGGACGCTGGCGGATCATATCGCTCTACCGCATCGGCCGCGACGAGCCGGAGCCGATCGGCGTCATCCCCGTGAAGCTGAAGGGCGGCGGGCAATTGCTGACCGGCATGGTCATTTCCAACAGCCTGCAACTGGCGCGCATCTATGAGGAGGCGCTGAGCGTCGCCTTCATCATGAGCCTGGTGCTGGCGCTGGGCATCGCCATCATGCTGGGCCGCATATTGGCGCGGCAAGTGTCCGACATCGCGCAGACCGCCAATGATGTCGCGGTGGGCGCGCTCGACCGGCGGGTGCCGACAGACGGTAGCGGCGACGCCTTCGACCGGCTTGGGGCATCGATCAACGCCATGCTGGAGCGGATCGACACGCTGGTCACGCAGCTCCGGATGATGACCGACGGGTTGGCCCATGACCTCAAGTCGCCGGTGACGCGCCTGATCTCCGTCGTCGAACAGGCCAGCGCCCAGACGCGCGACGACATCGCGCTCGATGCGTTGGAAAAGGTGCATCATGAGGCGCAGACGCTGCGCTCCATGCTGACCACGGCGCTGCTGATCAGCCGGACCGAGGCGGGCTTTGGCGGCGATCAGCGGCGCGACACCCATGTCGGGGAATTGCTGCGCGACGTGGGCGAAATCTATGGCCCGCTGGTGGAGGATAGCGGCTTTGCGCTGACCGTTTCCGCGCCTGAATCGCTGGTCTTTCCGCTCCATCGCGAACTGGTGAGCCAGTCGCTCGCCAATCTCATCGAAAATGCGCTTCATTATGCGGAGGGCGGCGACCGCATCGACCTGAGCGCCGCGCTGGAGGACGGTCATTTGCTGATTTGCGTGGCCGATAACGGCCCCGGCATCCCGGCGGAAAGCCATGCCGCCGCGCTCAAACGCTTCGGCCGGCTCGACCCGGCGCGGGGCAAGCCCGGATCGGGGTTGGGCCTGTCGCTCGTGGAAGCGGTGGCGCGGCTGCACCATGGCGGCGTGACGCTGGCGGAGAATGGCCCCGGCCTGCGGGTCATGCTGACCCTGCTGCGACCATAGAGTATCCGTGATGGTCAAGCGAGTGATTTGCGCCAGATGCGATCTGCCTTGAGCAGGGCATTTGCGGTGACGATGAGCTTTCTCATGACGGCAGTGATGGCGAGTTTTGGTGGTTTTCCGCCGG